>NZ_JBVASJ010000004.1:0-306999 GCF_057813935.1 Pseudomonas sp. F220
GACGAACATAGTCATGGGTTTGTGTACGGATATGACCGATACCCAATGGCAATCCGGGTTGCGTGCGCTGCAAGGCTTGAACCTGGCTCTTCTCATCGCAACAGAGCACCAGGGCTTTATCGGGAGGCGCCAGATACAGTCCGATGACGTCCCAGAATTTCGCTTCGAAGTCCGGGTCATTGGACAGTTTGAAGGTGCGTGTCAGGTGCGGCTTTATGTCGTTGGCGGCCCATATCCGCTGGACGCTGGCCGATGAAATGCCGGCGACTCGAGCCATGCTTCGACAGCTCCAGCGAGGCTGACCGATACGCGGCTGAGTGACTTGCTCAAGGGTTCGCTTCAAAGCTTCAGCCGGCAAGGATGGTTTGCGACCTCGTCCGGGCAGATCCACCAGGCCTTGCAGACGCAGCTCTTGAAAACGCTTGCACCAGCGAGTGACTGAAACAACGGAGAGACCCGTCAACCGGGCAATCTCGTTGCGCGAACAACCTTGAGCCGCCAGTAAAATCACCCGCGCCCGACGACCGTCGCGCTGACTGATAGTGGCCGATCTTATGCGTCGACTCAGTTCAATTTGTTCGTCTTCACTGAGCACGATGTCCTGAGAGTTCATGTGATCACTCCAAGTACTGACTGACCACAGAAGCATAGCTCAGGCTAGAAACTTATTTAAGAGACAGGACACTAGAGTGTGCTCCAAGCACTTCAATTGCACCGCTCTGTGTCAATCTGGAATATGCAACTCGATTAAATACCGGCACGGTAACAGGCCTTGCAATACCTAACGCCTTCATCTCCTGGATGTGCTTTTCCAAGCTGACTGGACTCCTGCCTACCCAGCCAGCTGCAATGACTTCAGTTATAGAGAGGGTTCTCTCATAGGTCGCTCCTGGAGTCGAAACCATAAAGCTCATTCTTAGGCTACGGTCCATATCCCTTACCTTTTTATCTGCAATCAGTAAGAGTAGCGGCCACCCAAAGATGGCCGTTCTCAATACACTTGAGTCGCGAATGAATAAAATTTAATACAGACCTGCCCTCTTAGAACAACCTACGCTTGGAACGGGCTATTTATTTGCTATTACCGGCCCTTGATAGTAAGGCAAATGGTCAATACGCGGTGTGTAGATGCCACTGGCTACACTTTTCTGAACATGAGCCGCAATCTCATCCAGACGAGCAAACCAAACATCGCCTTTTGACATCATGTATTCGATCAGTTTGGTAACCTCATGCCATCGTGACAGACGACCAGAAAGGAACGGGTGCCAAACCGGTATAAAAAGACCGCCGTACTCCCACGCCGCATCAAACTCGGCCTTAAAAACCTCAACCGCTCGTTGGGGCGATTGAATCGGCATCTGAAAATCAAGGTCGATACTATGCATATACTGAGGCCAGTCATCCAGGGCCCAGCTTGAAGGCAGCTCCACCAGTTCACCAGCAGCGGTACGCAACAGATAAGGAATATCATCCCCCATCAACGAAGCGTCATAACTAAAACCTCGTTCAATCAACAAGTCAGCAGAGTGCTCTGACATATTGTAAAGCGGTGCCCGCCATCCGCGCGGTGCCTGGCCAGTAAAGCGCTTAATAGTGTCGCAGCCGCGATCAAGCCAATAAGCCTCCTCTTCTCGGCTCAACTCGTTTGGATGTTCATGTATGTAGCCATGGTGGGCAATCTCGTGCCCCCCTTCGACAATGGCCTCAATGGCTTTGGGATAGTGCTCGATACACCAGGCCGGGATAAAAAACGTCTGCTTAATATCAAAGCGTCGATACGTTTCGACAATCCTTGGAACCGCCACGTCAGGACCGTATTGCAGCATTGAAATACTGGCAACCCGTGTCGCTGAGTCTTTGGGGTGTGCCACATGCAGAATGCTGTCTGCGTCCATATCAAAGGTAAAGGCTACGGCACAACGTGCGCCATTTGGCCAAACAATCGGGTTGCTAATCATACTTGATCACTCCTGCCTGCAATAATTACCAAAAAAAACGACTGCAACAGTTGCCGAGGACTGATATCAATACTCGTGATCGATTAGCCAATCGGAATAATGTGAGATTCCTTGTTCAAGCGTCCATTGCGCTCGATACCCCAACTCCCGCTCCGCGGCACTAAGATCCCACTCCCCCTGTCGATCCAAATGCCAATAGCCACCACCGATTTCGATATTCGCATCAGGCATCAGCTTCCTGATGATATCGACGGCTTCATGCAACCTCCAAGGACGATCACCGGCAATATTAAACACACTGCCTTTGATATCTTTAGCTTCAGCCGCTATTAACACAGCACGTACAACGTCTTCCACATGGATATAATGGAATCGATGGTCGCCACCGGAAGGCAGTGTGAATTTTTCACCGCGATGAACCGCTTTAAGTATATCCCTGAGAATTTGCGGCATTTTATTTTCAGGGCCGTACACTTCCGCAATCCGCAGCGAGATCACCTCCATACCATAGAGCTCGTTATAGACCCGGCCAAAATGCTCAGTGGCCAGTTTGGTTACACCATAAGGTGTCGTTGGGTTGGCCGACGCTTGTTCATTAACCACACCCTCAACATGCCCATAGACAGCCTCGGAAGAGAAATTAACGAGCTTTTTAACCCCTGCCATGCGCATCGCTTCAAGCAAATGAATGGTGCCATCGATATTCGCCGACACCGTGGTGATCGGAAGCTCTATGGACAAGTCAGGGTGTGACATCGCCGCCGTGTGAATGACACGATCAATCCCAAATTCCTGGAGGGTTCTGACAATTTTCGGAATATCGAACAACTCACCCTGTACGGCTGTCATGAATTCTGACTTGGCCTCTGAATAGTCACGATTGTAACTAACCACATGAACACCCTGCTCACTGAGTTTTTTGGTCAGGTACCGACCCACATAACCCAGACCACCGGTAATCATTACAGCGCTCATTTTGTATTCCTCTTATTATAATCGTATTAGAGCCACTTATTTAACAGGGAGAACTGTGGGCTCACTGAAGTTCAAACTCGACGCAGCCCATCAGATCGCGGTTCCGCCATTAGGGCTGATTACCTGTCCAACCATGTAATCTCCTGCAGGTCCGGCCAGGGCTTCGACCATGGCCGCAATTTCTTCCGGCTTTCCGAAGCGTTTCAATGGAATCGACTCGCGCGTCTCATCGTTGTATTCGATGGTGTCCTTGATCAACATATCCGTCTCGATCGGGCCCGGTGCCACCGAGTTCACCAACACACCTGACGAAGCAACCTCCTTTGCAACCGCTTTTGTTAGAGCAATCACCCCGCCCTTAGAGGCGCAGTAGGCTGCGTAGGTCGCAAATCCAATCAGCCCCAACTCAGAGCTGATATTGATAATCCGCCCTTGACCACGTGCCAGCATGCCCGGCAATACCGCCTGCATACAGGCCCAGGTACCTCCGAGATTGGTGCTGATCATCTGCTCCCACTGTGCCCAGGTCGTCTGTGCAACAGTGGCCGAAACCAGCCGCCCGGCATTATTGACAAGGATGTCGACCCGCCCATAACGACGCTCTGCCTCCCGGATGATTCCGGCTGCAGCTTCAGGATCACTGACATCCGCTTGAACAGTGAATCCATCTCCACCGTTTTCTTCGGCGATAGCGATCACCGCTTCCAGTTGATCGTTGGAATCGAAGTAGTTCAGTACCAAATGATCCCCACTTGCAGCAAAGCGCTTGGCGGTCGCCAGCCCAATACCCTTCCCGGCTCCAGTGATGACTACAACACGCTTCATAAGCTCACCTATATCTTTAATTAGAGTGACTTGCAGGCTCGGCGAATAGCGGCCATCACTAAAGCGCCCCCATGTTCTATGTGAAGAGTTGTTATCGAAGTAACGCTGTTATGTTCAGCTAAAGCAGGTCGTCACATTGAAGGTCTGTATTAACTTCAGTATCACGACGGGCTTTGTACCTGAGAAAGCACCGTTCGCTTGGAAACATACGACCGCCCAATCAGGATCAATACGCCAGACAAGATTGTCAGCGCTCCAAGGTACCAAGCGGTGTACTGATCCTCCGGAGAAACCGGATTCGCCCCTGCGGTATAACCGATGTATCCCAGCACAAGGATTGCGAGAGACGCCGGGATCGACAGTGCCAACGACAACCCGAAACTGTGACGTCGCCAGGTCATCGCAATGAAAGCTGCGATTGCGGCCATGTAGGACATCACCAGCGTGATGGTCACTACGTCGTAGTACCACGAGATCTTATCCAGAGGTTTCCACCAGAGCAGCGCGATGGCTACGGCCGAAACGATCACGCTGGCCAGCCAAGGAGACCTCGATTTGTTGACTGATCGCAGCGCTACTGGCAGATGCCCTTCCTCACTCATTCGGTAGAGCGTACGAGCAGCTGCGCTTGAGGAAATTTGCAATCCAGCGCATGCCGATGTGATGACGACGAACAATGCGATCCAGGCCATGGCAGGGGGCAAGTAGACATTGGCGACAGCGGCGATCGGTCCACCATTACCGTCTTCGATGATTGCAGCCAATGTCTCTACAGGCACTGCGAACTGCCAGCCGATAGCCGCGAGGCTGTAAATGAGGAATGCTGAAGTCAGAACGAGCAGCATGGAGCGTTGAACAGTGCGAACCGGAATGCGCGACTCTTCAATGTAGTTGATCGCCGAGTCGAAGTTGGCGAGCATCCATACGCCAAACAGCACACCCGGTCCAATCGCGGACCAGCCACCTGCGCCCTCCAACGAATACATGGAGGTGATTGACAGATCCTTAACCTGTGGATTGATAAGCCCCATCAACCCGAGTCCAGCGACAACGCTGATTTCGAAGACCAGAAAGACGCTGGCCACTTTGGCCGTGGCATTGACTCCTTTGCAGGAAATGACCAGGAAGATCAGGATCAGGCCCGTCCCAATCATTTTGGAGTTCAGCAATCCACCCACTGCCGGGATCAGCGCCTGTATGTATTCAGTCCCGATGATGGCGCACATTGCCATCACCGCCGTGCACGCAACCGCATACGCCCAGCCGAGCACAGTTCCTACACCGGGATGCAGAAATCGTGTCGTGAATGTGAAAATCCCACCCGCTGACGGCGCCTGTCGAGTGAGCGAGATCATGCAAAAGGCCATCACCAACATCGGAAAGAAGTACGCAATCAAAATGGCCAACGGCGCATGGTGGCCTGATATAGAGTAAAGAATCGACATTGAAGAGGCAGCGATCCAGCCTGGCGCATTGAATCCAAGCGCCGAAAAAGTTACATCCCTAGTATTGAGCGTCGCCTTGTTAAGAGCCGTATCCAACTCACGAACGGTTCCATCGCGGTCATAACCGATTATTTCATAGAGGTTCATTTTTCAGACTCTGAGCTATAGAAGATCTTATAACGCCCAATAATTTTAAATTAATTAAGCGCCGCTTTTATTATCCAGCTAAGCAGAATGCCAATATTGAAACCGAAACAAGTCAGATTATAATTATCTATCAAGGCTTGTTTTTATTAAGCACATTTTTCCAGTAAATCCTCCATCCAAAAATCAGTTCTATTGGGTATTTTTCAACCGCCCATACGGGGTCGACTGCGACTCATGAAGCCTCTGAGCGGCGGTGGCTCATTATAAGAACGGAGCAAAAATACCTAACATCCCCAATCTCAGATGCTTGTATCTGAGTAAGCGAAGTAAGCGGCTTATCGGCACCTCCGACTGCTGGTGGAATTCAGATTCGGGCCAGGATCAAGTCCGTTCCGGCTCAAGGCCAGGATCAGCGACTGCGGCTGTCGTGAACTGCTGATCGGCATGGTAGGACGATCTCACCAATGGCCCGGAGGCGACATTCTTGAACCCCATCCGCAACCCCATTTCGGCGAACCAGGCAAAGGTGTCCGGATGAACGAAGCGCTGCACCGGCAAGTGACTGCGAGACGGTTGCAGGTACTGGCCAAGTGTCAGCATGTCGACATGATGTTCTCGCATACGCTGCATCACCTCGATCACCTCGTCGTCAGTTTCGCCCAACCCCAGCATCAGGCCGGACTTGGTCGGCACCTTGGGTACGCGGTTTTTGAAGTTCTGCAGCAACGCCAGCGACCACGCGAAATCCGAGCCCGGGCGCGCAGCCTTGTACAAGCGCGGAACAGTTTCCAGGTTATGGTTGAACACATCGGGTGGCTCCTGCTCGGTGATCGCCAGTGCCACATCCATGCGCCCCCGATAATCCGGTACCAGGGTTTCCAGCAGGACGTCCGGCGACAACGTGCGGATTTCACGTAAACAGTCAGCAAAGTGCCGGGCACCGCCATCGCGCAGGTCGTCGCGATCTACCGAAGTGATCACCACATACTTCAGGCGCAGGTCGGCGATAGCGGTCGCCAGATGCTTGGGCTCATCCAGGTCCAATGGCTTGGGTCGACCGTGACCAACGTCGCAAAAAGGGCAACGGCGAGTGCAGATATCGCCCATGATCATGAACGTCGCTGTGCCGCCGGAAAAGCACTCACCCAGGTTCGGGCAGGAGGCTTCCTCACAGACGCTGTGAAGCTTGTGCTTGCGCAGCAACGCCTTGATCCGCGCCACCTCGGGTGACGCCGATATCGGCACGCGAATCCAATCGGGTTTGCGCGGTACGTCTTCGGTGGGAAGAATTTTTACCGGAATACGTGCCACTTTATCGGCACCGCGTAGTTTCACTCCGGGCTGCAGCGGTTGGGGTTGTCTATCGATCCCCAGCGGGATTTGTACGTTGCTCATGTCGGCACCCCGGCTCAAGCGTTGTCGGCCAGGAAGCGGTCATAGCCGTCTTGATCCAGCAGACCGTCGAGAGCGTCGATGCGAATGCGGAAGAACCAGCCGTCATCCATCGGTGAGGTATTGACCAGTGCGGGGTCGTCGGCCAGTGCTTGATTGACTGCGACTACTTCGCCAGTCAGCGGCATGGTGATGTTGCTGGCGGCTTTCACCGATTCCAGCACCGCGACTTCGTGGCCTTCGCTGAACCGCCCCAAATCCGGTAACTGCACAAAAACTACATCGCCCAGCGCTTCTTGGGCAAAGTTGCTGATGCCAACGGTGAGCTCACCGGATGACTCTAAACGCAGCCATTCATGCTCAGGAGTAAAACGCAGAGTGCTCATAAATTTCCCTCTTGTTATCAATATGTCCTGGAGCAGGACAAACAAGCGTCCGCGGGGACGACTCGGCTTATTGAACAAGAGCAAGGGCTATGCCAATCGAATTATTTTCCTATAAATCATAGAGTTAAAATAATAATTGAATAATCATTCGAATCATTCGGAATGATATCGATCCGCCCATGGACGACTTTCAGCGCTACTGGGCAGCCTCAATCCACGGCGGGCGGGGCTCGCGTGCCTGTGGAGCGGTAACGCTCCAGCGGAACGAAATCGAAACGCCCATAAGCCCCGGAGGATTGTCCCGGCAACGCGTCAAGGCCATTCGCGTGATAGTGGTAGGTTCAATGGGGTGACGTCAGCGCGCGGGTGGACTGCATCAGCTCGTCCAGGAATGCTCTCAAAATCAGAGGTGGCGTGACCCCGCGCCGGGTGATGATTTCGAAGGTCGAGAGCAAGCGAAGGCGCCCCGGCTCCAGATGTTTAAGGTCGCCGGACTCAACCCACTGTCGGGCGTAGTGTTCAGGTAAAAAACCGGCATAAGCCCCGGATAGAATCAACATCGCCTGAGCCTCGACGTTGTCTACCGTGGCAGCTGCCTTTTCCACACCCAGCGCCTGTAGATCGCGCTGTTGCAGGTAACCGCGCGCGACCACCCGGCTGACGGCGATGCGCTCAAGCAGGTTGACCTTTGGCCCCTCTGCGCTGAACAACCCATGGTTGCGTCCACAGAAAAAACCATGACTTTCCTGGTACAAGGGCGAATAGGACAGCCCAGGTACGCGAAAAGGGAAATGCCCGATCGCCAGATGCAGGCGGCCATCGAGTACCTTCTCCTCCAGCTCCGCGGGCGTACCGATGTATACGTGCAAGTGCACCTCGTGGCCGCGTTGCACAAACCGCTGGGTGGTCTGCTTCAGCGGGCAACCGGGGTCGGTAATGGTGCTGTCAATCACTCCGAGTTTGAGGGTGCCACTGACCTGACGTTTCAGTACGTCGGCATCCACACAAAAGTCATCTACCGCACCCAGTAGACGCTGGGTAGCTTCGTATATCGCCTCTCCCTGCTCGGTCAGACGAAAACCACTGCGACCACGCTCGCACAGTTTGACCCCAAGCCGGGTCTCGAGATGTGCCATTTGCTCGCTAATAGTGGACTGAGCGGTGTTCAGCGTAGCCTGAGCAGCGGAAAAACCACCGCTCTTGACGATAGTGTTGAACACTCTGAGCAGTTTCAGGTCGACGTCGTGCAACTGAATCATTACGGACCTCTTGTTCGGGGGCACATCGGAATTTACGATTGACGCAGTCTATGATCATCATTTCTCCAGGCCCACGTAAAGTCGAAAGAGCAGTTGAGTGCGACAGTTTTTTGAGCGCATGGCATCCGGAAAGCATCAAGCCCTGCTCTCGTTCGCTGCAGTGGTTCTATGATGTCGAAAATGACGTGATGTACTGGCAGGCCGAAGACGTGCGCATCGTGGATGTAGGTGACGCAAGTATCGTTAATACCGATATGAATAGACGCAATCTCGGGAAGGATGATCATTGTGATGGGGCCGCAGCTGAGCTAATCGGGGGCTGTCCCCGGTTTACGTTATTCGGGATATCCGGGAGGGTCCAATGACCCCTGTTACCGATACGCTGAAGCTGTTTCTCGCCGGCGACGTCATGACCGCCCGCGGCATCGACTCAGTACTGCCGCATCCTGGCGATCCGCGGCTTTACGAGTCTTACGTCAAGAATGCCGGCGATTACGTCCGGCTGGCAGAAAGACTCAATGGCTCGATTCCCCGCCCAGTCGATTTCACCTATGTCTGGGGCGCTGCGCTGGATGAGTTCGAACTTCGCCAGCCACACGCACGCATCATCAATCTGGAAACTGCGGTGTCCCGCCGCGGACGACCGGAGCAAAAGGGCATCAATTACCGCATGAGCCCGGAGAACTTCCCGGTCATCCGCGCAGCCGGCATCGACTGCTGCGTGCTGGCCAACAACCATGTGCTGGACTGGGGGCCAGCCGGCCTGGCCGATACGCTAGATACCCTATCGAGCAACGGCATGTGCAGCGCTGGCGCCGGGCACAACCGGCAATCTGCTGAAGCGCCCGCCGTGCTGCCGCAGCCTGGCGGGCGGCGCTTGCTGGTGTTTGGCCTCGGCGCACCCGACAGCGGCATTACGCCGGACTGGGCCGCCACGGATAGGCGCGCGGGCGTCGCGCGGCTGGAGGATCTGTCGATGCAAAGCCTGCGCCCTGTGGCCAAACGGATTCTCCAGGGCAAAAATCCGGGGGATCTGGTGGTCGCCTCCATTCACTGGGGCGGCAACTGGGGGTTCGATATCCCGCGGGAGCAGGTCCGGTTCGCCCATGCCTTGATCGACGAGGCCGGAGTTGACGTGGTGCACGGGCATTCCTCGCACCACGTCAAGGGCATCGAAGTGTACCGCGAACGCCTGATTCTCTATGGCTGCGGTGATCTCCTGAACGATTACGAAGGCATCGAAGACCACACCGCCTTTCGCGGCGACCTGGGACTTCTATACTTTGCCTCGCTGGGCTCGGGCGGGCACCTGCAGTCGCTGGACCTGATACCCACCCGCCTGCGTCGCTTCCGCATCTGTCGCGCCGAAGGGGATGACATTCAATGGCTGCACGACACCCTTTCTCGCGAGTGCGCACGCTTGGGCAGCAGCATCCAGCCGGGCGCGAAAAATGCCATTGAGTTGCGTTGGTAGGAGCTCTTCATTGAGCCGCCGTGTCTGGCCCGGTAAGTCGGTCAATAATGCCATTGCCCAGCTTGGCCTCGGCTGAGTACTGCTGGCCAGGCCCAATGGCGGTGCCAGCTGTCCCCTCTGTGTTCGGCCGCTCCGGGCTGGTACAGCGTGACTTCGAGGGCTGGATCGATGAGCTGGCCGTACTGGATCGTCAGGCCAACAGCCAGGACGCCTATGTCGTACCGAGTCTGATCCTCAGCGACCTTGAGCAGTGCGCGCGCTTCGCGGAACAAATCGAGCAAACCGGTTTACGAGTACTGGAGCTCAACATCGGCGCACCCCACGGTGAAGAGGCCGCCAAGGGTGCCATTGTGCTGGAGCGCGACGCCGACCGAATCGAACAGATCGTACGGCGGATTCGTCAGGCCACGAATTTACCGCTATGGATCAAGCTGACCGGACAGAGCGAAAACGTCGTCGGCCTGGCCGAAGCCGCCCGCCGGGGCGGTGCCGAGAGCGTGGTCATGATGGGACGCTTCATGGGGTTTCTACCCGACCTGGAAACCGAGCGGCCACTGCTCGGCACTTCGGCGGCGATCGGAGGAAGTTGGGCCCTGCCCCTGACCGCCCGCTGGTTGATGCTCACCCGCAAGAAGCTCGGTCCGGACTTCCCGCTGATCGCCACCAACGGTGCACGCAACGGTCTGGATGTTGCCCGCTTCCTGTTGGCCGGGGCCTGCGCAACAGAAATGACATCCGCCGTCTTCACCGGTGGCTACCCGATGCTGGGGCGAGCCATCGACGAACTCGACCACTATCTGGCGGCTCGCGGTCGCACCGTCAGCGAATTGCTGGGACTGGCGGCGGATCATGTACAGACCTACCAGGAGCAAATCAGCTGCCAGGACTACTGGCAGGCCTTTGCTCCTGACGCCGACTGATCTGCAACCCGAACCGAGGACAGACGGCATGGACAACATCGACCCGAGCACGCCGCGCTGGCAACGGATTGCGCCAGAGGCTGCCCAGCGGCTATCGGGTACTGTCACCGCCGATCGTATCTGCCGACACGTTGTAACCAAGGAACGGAGGCTGTCCAGGCTGCGGCGTGTCGGTCGTGAAATTGTCGAGTTTTGGCGACTGATGCTGGTCTGAAAAGTGATGCAGATGCCGAGGTTTCGGGATGAGCGAATCACTTTCCAAATCCGATCTACCCAGCATCGGATTGATGTACTGGACTGTACCCATTGGGGCTGGACTTGAGTGTTTTCAGAAGATGTCGCTGGAAGAGCCAAAGAAAGACTTTTCTATGGACCAAAAAAATGGACCTCTTTTCAGAGATCCATTTTTTAATGCTTGGAGCGGGAAACGAGACTCGAACTCGCGACCCCGACCTTGGCAAGGTCGTGCTCTACCAACTGAGCTATTCCCGCGTCTTGGTGTGGCGCATTCTATAGAATTCAGATGCCACGTCAACCCCTTGATTCAAAAAAGTTTTATTTCTTTTCCGTGGTGGTCTTGAGATGCGGCCAGGCCGCTCGCAAATATTGCAGCATGGACCACAACGTCAGCCCCGCGGCAATTAGCAGCAATGCATAACCTACCAGGACCCAGAAGCTGAAATCAGGGGGATTGGCCAGCAAAATAACCAGCGCCAGCATCTGTGCGGCGGTTTTCCATTTGCCCATGTTCGATACCGCAACATGAGCACGCGCCCCGATCTCTGCCATCCACTCTCGTAAGGCAGAGACCACGATTTCGCGACCGATGATCACCGCTGCCGGTAACGTGAGCCACAAATTGGCATGTTCTTGCACCAGCAGCACCAAGGCCACTGCCACCATTAGTTTGTCGGCCACCGGATCAAGAAATGCCCCGAACGGTGTGCTTTGCTCCAGGCGACGCGCCAGGTACCCATCCAGCCAGTCCGTTGCGGCGGCAAAAGCGAAAACTGAACTGGACGCCATGAAGCTCCATTGGTAGGGCAGATAAAACAGCAAAATGAAGATCGGAATGAGCAGAACGCGTAAGACGGTAATCAGATTAGGGATATTCATCGGCACAACTGGCTACGAGGTGAGTTGGCATTCTACTCGCTGTGCAGGTTTGCATAAATCAACTCAGCGAGCTTTTTACTGATCCCCGGTGCTTTGGCGATCTCTTCGATGCTGGCACGAGACAGCTCCTGCAATCCACCAAAATGTTTCAAAAGTTCGCGCCGACGTTTAGGCCCAACGCCTGCGATCCCCTCAAGCGTTGACGTACGACGGGTTTTGCCTCGCCGTGCGCGGTGCCCGGTAATAGCAAAACGGTGGGCCTCATCGCGTATCTGCTGAATCAAATGCAGTGCCGGGGAATCGCCACGCAACGTGAACTCATGGGCAGCGTCATTGAGGTAAAGCGTCTCGAAACCGGCCTTGCGCGTCGCCCCTTTGGCGACACCCAGCAAAATCAGGTCAGGCACGGCCAGCTCATTGAGTACGTCTCGAGCCATGGACAACTGGCCTTTACCGCCGTCCACCAGAAGAATATCCGGCAGTTTGCCCTCGCCGTCCTTTAGCTTGCTGAAACGCCGAGTCAGTGCCTGATGCATCGCCGCATAGTCATCACCTGGCGTCACGCCTTCGATGTTGTAGCGACGATAATCAGACTTGAGCGGACCCTCAGGGCCAAAGACTACGCAGGAGGCCACCGTAGCTTCACCACTGGAGTGACTGATGTCATAGCACTCGAGCCGTTGCGGCGGTTCATCCAGATTCAGTACTTCAGCCAGCGCCTCAAACCGCGCGGCAACATGTTGGCGGTTGGCCAAACGGGCGTTCAATGCCTGCTCGGCGTTTGTCACAGCTAATTGCTGCCAACGCGCCCTTGTCCCTCGAACCCTGTGACTAATGGTCAGCTCGCGACCGCGTAGCTCTTCGATGGCCGCAATCAACGCAGGGAAATCTTCATGGACAACGTTGACGATCAGCTCGCTCGGCAGGTCCCGCTCAGGGCTGCTGATGAAATACTGGCCGAGGAACGCCGCCATGACCTCGGCCACCTCCTCTTCAATACCGACTTGCGGAAAGAAGTTCTTGCTACCCAGTACCCGACCGCCACGCACGCTGATCAAGTGAACGCACGCGCCTCCCGGATTGACGAACGCAGCGATCACGTCCACATCACCGGTCCCGCCTTCCATGCTCTGCTGATCCTGAACCCGTCGCAGCAGGGAAATCTGGTCACGCAGTTCAGCGGCGCGCTCGAAGTCCAGCGTGCTCGCCGCCAGCTCCATGCCGCTGGACAATTCGTCAGTCAGGGCATTGCTGCGGCCTTCGAGGAACATCACCGAGTGGCGCACGTCTTCGGCATAAACATCAGGCTCGACCAGACCGACACACGGCGCCTTGCAACGCTTGATCTGGTACTGCAGGCACGGCCGCGTGCGGTTTTTATAAAAACTGTCTTCACACTGGCGCACAAAAAAAGTTTTCTGCAGCAGGCTCAGGCTCTCACGAATCGCACCCGCGCTCGGGTACGGACCGAAGTATTTGCCCTTCTGCTTTTTGGCTCCACGATGGATGCTCAAACGTGGAAAATCACCCTCCGAAAGAAAAACATACGGATAGGATTTATCGTCTCGCAACAGGATGTTGTAGGGCGGTCGCCACTCTTTGATCAGCGTCTGTTCAAGCAGCAACGCTTCGGTTTCATTGGAGGTGATCGTCGTTTCGATCTGAGCGATGCGACCTACCAGAGCGGCAGTTTTAGGCGCCAGACCGGTCTTGCGAAAATAACTCGCCAGGCGCTTTTTCAGGTTTTTGGCTTTACCGACGTATAGCAGGCGCGCACCGCTGTCGAACATGCGATACACACCAGGGTGCCCACTACAGGTCGAGAGAAAAGCACTTGGATCAAACAGGTCTGTCATTGTCAGAGGCTGGCATCAACCATGCCGTGACGGACAGCCAACAGCGTCAACTCGACATCGCTGCTGATCGAGAGCTTCTCGAAAATGCGGTAACGGTAGGTATTCACGGTTTTCGGAGACAGGCACAACTTGTCGGAAATGATCTGAACTTTCTGACAGCCGACGATCATTAAGGCGATCTGGATTTCCCGCTCTGAAAGTGCATCGAACGGTGTATCACAGGTTGGCTGAAAAGACTTGATCGCCAGTTGTTGCGCAATTTGCGGGCTGATGTAGCGTTGCCCGGCAAACACCAGGCGAATAGCCTGAACCATTTCCGCCAGGGCAGCACCCTTGGTCAGATAACCTGCCGCACCCGCCTGTAACAGTCGCGTGGGGAACGGATCCTCTTCACACACCGTGACGGCAACGACTTTGATATCCGGATGACTGCGCAGCATTTTGCGCGTGGCTTCAAGACCGCCGATCCCGGGCATCTTGACATCCATCAGTACCACATCAGGCTTCAACTCCCGCGCCTTGAGCAGGGATTCCTCCCCTGACTCAGCCTGGCCGACTACTTGCAGCCCATCGATGTCAGCCAGCATCCGTGTAATGCCTGTACGAACGAGATCGTGATCATCGACCACTAGCACCCTAATCAAGCAGACACCTCGCGATATGGTCTTATTGGTTGCCGGACACCTTAGCAAAAAACCGGCGGGCAGACCTAGCTACAAGCGTCATATAAAGAGTATCAATACGCTTTGAACGCCTGCCGAGCGACAGGCGCATTCAACTTACCTTGGTCGATCAGGATTCATACGACTCAGCTCGACTTTTCATACCGTTGGCAGTCGAGAATTCTGCCAGCGTCATCGTCAATCTGCGAATCGCGTCCTGATCTTCCTTGAAGAGCACCCGATAGCTACCCAGTACCTTAGCTTCTATTTTGCTGAGATTCTCGATCAGCGTCGGGGTCGGATTTCCCGTTAACACATACAGAATATCCACACCCCTCTCGGCCACTCGGGACAAGTAATCTGCTTTGGGCGCGCGTCCACCATTTTCGTATTTACCTTGCGCGTTAGCTTCAACGCCTCCGATTTCGCCAAAAACTTTCTGCGATAGCCCAAGTCGCTCTCTTTCCTGCCTCAACCGCGAACCGATTCCACTCATTTGGATGTATGATCCCATTTTATGCACCCCTCGGGGTGCCACACTTAATGCTCATTGAACATTTTTGAACGGTTTTGAACTATGCCCGGTATTCGCACTGCCGCACAAGCCAAGGCTTGGCTGGAACATCAAGGTAAATCCGTTCAACAATTTGCTCGTGAGCATGGCGTTGATCCGGCCACTACTTATCAAGTGCTCGCTGGGCGCAAGAAGGGACGGCGTGGAGAAGCCCACAAGGTGGCGGTCCTGTTGGGCATGAAAGATGGTGTCATCATGGAGGACACCGAGCAGCAGGGTCAGGAGCAGGCCTGAAGGTTCAGTATGCGCTTAATCGACAGTAGCACTCGATTTACTCAAAATGCTGTCCTGACCATCGCAACGCGTCATGCCATGGACGCGGGAAAAACGCGCGCAGCATAAAGCCGCTATGGTGCAGCGGAGCACATTCGCTCCATCCTCAAGAAACAGTCCTCTTCACCCACAACGCTCAATCCCATCCGCTGGTACAAAACTTGTGCCGGATTATTCTTGAAGACGGTAAGACGCAACGAAGACCGCCGCTCTTCGCGAGCCATCGAAAACACCCGCTCGACCGCCCAACTTCCTGCCCCCTTGCAGCGCTCGGCCTCGATCACATGTAGCTCACGAATGTACAAAGCCTTCGCATCGCGACTCAGACTGAGGAAACCCAGCACCGATTCGCCTTGGCAAATCAGCCAGTTCTCCCGACCGGCCCACGCCACGTCAAACGCTTCGTCCTGCCACCGTAGATCGTGCTGAATATAATAGCGCAGCATCGTTTCGCAGGTCAGTTCCCGAGCGAAGCGCAGGTCTGCGGATGAGGCAGGACGTAACTCAAAATCCATCTCTACATCCCTCACACACCCGCGACAGCCACAACCTGGCCAGCCCATCCATTGGCATCGCGGCGAGCAACCAACAGCGCATCGCCAACACCCGGTGCGGCGACAATCAGTTCGCCGTTCGACGCCCAGATGGCGCTACGTCCTGCCGACTCCCAGCCGCCAGTCACACCGCCGTGGTTGGCCATCAATACCGTCATCGAATGCTCGGCAGCGTAGCCCTGCAGCAGCGCTGTATCTGGGGCATACCCGTTTTCGGTGATCAACACGCCCGCTGCGTAGATATCTGCACCTGAATCCGCAGCCTGCTGAGCATGACTGGCATGGGAAAAGTCTGCGCAGACCGCCAGAGAGACCTTATCGTTACCGATAGCCAACATCGAGCCACCCGAACCCGGGGCAAACGCCACCTCCTCTCCCGGGTGCAAATGCTGCTTGCTGTAAATCCCGAGTGAGCCATCGGCAGCCAGGACCAATGCGCCAATCAACACATCCGAATCCACTGACAGTCGAATCGGCATACCGACGACCGTGGTCACGCCGACTTCCCGGGCAAAGTCCCGCAAAGGCTGCAGAGCTGCGGCGTCAGGCAGCACCGCCAATTCGGCAGCCAGACTGCGTTCATAGCCGGTCAGCGACAACTCGGGAAACACCAATAACTGCACACCCTGCTCGGCTGCGATCTCGATGAAGCGCAGATGCCTGGCGATATTGGCTTGAAGATCACCGGCTATGGAGATCGATTGAGCAGCGGCGATAGTCAATGTCGTCATGTTTCGTCCTTGGTCACAGCTCTCGTTGAAGGATATGAGTGTGTCACAAAGTATCTCGCCACTTAAGCCATAGAAACCACACCACTCTCCTAATAGAATTTTCTGATTGAACCCCTGCCCCCGCCTCGAGTAAGCTCGGTGCATTCATCGGAGACACACCATGTTGCATACACCCTCACAGCTTCGTCACACCGCCAGCGCCCTGCGCTCGGTTACGGCTGCCCGAGTGAGCAACGTCTGTGCACCGGTCAGCTTTTATTTTGGGTATTGGTTTAGCCACTGGCGCGCCTGATACCCACACGGTGCCCACTTCTACGGGTCGCCACTTGAGAGTTCTCAACCCCCGGTCGGCTTCCCGACCGGGGGTTTTGTTTTTTCAGTCCCACACATTTTTAGCGTCACCAAAAACGCATAGAGGAATCACCACATGAACTACGCCGCCTATTACCGCTACGACACCTTTACCGCCTGGCGATTTACCAGCCTCCGCTCGGGACAGCCTGCCGCCTCCGATCGGTCACCCACAGGTGGCAAGCACACACGCGTAGCCAATCCGGCCAATTGTCGAACACCCCAGTAGGGCCGAGCGTGCGGGGACCAACCCGCCGCCAGCCCAGGAAGCCCGAATATGAACTCGTCCGTTTCTGCTCTGCCACTGTCCTCATTGACCTCTGCCAATGAAGCGCTGACTCTGCGCCTGCCCAGTCCACTTGCGCTCAAGCATCAATTGCCGCTCAACACGGCCCTGACCCAGCAAGTCGCCGACCATCGTCAAGCGGTGCGCGCGATCCTCAACGGTGAAGACTCCCGTCTGCTGGTCATCGTCGGCCCCTGCTCTATCCACGACCCGCAATCGGCACTTGAATACGCCTGCAATCTTGCAAGCCTGGCTGCCGAAGTCAGCGATGACATGCTGCTGGTAATGCGTGCCTACGTCGAAAAACCCCGTACGACTGTCGGTTGGAAAGGCCTGGCCTACGACCCACGCCTGGATGGCAGCGATGACATGGCGGGCGGTTTGACCTTGTCCCGCGAATTGATGCGCGAAATGCTGCGTCTGGGATTGCCGATCGCTACCGAGTTGCTGCAGCCGATGGCTGCTGGCTACTTTGATGACCTGCTGAGTTGGGTCGCCATCGGTGCACGCACCACTGAGTCGCAGATCCACCGGGAAATGGCCAGTGGCCTGAGCATGCCGGTCGGCTTCAAGAACGGTACCGATGGAGGCGTCGCCATCGCCTGCGACGCCATGCGCTCGGCGGCGCACCCTCATCGACACTTCGGCGTCGACAGCCAGGGGCACCCGGCAATCATTCAGACCCCGGGAAACCCGGACACCCACTTGGTGTTGCGCGGCGGCCATCGCGGACCCAACTACGATCGTCAGAACATCAACCAAGTGCACAGTGATCTGAGAAAACTGGCCATCCCAACGCGGATCATGGTCGATTGCAGCCACGCCAATAGCGGCAAAGACCCATTACGTCAGCCGGCGGTGTTCGCCGATGTGCTCGAGCAACGCTTGCAAGGTGACCACTCACTGATCGGCATGATGCTCGAGAGCCACCTGTTCGAAGGCTGTCAGCCATTGAGCAAGTACTTGCGTTATGGGGTTTCAGTGACAGACGGCTGCCTCGGTTGGGATGCAACGGAGCAACTATTGCGCCAGGCGGCGCAGCGGTTGCGCTCATCCGAAAGGACCCGGCAAGCGAGCATTTGAAGCAAAGACTGTTACTGCCTTTTACGACCGAAGCTTGGGGTCTGGTGTCTCAGCCAGACTCCTGCACCCCTCTGGATCCGATTTGTACCTTCGATACATCTGAATATCCCACTGCTTTTATTCCATTTTCTTCAGCACATAGCGGCTATGTCCCACGCATTCGCCCTATCCGACTGCACTAGAGTTAGGAGGCAAATCTGGAACATTTCCCTCACTGAAGAAAGGAATCGACATGCATCCGAATGCGACGACTCAATACCCAATTCTCTTGGTCCACGGACTTTTCGGCTTTGAGAGCATTGGCAACATCGCCATCTTTCACGGCATCAAGCAAGCGCTGAGACAGGCCGGGGCCCGGGTGTTCATCCCCTACCTGTCCGCCGTCCATAGCAACGAGCTGCGCGGCGAGCAACTGCTTGCTCAAATCGATCGGGTACTGGCCGGAACAGCCGCGGCCAAGATCAATCTGATCGGTCATAGCCAGGGGGCGTTGGCCGCCCGTTATGCCGCCGCGACGCAGCCGAAAAAAGTGGCGTCAGTCACCTCCGTCAGCGGGCCGAATCATGGTTCCGAACTCGCCGATTACCTGCGCAAGGCATTGATCCCTGATCGCTTGCCGGAGCACGTGGCGGCAACTGCCGCCACTCTTTTTACCAGGTTTTTGTCGCTGCTCAGCGGCAATCCACAGCTCCCACAAAACGCTGTTGCAGCGCTCAATGCCCTGACCACTGAAGGCGTCGGTGCGTTCAACGACAGGTACCCGCAAGGTCTGCCCAAAACCTGGGGTGGCAGCGGCAAGGAATGGGTCAATGGTGTGCGCTATTTCTCCTGGAGCGGCACCCTCCAAGGCAGCCTTCTCGACGAAGGGCCCAACCTGCTCGACCCACTGCACAGCGTATGCAGAGCTTTTTCCGAGTATTTCACCACCGAGGCTGAGGAAAACGACGGTTTGGTGGGCCGCTACAGCTCGCACTTGGGCACGGTAATCCGCTCCGATTACCCACTGGACCATATGGACACCATCAATCAGACGGCCGGTCTGGTGCGCAAAGGTGTTGATCCGGTTGACCTCTATGTCCAGCACGCCGAACGCCTGAGAAACCTTGATTTGTAATGCCGTGATGTACGCACCCAACCACTTGGCCCCAGCGATTGCGCATCAATAGCACCTCTGGTCACAGAACTTTGGCGAGAAATAGCCCACGGAATCCGGTAGGCTCACCACTTTATTGAAAGTTGAATGGAGTATTTCCCATGGCCAAAGCCACTGCCCGTCACATCCTCGTTGCCAACGAAGCCAAGTGCAACGAACTGAAAGCACAAATCGAAGGCGGCGCTGATTTCGCCGAAATCGCAAAAGCCAACTCCAGCTGCCCGTCCAGCCGTGATGGCGGCAACCTTGGCTCCTTCGGCCCAGGCCAGATGGTCAAGGAATTCGACGCCGTGGTTTTCAGCGCACCGGTTAACACTGTGCAAGGCCCGGTTAAAACCCAGTTCGGTTATCACCTGCTGGAAGTGACCAGCCGTCAGGACTGATCAATCCGCGATTTTGTTTAAACAACGGCCCGCCTCTTGGTGGGCCGTTGTGTTTCAGCTACATAATTGTGGCTGGCGAGCGATACGCGGGTAGCGTACAAATTGTACTCATCGATCACCCGGCTCTTAAGGCTGACAATGCGACTGGTTTTCCCCTCATTAATGTTCTGCGCCCTGGCCCTGTTGCTGAACGCCACGGCTGCGAATGCCGCACCGCAACATGCGTTGACGGTATATGGCGAGCCGGCCAAGTATCCCGCAGGCTTCAGTCACTTTGCCTATACCAACCCACAAGCCCCAAAGGGCGGCAGCATGCGTCGCTCGGCGGTCGAGATCGGCCGCTTCGATCATGTGTTGCCCTATATCGACAAGGGCATCGGCGTGTCGCAACTCGATGGTTTGATCTACTCGCCTCTGGCCCAGCGCTCGCTGGATGAGCCTTACACGGTGTACGGCCTGGTGGCGCAAAAGATGGAACGGGCCGACGATGGTTTGTCGCTGCGATTTTATCTGAACCCTAAAGCCCGCTTCGCCGACGGCACGCCGATTACCGCCGAGGATGTGCGCTATACCTACGACTTGCTGATGACCCAAGGCAGCCTGCGTTATCGAACCCAGTTCGCCGACGTCAAAGGCGTCGAAGTGGAGTCACCGCGCACGGTCCGTTTCGACTTCAAAAGCAATGAAAACCGTACCTTGCCCCTGGACGTTGCGACCCTGCCGGTGTTTCCCGAACATTGGTGGAAGACCCGCGATTTCGCCAATGGCGGCGGCTACGAGGCTCCTCTGGGCAGCGGACCGTACCGGGTGAGCAAGGTCGATTCCGGACGCAGCATCACCTTCACCCGCAACGCCGACTGGTGGGGCAAAGACTTACCCGTCAGCCGCGGGCTCTACAACTTCGATCGTTTCAGCATCGAGTACTTCGGCGACACCGACGTCGCCCGCCAGGTCCTGCGTGGCGGCGCCTATGACTACAACCGAGAGTTCTCTGCCACCGCTTACTCCATCGGTTATGACAGCCCCGCCCTGAATGACGGTCGCCTGCAAAAAGCTCAACTGGCAAAAGAAGCACCACAGCCAGCCCAAGGCTTTGTGTTCAACCTGCAAAACCCGATATTCCAGGACCGTCGGGTACGGCAGGCGCTGGCCATGCTTTGGGACTTCGAGTGGACTAACCGGCAAATGATGCGGGATGTTTATGTCCGCCAACAGAGCTACTTTTCCAACACATCTCTGGCAGCCAGTGCGCTGCCCGATGCTGGCGAACTGGCAATCCTCGAACCGCTGCGCGGGCAGATTCCCGATGAAGTTTTCACTCAGGTATTCGAAGCGCCGAAGACCGATGGCAGCGGCGTGATCCGCGGCAAACAACTGCAAGCGCTGGCCTTGCTGGAAGAAGCCGGCTGGAAACCAGACGGCGATCAACTGGTCAACGCTGCGGGGGAACCACTGAGCTTCACCTTCCTCAACAGCCAGGGCGGGATCGAACGCCTGCTGCTGCCTTACAAGCGCACCCTGGCGCAGATTGGCATCACAATGAACATTCGGCGCATCGACTCCTCGCAATACGTGAACCGGTTGATGGCCCGTGACTACGACATGATCGTCACTGGGTACCCGGTCAGCACCTCGCCAGGTATGGAGCTGCACAACTACTTCGGCTCGGCCTCGGCCAATGACGCCGGCTCCAATAACTACATGGTACTGAAGGATCCGGCGGTCGACACGCTGATTACCGGACTGGTCAAAGCCACTACTCAGCCAGAAATGCTGCGTTATGCCCATGCCCTTGACCGGGTGCTGCAGTGGAACTACTACTGGATTCCCAACTACTACCCGCCAGGCATCTCCACCGTGTGGTGGAACCGTTTCGGCATTCCGGCAGTACAAGCCAGCAACGACGAGGCCATAGAGAGCTGGTGGGAAATGAGCCCTGTACCGCTGACCAATGAACAGATGGCCGCCGAGCGCATCAGTCGTGGCAGACCCGGAGGGGCGCATTGATGCTTGCTTACATACTACGGCGCCTGCTGCTGGTCATCCCGACCCTGGTGATGATTTTGTTGGTCAACTTCGTCATCGTCCAGGCAGCGCCCGGCGGCCCGGTGGAACAGGCCATCGCCAAACTGCAAGGCATCGGCAGCGGTGGCATCGGTGCCTCCAGCGACACGATAACCCGCGGTTCACGAGCCAGTCGCGGCCTCGACCCGCAACTGATCAAGGACATCGAAAAACAATACGGCTTCGACAAACCGGCACCGGAACGTCTGTGGCTGATGCTCAAAAACTATGCCCGGCTGGACTTCGGCAAGAGTTTCTTTCGCGGAGCCACGGTCACCGATCTGATTCTGGACAAGATGCCGGTGACCATCTCTCTCGGACTCTGGGCGACGCTCATCACCTATCTGGTGTCTATCCCGCTGGGGATTCGCAAAGCGGTCCATCACGGCAGCCACTTCGATATTTGGAGCAGCACCGCGATCATCGTCGGCTACGCCATGCCAGCGTTTCTGTTCGCCATGTTTCTGATCGTAGTGTTCGCCGGCGGCACTTCGCTGAACTGGTTCCCGGTGCGCGGCCTGGTTTCGGAGAACTTTGAACAGCTATCGACCCTCGGTAAAATCGCTGACTACTTCTGGCACCTGGTGCTGCCCGTCACGGCTCTGGTGATCGGCGGCTTTGCCACGCTGACCATTCTCACGAAAAACTCGTTCCTCAATGAAATCACCCGTCAGTACGTGGTCACCGCCCGCGCCAAAGGGTTGAGCGAGCGCCGCGTGCTCTACGGCCATGTGTTTCGCAATGCGATGCTGCTGGTGGTCTCGGGGATTCCTCAGGCCTTCATCAGTGTGTTTTTCGCAGGTTCCTTGTTGATCGAGGTGATCTTCTCCCTCGACGGTCTGGGCCGCATGAGTTACGAAGCAGCTGTCTCGCGCGATTATCCGGTGGTGTTTGGCTCGCTATTCATCTTCACCCTGTTCGGCCTGCTGATAAAACTCATCGGTGACCTCTGTTACACCCTGGTCGACCCGCGTATCGACTTTGCCGCGAGGAATGCCTGATGTTCAGACTCTCGCCGTTGGGCCGTCGACGCTTCGAGCGTTTCAAGAAAAACCGCCGTGGTTGGTGGTCGCTTTGGCTGTTTATCGGCCTGTTTATCCTGACGCTGGGCGGTGAGTTGATCGCCAATGACAAACCGCTGATGCTCAGTTACCAGGGCTCGCTGTATTTCCCGGCATTCAAGCGCTACACCGAGCAGGAGTTCGGGGGGCAGCTGCCGTTCCAGGCCGACTACCGCAGCGATTATGTGCAGCAACTGATTCGCAAGGACGGCGGCTGGCTGCTGTTCCCGCCGATCCCGTTCAGCGACGACACACCGAACTACGACCTTAATCAACCGGCCCCCAGCCCGCCGACAAAAGTGAACTGGCTCGGCACCGATGATCAGGCCCGCGACGTCTTGGCGCGGGTTATTTTCGGCGCTCGGGTGTCGATTCTATTCGCGTTGGCACTGACCTTTATCAGCGCACTGATCGGCATCGCCGCCGGTGCCTTGCAGGGCTACTACGGCGGCTGGGTCGATCTGCTCGGTCAGCGGCTATTGGAGGTCTGGTCGGGGCTGCCGGTGCTGTACCTGCTGATCATCCTCTCGGGATTTGTCGAACCGAATTTCTGGTGGTTGCTGGGGATCATGGCGCTGTTTTCCTGGCTGGCGCTGGTGGACGTGGTGCGTGCCGAGTTCCTTCGCGGGCGTAACCTGGAATACGTCAAAGCTGCCCGCGCGCTCGGCCTGACCGACCGCAAGGTAATCGTGCGGCATATCCTGCCCAATGCCATGAACGCCACGTTGAGCTACTTGCCATTCATTCTTACCGGGGCTATTTCCACCCTCACCGCACTGGACTTCCTCGGCTTCGGCATGCCCGCCGGCAGCGCCTCGCTGGGTGAGTTGATCGGCCAGGGCAAACAGAATCTGCAAGCACCATGGCTTGGCCTGACAGCGTTTTTCACCTTGGCCGTGATTCTTTCTTTACTGGTGTTTATCGGCGAGGCGCTGCGTGATGCCTTTGATCCACGATCTTGATCCTCGATCTTGATCCACGACCTTGATCCTCGATGATGAAACGGACTGTTGATATGAGTGAAAACCTGATCGAAATCCGCAACCTCAGCGTGGCCTTCAGCGGCCAGACTGTGGTGCGCGACCTGTGCCTGGATATCCGCCCCGGAGAATGCCTGGCGCTGGTAGGTGAATCGGGCTCAGGCAAATCGGTGACTGCCCATTCGATCCTGCAACTGCTGCCCGATAGCGGCACGCACACATCGGGCAGCATTCGCTATCGCGGCCAGGAACTGTTGGGGGCAAATACCAGCACACTACGACAGCTGCGCGGCAATCGCATTGCGATGATTTTTCAGGAGCCGATGACTTCCCTCAATCCGCTGCACAGTGTCGAAAAGCAGATCGGCGAAACCCTGTTGGTGCACAGAGGACTGGGCGGCAAAGCCGCAAAACAACGGATCATTGAGTTGCTGGAACTGGTGGGCATTCATAAACCCCTGGAGCGGCTCAAGGCCTATCCGCACCAGCTCTCCGGCGGCCAGCGGCAACGGGTGATGATCGCCATGGCCCTGGCGTGCGAACCGGAACTGCTGATCGCGGATGAACCCACCACGGCTCTGGACGTGACCGTGCAGCGCAAGATTCTGCTGCTGCTCAAATCCTTGCAAAAGCGTCTCGGCATGTCGTTGCTGTTGATCAGCCACGACCTCAATCTGGTGCGCAGCATTGCTCAACGGGTCTGCGTGATGCGCGCTGGAGAAATCGTCGAGCAGGCGGATTCCGAGACGCTGTTCACCCAGCCTAAACACCCCTATAGCCGCATACTGCTGAATGCCGAGCCGGAAGGTGAAGCCTTGCCTCGGGATGAACGCGAAGCGGTGTTGCAGGTCGATGACCTCAGCGTGGTATTTCCGTTGGGCGGCGGATTGTTTCAGCGCAAGACCTGGCTGCGCGCAGTCGACGGCATCAGCCTTAGTCTGCAGCGCGGCAAGACTCTGGGCATTGTCGGTGAGTCCGGCTCCGGCAAGTCTACCCTCGGCCAGGCGATCCTCAGGCTGCTCGACTCCGAAGGCAGCATTCGCTTTCAAGGGCACGCGCTCGATGGCCTGACCCAGAAACAACTGCGGCCCTGGCGCAAACAGATGCAGGTGGTGTTTCAGGACCCATTCGGCAGCCTCAGCCCGCGAATGTCAGTGGAGCAGATCATCAGCGAGGGCCTGGAAGTGCACAGCCAGTCGACGGCTGCCGAATGCGAAGCTCAGGTCATTCGGGTGCTCGAAGAAGTCGGCCTCGATCCGCAAAGCCGCCATCGCTACCCCCACGAGTTCTCCGGTGGCCAGCGGCAACGCATTGCCATCGCCCGGGCTCTGGTGCTTAAACCGGCACTGATTCTGCTGGACGAACCGACTTCGGCGCTGGACCGCACGGTACAGAAACAAGTAGTCGCCCTGCTCCGCCAGCTTCAAGAAAAACATGGCCTGACCTATCTGTTCATCAGCCATGACTTAGCGGTGATACGCGCCCTGGCCCACGACATGATCGTGATCAAGGACGGCAAAGTGGTGGAAAGCGGCGCCAGCCATGAGGTATTCGATGCGCCGCAGCATCCCTACACCAAAGAACTGTTGGCCGCCGCGCTCCCGCATTCGCCGCCGACCCTGTAACCTTGGGTGCATCGCAACCTAATTCCTTATCCGGACGTCACATGAGCCCTAACGCAGAACTCTATAACCCCTCCACCGACTATGCCGACAAGCTGATCACGCGCATCGGACAAACCCCTACCTGGATCGCCAAACGCATCGGCGTCACCGATAAGCGTATTCGCTACATCCTGGAAGGCTCGCGCACCGTCAAAGGGGAAACCAGCCTGATCCAGATGACCTATCCCGAGCAGTTCGCCCTTGAGTGCCTTGCAGCCGAGGCCAGCGCCAACAAGAAGAAATAGCGTTTAAGCGCTGACCTCCATTGGGACCGCCCATGAACGACACCGAAAGCCTCAAGGATTACCAGCGCGTTCGTCTGCTGGCGATTCGCTCGTTGTTCGAGATCATTGAACAGTCCAGCGAAGGCACGGTGATCGTTGACCGCGACGCCAACATCGTCTGGATGAACGAGCGCTACGCCCGCCGTTTTGGCCTTGAGTCTGCCGAGGTGGCCATCGGCAAACCCTGCGAAAGCGTGATCCCCGGCAGCCTGCTGCGTGACGTGGTGCGCACGGGCCGGCCGATTCTGCTGGATATGCAAGACACCCCAAAAGAACCGCTGGTGGTGATGCGCCTGCCGATCCATGACGATGCTGGCACCGTCATCGGCGCCATCGGTTTTGCCCTGTTCGATGAGTTGCGCAGCCTGTCACCCATGCTCAAACGCTACATGAGCATGCAGGAAGAGCTGGCCTCGACCCGCTCACTGCTGCGGGCGCGGCAGACCAAGTACAACTTCGCTCACTTCATCGGCACCAGTGCTGCCAGCCTGGAAGTCAAACGCCGCGCCCGGCGTAGCGCCAGTGCCGATTCGCCGGTATTGCTGCTCGGTGAAACCGGTACCGGCAAGGAACTGCTGGCCCAAGCCATTCATGGCGCTTCACCGCGGGCGCACAAAGCCTTTGTCAGCATCAACAGTGCGGCGATTCCGGAATCGCTGCTGGAGGCCGAATTCTTCGGCACCGCACCCGGCGCCTTCACCGGTGCGGATCGCAAGGGTCGAACCGGTAAGTTTCAGATCGCCCAGGGCGGTACCTTGTTCCTCGACGAAATCGGCGACATGCCCCTGCCGCTGCAAAGCAAGTTGCTGCGGGTGTTGCAGGAAAAAGAGTTCGAACCGGTGGGTTCCAACGAAGTGATCCAGAGCGATGTGCGGGTGATTGCCGCCACCTCGACCGACCTCCAGGCAGCAATCAAACGCGGTGAGTTTCGCGCTGACTTGTATTACCGCCTCAACGTGCTGCCGATTCAGGTACCGCCGCTGCGTGAACGACTCGACGACTTACCAGCCCTGAGCGAAGCAATCCTGGAAGAACTGCGCAGCCAGCATGAGCTCAATAGCGAAGCCTTGGCCCTGCTTGGCCAGCATGCCTGGCCGGGTAATATCCGCGAATTACGCAATGTGCTGGAACGCGCGGCGCTGCTCAGCGATAACGTGATGTTGCATGCAACGGACATTCGAGCGGCGATCGGCACCTTCAGTCCAGTGGAGCCTGTTGCATCTTTGGCGCCCGAAGCTATGGTCAACGAAAGCTTCAGTGCGGCACGGGAACGCTTTGACCGGCAGTTGATTGAAACCACCCTCGCGCAATGTGCTGGGAAAGTGGTAGAGGCAGCGGCACGTTTGGGGCTAGGACGATCGACGCTGTACAAGAAGATGGTGGCGCTGGGAATTGCAGAGTCTCAATAGAGAGACAATCATCTCCATAAAGAGAACATCCTTTTTCGAGCGCTGTGCGCTCATCGCGAGCAGGCTCGCTCCCACATTATTGGATCTCTGTTGCTCACAAATTATGCGTTCACTGAAAATCAACTGTGGGAGCGAGCCTGCTCGCGATAGGGCCCTTCCTGCCGAACAACATCTCAAATCAGAGACAAAATTCTTCACCTCAACTGCATCTTATAAAAATATCCATATATTTCAATAACTTAATACATGGCACGAAACTCGCTATCACCCTCCAACACAAAAGATTCGCCCTACAAAAATAACAACTCAGGAGACACACCATGAGTGTGATCATTGCCTTGGCAGCCCTTGCGCTGCTGATGCTCGCGGCTTACCGTGGCTACAGCGTTATCCTCTTCGCCCCCATTGCCGCCCTCGGCGCGGTACTCCTGACTGACCCTTCTGCCGTCGCCCCTGCGTTTACCGGGGTGTTCATGGAGAAAATGGTCGGCTTCATCAAACTGTATTTCCCGGTGTTTCTGCTCGGCGCGGTGTTTGGCAAGCTGATTGAGCTGTCCGGCTTTTCACGCTCCATCGTCGCCGCAGCAATTCGCCTGCTGGGTACCCGTCAGGCGATGCTGGTCATCGTGCTGGTCTGCGCCCTGCTGACCTACGGCGGCGTGTCGCTGTTCGTGGTGGTGTTCGCGGTCTATCCGTTTGCTGCGGAGATGTTCCGTCAGAGCAATATCCCCAAACGCCTGATTCCGGCGACCATCGCCCTCGGTGCGTTTTCTTTCACCATGGACGCCCTGCCCGGCACCCCACAGATCCAGAACATCATCCCCAGCACCTTCTTCAACACCACCGCCTGGGCCGCGCCCTGGCTCGGTGTGATCGGCGCTATCTTCGTCTTTTGCGCCGGCATGCTGTTCCTGCAACGCCAGCGCAACAAGGCCCAAAGCACCGGCGAAGGCTACGGCACAGAACTGCGCAACGAGCCGGAGACGGCTGAAGACCTCAAGCTGCCCAACCCATGGATCGCCCTCTCGCCGCTGTTGATGGTCGGCCTGATGAACCTTCTGTTCACCCACTGGATTCCGCTGTGGTACGGCAAGACCCACAGCCTCAGCCTCCCGGGCATGGCCGCGCCGGTGCAGACCGAAATCGCCAAGCTCACCGCGATCTGGGCCGTTCAGGCGGCATTGCTGATCGGCATCATCATGGTGCTGGTTTTTGGCTTCCGGGCGATCCGCGGCAAACTCGCCGAAGGCAGCAGAAGTGCAGTCAGTGGCGCGCTGTTGGCGGCGATGAACACCGCATCAGAATACGGCTTCGGCGCCGTTATCGCCTCGCTGCCGGGCTTTCTGGTACTGGCAGACTGGCTCAGGAGCATTCCCAACCCGCTGGTCAATGAAGCCATCACGGTCACCCTGCTGGCGGGCATCACCGGCTCGGCATCGGGCGGTATGAGCATTGCCCTGGCGGCAATGTCCGAGAGCTTCATCAGCGCCGCCCATGCAGCCAATATTCCGCTGGAAGTTCTGCACCGGGTCGCGGCCATGGCCAGCGGCGGCATGGACACCCTGCCGCACAACGGCGCGGTGATCACCTTGCTGGCGGTCACCGGCCTGACACACCGTGAGGCCTATAAAGATATTTTCTGCATTACCATCATCAAAACCCTGGCGGTTTTCGTGGTGATCGGCACCTTCTACGCCACCGGCATTGTGTGAGGCATTTATGACGAATCTTACCGGCAAAACCGCATTGGTCACCGGCTCCACCAGCGGCATCGGCCTGGGCATCGCCCTGAGCCTGGCCAAGGCCGGCGCCAACCTAATCCTCAACGGCTTCGGCGATGCCAGTGCAGTGATTGCCGAAGTCAGCCAGTTCGGTGGCAAGGTCGGCCATCATCCGGCCGACGTCAGCGACCCGGCGCAGATCGCCGAGATGATCGCCTATGCCGAGCACGAATTCGGCGGCGTCGACATTCTGGTCAACAACGCCGGCATCCAGCATGTGGCCGCCGTGGAGGACTTTCCGGTAGAGCGCTGGGACTCGATCATTGCCATCAACCTCTCATCGGTGTTCCACAGCACCCGCCTGAGCCTGCCGGGCATGCGCGCCAAAGGCTGGGGGCGGATCGTCAACATTGCCTCGGTCCACGGCCAGGTCGGCTCGGTGGGCAAGGCCGCTTATGTCGCCGCCAAGCACGGAGTGATCGGTCTGACCAAAGTGGTCGGCCTGGAAACAGCCACCAGCAACGTCACCTGCAACGCCATTTGCCCGGGCTGGGTGCTGACCCCGCTGGTGCAGAAACAGATCGATGCTCGCGCCGCCGCAGGCGTCGATCCGCAGCAGGCGCAACATGATCTGCTGGCTGAGAAACAACCGTCACTGGAATTCGTCACCCCACCGCAACTGGGTGAGCTGGTGCTATTTTTATGCAGTGAAGCCGGTAGCCAGGTGCGTGGCGCGGCGTGGAATGTCGATGGCGGGTGGTTGGCGCAGTAACGCTTTGAGGTTCACGCAAATCCCGTAGCAGCTGGCGAAGCCTGCGTCCGGCTGCGCAGCAGTCGTAATCCGGATGCCTCAATCATCCTGACAGACCGCGTGCGCTGAATTTACGACCGCTTCGCGCTCGGACGCAGGCTGCGCCAGCTGCTACGGGTCGTTGTGTATCGATTAGGCATATTCTTAAAACAACAAGAGGCCCTTTATGTCCGAAATCCTCTGGCAACCCAGCGCCGAGCGAATCAGCAAGACCCGGATGGAGGTCTTTCGGCGGTTCATCAATCACCGACACGACCTTGAAATCGCCGACTACCCGGCCTTGCATCAATGGAGCATCGACCGGCGCGAAGACTTCTGGCAGGCCATCGTCGATTTCTTCGACATTGAATTTCACGCATCGCCCAGCGCAGTGCTGGTCGAAGGCCCACGGATGCCAAGCGCCCATTGGTTCCCCGGCGCCACACTGAATTTCGCCGAGCATCTGCTGCGTCGTCGTGACAAGTGTCCGGCGGTGATCGCCATCCGCGAGAACGGCCAGCGCGAACAACTCACCTACGCCGACCTGGCCAGCCATGTCGCCGGCCTGCAGAAAAGCTTGCGAGCCGCCGGCGTCGGCCTCGGCGACCGGGTTGCCGCGTGCATGCCGAACACCTGGCAAACCCTGGTCGGCATGCTCGCGACCACCAGTCTGGGGGCCATCTGGTCCTGCTCTTCGCCGGACTTCGGCACCCAAGGGGTGATCGACCGCTTTGGTCAGATCGAACCCAAGGTGCTGATTACCTGCGCCGGCTACCGCTATGCGGGCAAAGAGGTCGACCAGACGGAGAAGGTCAACGAGGTCCTCCAGCGCCTGCCGTCGCTACAACAATTGATCATCGTGCCTTACGCGCGACCTCAAGTGCGCGCAGAAGACTTCCAGACTTCGGCCAATGTGGCGCTCTGGAATGATTTCTATCAGGCAGGTGGCGAGCCCGAATTCGTCGCCGTCCCCTTCGAACATCCGCTGTACATCCTCTACTCCAGCGGCACCACCGGCGTGCCGAAATGCATCATCCACAGCACCGGCGGCGTGCTGCTGCAACACGTCAAGGAGCATGGCCTGCACGTTGACCTTGGTCGCGACGATCGGCTGTTCTACTACACCACCTGCGGCTGGATGATGTGGAACTGGCTGGTCTCGGCGCTGGCGGTCGGCGCCAGCGTGGTGCTGTACGACGGTTCACCGTTTCACCCGAAGCCTGCGCGTTTGATCGACCTGATCGACAGCGAACAGATCAGCGTATTCGGCACCAGCCCCAAGTACCTTGCGGCCCTGGAAAGCGCCGGCGTTCAGCCGCGTCTCAGCCACGACCTGAGCAGCCTTAAAGCCCTGCTGTCCACCGGCTCGCCGCTGTCACCGCAGAGCTACGACTACGTCTACCGCGACATCAAAAGCGAGCTGTGTTTGTCGTCGATGTCTGGCGGCACCGATATCGTTTCGTGTTTTGTCGCCGGCAATCCCGTATTGCCGGTGCGCCGTGGCGAAATGCAGGGCAAGAGCCTGGGCATGGCCATTGAAGTGTGGAACGACGCCGGCCAGCCGATTGTCGGAGAGAAAGGTGAACTGGTCTGCACGCGCCATTTCCCGGCCATGCCGATCGGTTTCTGGAACGACCCACAGCAGGAAAAACTCCACGCCTCGTATTTCAGCCAATTCCCTGGTGTGTGGGCCCAGGGCGACTATGCCGAACAGTTACCTCACGGCAGCCTGATGATCCATGGCCGTTCCGACGCCGTGCTCAATCCCGGCGGTGTGCGTATTGGCACCGCGGAAATCTATCGGCAAGTGGAAAAGCTCGAACAGATCGTGGAAAGCATCGCCATCGGCCAGAGCTGGCAGGACGACGTGCGCGTGGTGCTGTTTGTTCGTCTGCGTGAAGGCGTTGAGCTCAATGAAGCGCTCGAGCAAGAGATTCGCCAGGTCATCCGCGCCAACACCACGCCACGGCACGTACCGGCGAAAATCCTCGCCGTCACCGATATCCCACGCACCATCAGCGGCAAGATTGTTGAACTGGCGGTGAGAAATGTGGTGCATGGGTTGGCGGTGAAAAATACCGATGCACTGGCCAATCCAGAGGCATTGGAGCAGTTTCGGGACCGGGTGGAGTTGAAGGTATAAAGATCAGGGCTTTTAATCGCCTGAGAAACTGCCTTCGCGGACATTCCTGCCAAACATTCGATTGAATTGAAATAGCCCACTCATGCGACTTTTTGAGGTATTAAACGTCTATAGCCTGGAAGCATCGTAGAGACAGCTGCAAAAAACCGACGCCGTACTCAGGACCCCTTAGATGAACGAATCACCCACCGGCAGCGAAGCCCAAGCACTGATTGCATGCCTGGACTGGACGCAAAGTCCACTGGGCGAGCCCGGCAACTGGCCGCAAAGCCTGCGCACGGCAGTGGATATCGTGATCCACTCGCCGATGCCGATGTTGCTGCTGTGGGGTCCGCAGCTCACGCAAATCTACAACGACGGCTTCGCCCTGTTGGCCGGCCACAAGCATCCGCAGGCGTTCGGACAGCCGACACACCTGATATGGCCAGAACTCAAAGACTTCACCGCCCCTATCTACGACGCCGTCCTGCAAGGCCAGGTGCGTACCTACAGCGAGCAGCGCTTCAACCTGCAACACCTGGGCCGCGAAACCGAGCTCTGGCTTGACCTGACCTACAGCCCGATCCGCGATGAACATGGGCTGGTCGCCGGGGTTCTGGTCACCGCCATCGAAACCAACGAACGCCGCCGGGTCGCGCTGGAACTGAAAATGCGCTCCGAAGCCAGTATCAAGGCTCAGCACGAGTCCGAAGAGCGTCTGCAACTGGCCCTCGCTGCCGCGGACGCCGTCGGCACCTGGGACTGGGATATCGGCGAAGATCGCTTCATTGCCGATGTGCATTTTGCCCAGTTACACGGTGTTGATCCCGCGTTTTCCGGCAAACTGCCCATCAGCGAGTACCTGGCCGGCGTGCACCCGGAAGATCGCGGCATGGTCGCCCGCAGCATCAAACACTGCATCACTCACGGCACCGAATACTCCGAGGAATACCGACTGCTGCAGCCCAATGGTCAGGTGCGCTGGGTGTTTGCCCGGGGACGCTGTTACAAGGATCACCATGGACGGCCGACCCGATTCCTCGGTGCCGCGCTGGACCTGACGGATCGTAAACGGATCGAGCAAGCGCTGCGCCAAAGCCAGACCGAGCTGCAACTGATCATCAACGCCATGCCGGTGCTGATCGGCTATGTCGATCAGGACGAGCGTTTTCGGCTGAACAACGCCGCCTACCTGGACTGGTACGGGATGACCCCGCAAGAGTTGTACGGCAAAACCATTCGCGAAGTGATCGGCGATGAGCTTTACGCCACCCGCGCCGAGCAGATCGCCGCTGCCCTCGCAGGCAAACCTTGCAGCTTTGAGGCCGACTCTTACCACCGTGACGGTCGTCCGCGCCATGCGTTGATGAAGTACCTGCCGCGCTACGGGGCTGACGGCGCGATAAATGGCTTCTACATTTTTGTGATCGATGAAACCGAGCGCAAACAGACCGAAGCCGCCCTGCGCAACCTCAACGAAACCCTGGAAGAACGTGTTACCGCCCGGACCCGGGAACTGGCCGAAAGCAACCAGCGACTGCAAAACGAAATGTTCGAACGCGAGCGCGCCGAAGACGCGTTGCGTCATGCGCAAAAAATGGAAGCCGTCGGCCAGCTCACTGGTGGCATCGCCCACGACTTCAACAACATGCTGACCGGGATCATCGGCAGCCTCGATCTGATGCAGCGCTATATCGCTGACGGGCGCAGCGCCGAAATCAGTCGTTTCACCGAGGCGGCGGTATCGTCGGCCAACCGCGCAGCAGCCCTGACCCACCGGCTGCTGGCGTTCTCCCGGCGGCAATCGCTGGACCGAAAACCCATCGATCCCAATCAGTTGGTGCGCTCGCTGGAGGACCTGCTCAGCCGGACCAAGGGCGATCACATCCAACTCAAGCTGCAGCTGGCCGCCGAAGTCTGGCCGGTCAGCACCGACGTCAGCCAACTGGAAAATGCCCTGCTCAACCTGGTGATCAACGCCCGCGATGCCATGCCCAAAGGCGGCGAACTGCTGATCGAAACGTCCAACAGTTACCTGGACGGTACTGATATCAGCACCCTGGAACCGGTCAAGGCCGGTGATTACGTAATGATTGGCGTCAGCGATAATGGCAGCGGTATGACCCCTTCGGTGCTGGCCAAAGCCTTCGAGCCGTTTTTCACCACCAAACCCATCGGTCAGGGCACCGGCCTGGGTTTGTCGATGATCTATGGTTTTGCCCAGCAATCCGGCGGCCATGTCAGCCTTTCCAGCCTCCCGGGCCAAGGCACCAGCGTGTGCTTGTATCTGCCGCGGCTTTACCTTGCGCCAGCGGAGGAAACCCAGGCAGTCACCGCCCAGGAAACGCCGCCCGCCCTCGCCGGTGAAACGGTGGTGCTGGTGGAGGACGACCCGGCGGTGCGTATGTTGGTACTCAATGTGCTCGGTGAGCTGGGCTATCACGCCCATGAAGCTGAAGACGCCAAAACTGCACTGCCGCTGCTGGAGTCCGACCTGCGGGTCGATCTGCTGGTGACCGACGTCGGCCTGCCGGGCATGAATGGTCGGCAACTGGCGGAAATCGCCCGCCAGTATCGACCCGAGCTGAAAGTGCTGTTCATGACTGGCTACGCCGAAAAAGCCCTCGAGCGCCAAGGGTTTCTTGAGGAAGGCATGGACATGGTCGCCAAACCGTTTTCCATTGACCTGTTGGCCAACAAGATTCGTTCGATGATCAGCCAGAAAACCTGAGTTTCGGGCATAATCCCGCGCCCCGCTGACATCACCGCTTCAAGGTAACTGCCCCATGAAAGCTCAAGCCCGCCATATCCTGGTGAAAACGGCCGAAGAGGCCGAACAACTCAAGCAACGCATCGCCAAAGGCGAAGCCTTCGATGTGTTGGCCAAGAAGTACTCCACCTGCCCTTCCGGCAAACGCGGTGGCGACTTGGGTGAGGTGCGGCCCGGGCAAATGGTTGGGGCCATCGATCAAGTGATCTTCAAAAAGCCTCTGCGTGTCGTGCATGGGCCCATCAAGAGCAAGTTTGGTTATCACCTGGTGCAGGTGTTTTATCGGGATTGATCGGGTGTCTTCAAGGGCCTCATCGCGAGCAAGCCCGCTCCCACATTAGACCTGCGTCGACCATGGATCTGGCAGTTGAATGCGATCCAGTGTGGGAGCGGGCTTGCTCGCGATCCGAATGCGCAGCAGGCGGCCATTCCCAGCCTAATCTCTAGGAATCAACGCCCCAGGCACTTGAATCACCCGGCTCGCCAATCGATGCCCTGCCTCTGCCGCTTGCACCGGGCTACCACTGCTGAGTCGGCTGGCCAGATACGCTGCGCTAAACGAATCCCCCGCAGCCGTGGTGTCCACCACCCGTTTGACCACGTGCGCCGGCACTTCAAAATGCTCGCCTTCACATCGGATCAAACACGCCTCGGCGCCGCGTTTGAGCACCACTTCGGGGGTCCCGATCTGCTCATAAGCGGCAAACACTGCTGCACTATCGGAAAAATGGAACAGCGCCTGCTCGTCATCCAGCGTCAGCAACGCCAGATCGACATACGGCAATACCATGCGATACGCCGTCCGCGCATCCTCGACCGAAGCCCACAAACGCGGCCGGTAGTTGTTGTCGAAGACTATTCGCGCATCCCGCTGCCGGGCTTCAATCAGGGTTTCCAATAACCTCTCTCGCCCTTGCACGCCGAGCACCGCCAAGGTGATACCGCTAAAATACAGCACGTCGTAATCCGGCAGTGCCGCCAGAATCGGCGCGGCCGCAGGCGTGGTGAAGCAGTCACGCACCGCCGCTTCGTTGCGCCAGTACAAAAAGCGCCGTTCACCCTGGGCATCGGTCTGGATGCAATACAAACCCGGCAAGCGTCCCGGCAGACGCTGGACCATGCTCAGGCCAATACCTTCGTTCGCCCAGCTCTGGCACATGGCATCGCTGAAACTGTCATCACCCAGGGCCGTGACGTAATCCACCGTCGCCGCATTGCCCAGCTCGCGGGACAGATAGACCGCGGTGTTCAGGGTGTCACCACCGAAGCTTTGTTGCAGAGTGCCGTCAGCGCGTTGCTGCAATTCGATCATGCACTCGCCGATCAGCGCGATACGCCGGGCGTTGGGGCCTAGATTGCTGATGGTGTTCATGTTCAGAGGGCTCTCAGGTTATTCAGATGTTTCAGCATTGCGTGACAGGCCGCCATCGCGAGCAAGCTCGCTCCTACAGGGGAATGCGATCATCTGTAGGAGCGAGCTTGCTCGCGATGGCTGCGACTCGGTCTCGGTGTTGAACCTAGAAACAGGTTTCCATGCTTTCGATGACGTTCAACTGCTCATCCACCAAACACCCGGTGCGCCACTTGTCGAAGGTCAGACACGGGTGGGAGGTACCGAAGGAGATAATGTCTCCCACCCGCAACTCGCAACCGGGTGCCACTGTCATAAACGCATGCTGGTCCATCACTGCCGTCACCTTGCAAGCACTGACGTCGTCACCCTTGGCCGGCAGTACACCAGCCTTGTAGCGCAGCAGCGGCACCGGCAAACCGGCGTCGTACGCGACATCGCGCTTGCCCAGGGCGATCACCGCGAAACCTGGTTCCGGCATCGATTGCACATGGGCCCAGACTTCCAGCGCCGGGCGCAAGCCTTCGTGCAAGTCGCTTCGACGGTCCAGCACGCAGCATTGCGCTTCTTTGTAGATGCCATGGTCGTGGGCCACATAGCTGCCGGGACGCAGCACACTGAGGAAGCGTCCGCTGGCGTTCTGCGCTTCGAAGGATTCGGCGATCAGGTCATACCAGGCTGAACCTGACGCAGTGATGATCGGCTTGTCGATATCGAAGGTGCCGCTGTCTTGCAGATCCACCGCCAGGCGGACCAACGACGCCGCAAACTCACGAATCCCACTCACCGCTTGGTCGCCGTGAATCACCCCTTCGTAACCTTCAATACCGGTCAACGCCAGCGCTGGTTGCGCCTTGATGGCCTTCGCCAGGTCGAGCACTTCCTGCTCGCTGCGACAACCGCAACGGCCGCCGACCACGCCGTATTCAATCATCACGTTCAGGCGCACACCGCGTGCGGCGAAAAACGCCCCGAGGTCGGCGACGTTGTCCGGGTGATCAACCATGCAGTGGAATTCGAACTGTGGATCGGCCAGCAACTCGGCGATCAACGCCATGTTTGGCGCGCCGACCAATTGGTTGGCCATCAACACCCGACGCACGCCATGGGCATAGGCCGCACGGGTCTGTACCGCAGTGGCCAGGGTGATTCCCCAGGCGCCCTGCTCCAACTGACGGCGAAACAGTGCAGGGGTCATGCTGGTTTTGCCGTGGGGCGCCAGTTCTGCGCCGCTGTTGCTGACGAAGTCCTGCATCCAGCGAATGTTGTGCTCCAGGGCGTCGCGGTGCAGCACCAGAGCCGGCAAGCTGACGTCGCGCACCAGGTTGACACCGGGCTGGGCTGCGCCCTTCTCCACGGCATCGATATTCAAGGCAGAAGGCATGGTCTAACTCCTCACAAACGCGGCCACGAGCAGCCGCTGCTATTCGTTGATACGACGGGCCAGGTTGTTCGCGCTGTCGATCAGCACCCGGCGGTAGTCGTTGTAATTTTTCTTGGCGTCGGCCCTTGGGGCGACGATGCACAGGGTCGCAATGCAAATGCCGCGCTCGTCTTTCACTGGCGCAGCGAAGCAATGGGTAAAGGTGTCGGCCACGCTGTCGAAGGAAAAGAATCCGTCGAGGCCGGCCTGACGAATTTCCTTGAGGAATGTCTCCAGCGGCAGGCGCTCACCGTCGGGCAGAATGAAGTCGTCGTGATCGATCAGGTCGACAATTTCTTGATCACTCAAATGGCTGAGCAGCAAACGCCCGGAAGCGGTCCAGGGGATCGGTGCGTTCTCGCCGATGTCCGAGGAAATCCGGAAATGTCGCTCGCCTTCTTTCATCAGTGCGACGGTGTATTTGCGTCCGTTGAGCAGGCACATTTGTGCCGTTTCGTGGGTTTGGCTGACGATTTCCTGCAAGGCGTGGTCAGCCTCTCGGGTCAGGTCGAAATGGCGTAAGTGCGCCTGACCGAGGAAGTACAACTGGCGGCCGAGGTAGACGTGACCGTCCTTGCCCACCGGCTCGAGAATCCGCCGTTCGAGCAGGGAGGCGACCAGCTCATAGACCGTGGACTTCGGGCTACCGATGCCGCTGGCGATGTCGTTGGGGCGCAGCGGCTGGCCGATTTCCTTGAGGAAATCGAGGATATCGAACGCCCGGTCCAGCCCGCGAGCGCGGCGCTTGATGGTGTCTTCGGTCATGTCAGTGGGTTCCCATTCAAATTCGCCGGGGATATTAACCATGGCTCGGGCGACAGGCTAATGGTGTCAGCAAGATCCACCCCTCACCCCCCGCCCTCTCCCCAAGGGGGAGAGGGGAAAGGGAGCCGATTTGCGTCGTTTCCATTATGTCCATTCAACTCAATATCCCAGGTCGCAGCACGTCGAGAGAAACATACGGTCAGTCCCCTCTCCCCCTTGGGGAGAGGGTTAGGGTGAGGGGTGGCCCTAAAGACCACCACAAAAAATCAGGCCTTCTTCGCCTTATAAGCCACGCAATCAATCTCAACCTTGCAATCGACCATCATGTTCGCCTGCACGCAGGCCCGCGCCGGGGCGTGTTCACTGGCGAAGTATTCGGAAAACACCTTGTTGAAACTCCAGAAATCCCGCGGGTCCTCCAGCCATACGCCGGTACGCACGACATCTTCCAGGCCATAACCGGCCTCTTGGAGGATGGCGATCAGGTTGCGCATAGTCTGATGAGTCTGCTCGACGATCCCGCCGTTGATGATCTCGCCATCCAACGCCGGGACTTGGCCAGACACGTACAGCCAGCCATCGGCCTCGACTGCGCGGGCGAATGGACGGGGCTGGCCGCCACCGGCGGTGCTACCGGTGCCGTAACGAGTAATGCTCATGAGTCTTTCTCCTGTTAAAACCAAGTTGAACTAAAAAACTAGAAACGGGTGTTCTTGAGGAATTCCGCCAGACGCGGCGATTGCGGGCGCTCGAAGAGCTCTTTGGGTGGGCCCTGCTCTTCGATGCGGCCCTGATTCATGAAGACGATCTTGTCCGAGACTTCAAAGGCGAAGCGCATTTCATGGGTGACCAGCAACATGGTCATACCGTCCTCGGCCAGGCCTTTGATCACGCTCAGCACTTCACCCACCAACTCCGGGTCCAGGGCCGAGGTCACTTCGTCGAACAACATCAAGCTCGGGTTCATGGCAATCGCCCGGGCGATCGCCACGCGCTGCTGCTGGCCGCCGGACAATTGCCCGGGAAAGTGGTTACGCCGATCCAGCAAGCCAACGCGCTCCAACCACTTTTCAGCCAAATCGACGGCTTGATCCTTGGGCAGCTTTTTGACTTTCAGAAGCCCAAGCGTGACGTTCTGCAGAGCCGTCAGGTGCGGGAACAAATTGAATTGCTGAAACGCCATGCCGGTCATGGCCCGATGCTGGGCAATAACTTTTTCCGGGTGACGCACGCGCTTGCCGTTGACCTCCTCGTAACCGATGGACTCGCCATCGAGCATGATCTGCCCGCCTTGAAACTCTTCGAGCATGTTCACGCAACGCAGCAGTGTGGTCTTGCCCGAGCCGCTGGAACCGATCAGCGTGACTACGTTGCCGCGCTGCATTTCCAGGTCCACGCCCTTGAGTACTTCAAGCTTGCCGTATTGTTTGTGCAGCCCGCGAATGCTCAGCAGTGCCTGGGTTTCTTTTGGATTTGCTGGGATTTGAGTCGAAACTTGAGCTTGAGTCATGGCAAAGCCACCCGTTTTTCAATATGCCGGCCGAGTAATTCGATGGCGTAGTTGATGATGAAAAAGAGAAAACCGGCGAAAAGGTAAAACTCCAGGGTCATGAAGGTCCGGGCGATTATCTGCTGGGTACTGAGCAGCAACTCGGCCACACCGATCACCGACAGCAAGGTCGAGGCCTTGACGATCTCGGTCGATGAATTGACCCACGTCGGCAAAATCTGCCGCAGTGCCTGAGGCAACAGCACGTAGCCAAGCGTCTGATAAAATGTCAGGCCAATGGCCTTGCCCGCTTCCATCTGCCCGCGCGGCAATGCTTGCAAAGAGCCGCGAACGATCTCCGCGACGTGAGAGCCGCAGAACAGCGTCAGCCCCAGAGCTCCGGCCTGGAACGCGCTGATCTGCCAGCCCAGCGCAGGTGCCATATAGAAGCAGGCCAACACCAACACAAACACCGGCGTACCGCGGATCAGATCGACGTAAAAACGAAATGGCGCGCGCATCCAGAACTTGCCGTAGGTCAGCACCAGCCCGGCGACAATACCGATCAAGGTGCCGAGAATAATCGCCAGTACTGAACACTGAACACTGGTCAAAAAGCCCGACCACAAGACTTCGCGAGCCACCCACAATTCGTGCAACCACGTTGGAGATTCGTACATGGGGGCCTTCCTAACGGCGAATCGCCAGACGCTGCTCCAGGTATCGCAGCAGCATGGCAATGAGGTAACAGGCGGCAACATAGAGCGCAGTGGTCACCATCCAGGTTTCGATTACCCGGTAGCTCTCGACATTGATCTTGCGCGCGTAATAGGTCAGCTCCGGCACAGCAATCGCTGCCGCCAACGAGGTGTCCTTGAACAGTGAAATGAAGTTGTTCGACAGGGCCGGCAGCACGTTGCGCAGCATCACCGGCACCGTGACGTAGGCCCGCACTTGCCACTCACCCAAACCGATGGCCAAACCGGCTTCGCGCTGACCCTTGGGAATGCTCAACAATCCGGCGCGGAACACCTCGGTCAGATACGCCCCGGCGTACAACGACAGGGTGATGATGAACGACGGAATCTTGTCCAGACGAATGCCCACACTCGGTAAGGCAAAGTAGATCAACAGAATCAACACCAGAATCGGCGTGTTACGGATCACCGTCACATACACCGACGCCAGCACCCGCAACGCGCGATGCCTGGACAACAAAGCAAACGCCATCATCAGGCCGATCACGCAACCGATGGCGATCGACACCAGCGCCAGCTCCAGGCCCAGTCCGAGCCCCGCCAGCAAGGTGTCGAAATCGCGCCATACGGCGGCAAAGTTCAACTGATAGTTCATGGTCAGCAGCACCTTGAGCGGGGCGATTCATGACCGCCCCGCTCTCACCGGATCATTTGAATTCGACGGGAAAGCCAATCTCTGGAGACGGTAGATCGACACCAAACCACTGTTTGAAGGATGCCGCGTAGGTTGGAAACTCAACGCCGGTCATGGCTTCATGCAAGACAGTGTTGACGAAGTTCAGCCAATCCTGATCGCCACGTTTGACCGCGCACGCGTAGGTCTGTGGGCTCCAGGCGTAAGTCGGGCTGCGATAGCGGCCAGGGTTCTGCACCATCAGGTATTTGACCGATGACTGATCGGTGGCGGCTGTGTCGGCGCGGCCAGAGTTCACTGCCTGATACATCAAATCCACGCTGTCGTACTGATCGACCTTGGCCTTGGGCAGCGCCTGATGCACCAGCTCTTCGGCGTACACGTTTTGCAGTACCGCAACGGTCACGCTGTCGCCAGCGGCTTTGAGGTCTTCGATTTCTTTGTACTTGCTGTTGGCCGGCAGCAGCAGGCCGACGCCTTCGCGGTAGTACGGCAAGGTGAACGCGACCTGCTGCGCACGGCTGGCGGTCACGGTGATGAACTGGCAACTCATGTCGACCTTGTCGGTCAGCAGGTTCGGAATCCGCGCATCGGACGACTGCACCACGAACTCGACCTTGCTCGGGTCATTGAACAACCCCTTGGCAACCATCCGCCCGATATCGATATCAAAACCCTGCAACTTGCCGTCCGCGCCCTGGAAGTGCCACGGCGCATTGGTACTGCCCGTGCCCACAATCAAATGCCCGCGCTTCAACACGCTATCGAGCTTGCTGTCCGCCGCCTGCGCGACCCCCGCAGCAGAGGCCACAGCGGCGAAGAGAAAAACACACGCTTTAAATAAGGAAGGTCGGCGATGCATGGCAAGCACTCCAGGGTGATGTTTATTCCGCTATAACGGATATTGGTATGTAACAACGGAATAGACAGCAGAAAGTGTGCCATAGGCTGTAGGGGAAATGTTGGGGGGATTGAAAAGTGTTTTGAATCAGGGAGATGGAAAAACACACCCTGAATGCGTTACGAAAGGCACACAGGATGAGCGCTACCGTTGGCTACAGGCCGCGGGTAGTTGGGCCACAAATGAGGGCGCGGGATGGTTCAGAAAGGGGCAGAGCCCGCCCTATTCGATCCCCCAAAAGATCACACCTCATTTTTCTGTCGGAAACTGGCCTTTAACCTGCTCGATATAACGCGCCACGGCCGGGGCCTTTTCGAAACGGCGATGGATCAGTGACAACCAGGAGCACGCCTCGCTGCCCTTGATCGGCCGGTACACCACGTTTGGCAAACTGACGTGTCCGACCACCGACTCGGGCACCACTGCCACGCCCTGCCCCAACGACACCAACGCGATCACCGCTACCAGCCCGCCCGGCTGCGGCCCCAACTGCGGCGCGTAACCGCCTTGCGCTGCGACCTGCAAGGTGCCGCTGATTTGCTCGGGGAGGATAAACGTCTGGTTCTGCAGATGTTCCGGGGTAATGTCCTGCAAACGGCACAACCAGGATTCGGCGGTCAGTGCCAGAACGAATCCTTCAGCATTCAGACGAATCGCTTCCAGCCCCTCGGGCAATGTCATGGGCGAGCGGATATAGCCGATGTCGAAACGGCCCTCCGCGACCAGTCCCGGCAACGCCTCCATCGGGCTTTCCCGCACACTCAGGCTGACATCCGGGTATTCACGGCTGAAACCCTGTACCTGTTTTTGCAACAAACCTGAGTACACCGCCGACGCCACGTAACCCAATTCGATATGACCGATCTCACCGCGCCCGGCCCTTTGGGCATTGCGTTGGGCGAATTCGAACTGGCGCACTGTGGCCTCGGCCTCGATCACCAGGGCGGCACCGGCCTCGGTGAGGCTGACCTCGCGCTGCTGACGCAGGAACAGTCTCGTACCCAGCGCGTTTTCCATGTCCTGGATCTGCCGGGTCAAGGTCGGCGGTGCGATGCCCAATTGCTCGGCGGCGCGAGTGAAGTTGCGCTGCCGGGCAACAGCCAAAAAATAGCGGAAATGACGTATTTCCATGACGGCATTAGCTCAAAGGTAATGAAAGGTTCGTCCTCAGCTAATAACGCACCGAGGAACGCGGGATAAGCTGACTGAACCTCCACCGTAGAGAGTCCAAGCCATGCGCGTCAAATCCCCTATTCTGGTGCCTGATACCTGCTTAGACCTGAAAACGGTATTTTCCGCCAATAAACCGCAAAGCATTGCCCGCAAGGCAATTCTCAATCTGGAAGCCTTCGCAGTGCCAAGGCTGGTCAGGCCATGAGCCGGGTCAGCCCACGCCTTACGCTGCTGACTGCCTCTGGGGTCTGCTCGCTGATCGTGCTCGACACCAATATCGTCGCCGTCACCCTGCCGAGCATCGCCCGGGATCTGGGCGCGAACTTTGCCGATATCGAATGGGTAGTCAGCGCTTACATGCTGGCCTTCGCTGCGTTGTTGTTGCCCGCAGGAAGTATCGCTGATCGCTTTGGGCGCAAGAAAACCCTACTCTGCGGCCTGGGAGTTTTCATCCTCGCGTCCATCGGTTGCGGCGCGGCGCCCACTGCGCTGTTCCTCGACATCGCCCGCGCAGTCAAAGGCGTGGGCGCTGCATTGCTGCTGACCTCAGCGCTGGCTTCCATTGGCCACACCTTTCACGATGAGGTGGAACGGGCCAAAGCCTGGGCGTTCTGGGGCGCGTGTATGGGCGTGGCGATGACCGCCGCGCCAACCATCGGCGGGCTGATCACCGAGTACATCGGCTGGCGCTGGATTTTTTACCTCAACCTCCCGGTGGGTTTGCTGTTGATGGCCATGGTCTGGCGCGCCGTACCAGAGTCTCGGGACACACAGGCTGCACGTCTCGATCCGTGGGGCAGTCTGGCCTTCAGCGCGAGCCTGCTGTGCCTGATCTGGGGATTGATCGAAGCCAACCGGATCGGCTGGAGCAACCCGATGACCTACGCCCGACTGCTCGGTGGCGCGCTGTTGCTCGGTCTGTTTGTGGTCATCGAACGCCTGCAACAACGGCCCATGGTTGACCTGCAACTGTTCAGGCATCCGCGCTTTATCGGCGCATTGCTGGGGATGTTCGCCTATGCCGGTTGCGCGCAAGTGATGATGACGTTGCTGCCGTTTTACCTGCAGAACGGTCTGGGCTTCTCGGCGATCGCTTCCGGGCTGGGCATGCTGCCGTTCGCGCTGACAATGCTGATTTGCCCACGCATTGGCGCCCGCCTTGCGACCCGCTTCGCCCCGGCCACACTGATGGCCGCCGGTTTGACCCTGGTGGGTGGCGGCAACCTGCTCAGCGCCTGGGCGGTCAACAGCGGTGGTTACTTGAGCTTTGCCCTGGCGATTGCCGTGACCGGCGCCGGTGCCGGGCTGCTCAATGGTGATACGCAGAAGAACATCATGGCCTGCGTACCTCGGGATCGCGCCGGCATGGCTTCGGGCATGAGCACCACCATGCGTTTCAGCGCGATCATGCTGGCCATCGGCGTATTCGGAGCGCTGCTGACCAGTCATACCCAGCAGTTGCTGCAAGGCAGCCTGACGATTGAAGCGTCACAGTGGCTCGGGCAAGCGCAGAGCATCGCCTCGCGGGTGGTGGCCGGTGATATGCCGGCAGCGCTGAGCCAGTTGCCCGAGCCGGCACGTTTGCTCGTCGAGCCGCTGGCCCGCCAGGCCTTTGTCGGCGGCTTTAGCGTGGTGCTGTGGGTCGCGGGTTTGCTGGCGTTGTTGGGAGCGTTGGTGGTTGGCACGCTGATGCGTAATCCAATTCCACAGCCGCAGTCTTTTTCCTTGAACATGGAATAAACCGAAACGGGGATGGCGCGGGGGCAAGCCCCAATCTCTGTAGGAGCGAGCTTGCTCGCGATGGACTCAAGGGCAACGCGTTTATTCAGAAAACACGCGTTATCGTTAACCTCCATCGCGAGCAAGCTCGCTCCTACACATTAGGGCTTGGCCCCGCGCCACAAGTTACCGAGGGCCCTTGATTGATGCCAACACCCGCTCGGCATTTTCATCGCAGGGCATGCCGTCTGGCCGCACCTTGATGGTATCGATGATTCCCAACAGCTTTGCCTTGCTCTGGGCCAGGTGCAGTTGCATCTCTTCAATCTGCTCGACCTTGCTTTCCAGACTGGCGAGCATCTCATCCTGCTTCCAGTCGCCCTGTCCACCCGCCGGCAATAACTGTTTGAGCTCCTGCAGACTGAAACCGGCCTGCTGCGCGCATTGGATGATTTCCAGGGTTCGCAACACCTGGGGTGGGTATTCGCGGTAACCATTGGTTCGCCGGTGGACCTGATGGATCAGTCCCTGAGCCTCATAAAACCTGATGCGCGAAGCGGCGAACCCACTCAGCTGCGCCAATTCACCAATTTTCATAAAGGCCTCATTTGAACGCTTGACATTAAAGTTAACTTTAAGCTTAGCCTCTACTCTCCACTGATGAGGAGTCAAGCATGTCACCCTTCCAAGCGTTGAATTTGCCCAACGGTCAGACGATCGGCAATCGCATCGCCAAAGCAGCGATGGAGGAGAACCTTGCCGATACCGAGCAGGCGCCCTCCCCAGCCTTGATACGGCTGTATCAGGCGTGGGCCGACGGCGAGTCCGGCCTGCTGCTGACCGGCAATGTGATGATCGACCGTCGCGCCATGACTGGCCCAGGCGGAGTCGCTCTGGAAGATGAAACACACCTGGATAAATTCCGCCAATGGGCCAGCATCGGCCGCGCAAAAGGCGCTCAGTTCTGGGTGCAACTCAACCACCCTGGCCGGCAGACCATGGCCAATCTCGGGCAGGTAGCCTGGGCGCCGTCCGCCGTCGCCCTGGACATGGGCCAGTTTTCGAAAATGTTCGCCCAACCCAAACCGATGACCGAAGACGATATTGAAGAAGTGATCCAGCGTTTCGCCACCAGCGCCTGGCTCGCCGAGAAAGCCGGTTTTACCGGCGTCGAGATTCACGCCGCCCATGGCTACCTGATCAGTCAGTTTCTCTCGCCGCTGAGCAATCGTCGGACCGACCGGTGGGGTGGCTCGCTGGAAAACCGCGCACGTTTACTGGTGGCGGTGATCAACGCCGTTCGCCAACGGGTTTCGCCGGGGTTCTGTGTGGCGGTCAAACTCAACTCCGCTGATTTCCAGCGCGGAGGTTTCGATGCTGACGATGCCCGCCAGGTTATCGAGTTGCTCAACCCGCTGGCGGTGGATCTGCTTGAGTTGTCGGGCGGCAGTTATGAGGCACCCGCCATGCAAGGCGAAGCCCGTGACGGCCGCACACTGGCCCGCGAGGCCTACTTCATGGAGATGGCAAGCGAGTTGGCGACGGTAGCCAGGATGCCGGTGATGGTCACCGGCGGCATTAGCCGTTTACCGATTGTTCAGCAAGTGCTGGACAGCGGCATCGCCATGGCCGGGATTGCCACGGCCCTGGCGCTGGAACCGCAATTGCCGAAACAATGGCGCAACGGGCAACACAGTCATCCTCAATTGCAACCCGTGCGCTGGAAACGCAAACCCCTGGCCTCCCTCGCGACCATGGCGATGGTGCGCTTTCAGATGCACCGCCTGAGCCGCGGCCGCGCACCAAAACCGAAAGTTTCAGCACTGTTCGCGTTGATTTTCGACCAGCTATATATCGCCAAACGCACACGTCAGTACCGCGCGGCGATGGGCAAATGATTGTTTTGTTGGACCGTTAAACCGCGTGGACCCAAAAAAAAGATCGCAGCCTGCGGCAGCTCCTACGCCGATCCGGTCCGCCCGCACAATTGCGGGTGGACGCAAGACCTGTAGGAGCCGCCGCTAGGCTGCGATCTTTTAACGCCCGGAAAAACGCCCCCTCGAGAGCATCCGCAAATCGCCCTCAAGGTAATAATCATGACTCCAGCTGTCATCGACCGCCAACGGCTGGACCTGTTTGAGCACCAGTTGTTTCGCGAAGTACCGAAACCGGTAATGCTCGTAGAAGCGCAGCAGTTCCAGCCCATAGCGATCGGCCAGATCGGTATCGCCGCGCATGATCAAGAAGTTTTCGTCATTACCGTTACTGGCGGCCACGCTGAGGTTGTGGCTGCCACTGATGATCACCGGGGCGTCGCTGGTGAAGTCACTGATGATCGCTTTGGTGTGCACCAACAGGTTGCCCTTCTGTCCCTTCAAGCCTTCCTTGAGCCAGCCTTCGAGACCGGTGTTCAGCAGCGCCGTGGCGGCAAACTCTGCAGTGCGGTCGGCATGAAAACCGGTGATCCGGCTGGCGCTGTTCTGCAAACCGTAGCGCAGCACATCATCGTGGGGCTGGCCGAGCAAGGCATTGAGGATCTCGTCTGGCAGCGCGAACGCGGTGACGAACAACACGTCCTTCTTGGCAGCGTTGATGATATCGACAAACTCATGCAGGTCGCCCTCGCCAGAGCGCGGCGAAAACCCGGCGAACAACGCCTGTGCCGGATCCATCGGGTTGTTTTGCGTGAGCCATTGGCGGGTGGCACCGACATCCGTCGGTGCAGCCCAGATCTGCTCGAACACTTGCAGATAGCTGGCGGCCACACGAGCGTCGTCCAGCACATGCACCACGTTGGCCTGCCGATAGACCCCGTTGGGCGTGAAGTTGGTGCTGCCGCAGAGCACCGCTTCAGGCTTGTGTTCACCCGCTGGGTTGAGCTGGCTCAGCACGATGAATTTGTCATGAAAAATGTTATGGGTGACGCGCCCGCGTTTATTCGCTGCGGGGATTTTTTCCAGGCTCGCTTCATTCATCGTGGTGTCGCTATCACCCGGTTGCGCGTGATACAGCACCCGGACCTTCACCCCACGGGCGAACGCGGCGTTGACCGCATCGATGATCGACTGCAACTGGTATTCGTAGATGGCGATGTCCATCGCCCATTGGCCGTCCACGGCGCGCTCGATAAAGCCCAGGAGCTCTTCCAGCAAACCGTTTTCCAGCCATTGGCGCGGCGCCTCGGGCCAGGCTTCGATGGGCAGGTTCTTGTTGGCACTGAGCAGCGCATCAAGATCGGCAAACTTGCGCGAGAACGCCTGGCTGGCGGCCACAGCACGGTTGAAGATGACCCGCTGGCCCGGTGGTTGACCGTTGTCGGCGGTGACCGTCACTTCCAGTGCTTCGCCCAATTGCGGCGCGTCGGTGCTGCCATAGGCCAGATGCACGCGGTAGTGGATGGTTGCGCCTGGATTGACGGCGTAATCGGCCCAGCGAAACTTTTGCAGAGGCGCGATATCACTCGGTGTGGCGTGGTACTGAGGAAGCGTGTGGGCCTTGCCAGGGAAGGTCAGGCTATTGAACAGGAACAGCCAGGGTTTGTTGTCCTGCTGTTTCTCGATGGCAAAGCCCAGTAATCCTTTGCGCCTGGGCTCGGCGAGGTCCATCGCCAATAACACCCCATTGGTGCCGGCATAGGCTTTGACGCGGAAGTCATCCTGACCGTTGGTAGCGAGTACGCGCATGGTTCACTCCTGTGAATGGTTTGCCTCCACAGCATAGGTCCTGCGGACCATTCGCGGGCAACACCCAGACGCTCCCACGCGGGGTGCACACCCGCGCAAAACTCAGCCAGATCCTGTTCGCCCACTCACCGCCATGAGCTTTTTTGAGGCATCTGTCTGAGAACCAACAGACTGTTAGCTCCCTACTTAATAATCGGTTAATCCTGCGGGCCAAAAGTGAACAGTACCGCGTTAACGCAGACATTTCTGACGCTCTGCGCGGGTGTTCGACGTCGTTTTAACGCCGGATTGACGATTCAGAGTAACTCGGAGAACGCTCATGAACAGTCATACATTATTTATTGCAGGCGCCCTCGCCCTTTTTGCGTCTGCCGGTGTGGTACAGGCTGACAACTCCAGCACCTCCAGCACCGCAGTCGAAGCTGTGCCCTATCACTATGGAATGAAGTTGGATATTGCCAAGGTAGTTTCCATGACGGAGCAACAATCGACGGAGTGCAAAGTCATCACTGCGGACATGAAGTTCATCGATACGTCAGGCAAGCTCGAGGAAATCACTTACAGCAAGCTGTCGGATGCCTGTAACTATCAGAGCTAAGTGGTACCAACCTGTACAGCAAAGGCTTGTCCTGCGCTGTACAGGGATAACCATCAAGCGGTGTTCCTGACAGTTGTCAGGCAGATATGCTTTGGGCGTGATGTTTTATCTGGCTCGACAGGCACCACCTTCGAGTACACGCAGGGCCTTGAGCACCGGTTGGGTGGTGGGATGTTTCGGCTTGGCGGCGTCAGGTCTTGGCGAATGGCTCAACGGCCATGCGGGGCAGGGTATCTTGCTAGCGATAGTGGTCGAAATCGCGCCTGGTCTTGGGTTTATCAAGACCAGGCGCGTGTCTATCGAGTTCGCAGAAACAACGGGTTAATGCGGTTTCGCCCCTGAGCCGACGAGAGGTTGGCTACCTGGATGGTGTTCAAGGTCGTAGCGCAACTCTGCAATCAGATCGCCAATCTCGCGGCAACCATTGAGACGGTCCGCTTTTATGCCTGTGACTACCAATTCCACGCGGTCGGTTTCGTGGTCGCCATAGACCTTCACCGTCATCGATAAATCAGGGGATAAGGTGCATTGGCAACGCTTGGGCAGAAAACTGCTTTCAATGATATTTCGTAGTTCCAAGGCAGAAAGAAACATAACGACCTTCTCCTTTATGTGGGACTGCCAATCAATTTTAGTCAGTACATTACGTATTCGGAAGCCCCGTCTATTGAGTGGCTTCCTGCATTGCGCCACCGACCTTGGGGCGACCCTGGAGCGCAATGCCCACTCCTAGACTAGGCCGCTTTTCCGATCCCGGTAAGCTCTTTTTTCATCGATAATTTAAAGACCTTCATTTGGCCTCCGAGCGCTTGCAGTTTGGCCTTGCCAAGGTGTTTTTCAGCCTGAGCAAACATCTCGGCTTCCTCTTCTTCTATGGGATCCACCCGCCCTTCCTTGACCACCTTCACCCGCCCGGAAAACTCCGTAGTGCAAAGATCCGTGGCGTTCAGGTCCGACAGCACCCGCGAATCGACGACGGTGTTCTACCTTGGCTTCGTCATACATCACCGCCTGTTCCTTACCGTCTGTCACGTTGATTGGGCGTCCCCCCCGTTTGCATTGAACGACCAGGCACAGTAAGAATGCCCGGCAAAAGCAGGTGTTTGAATAGACTCAAATGCGTGTATTAACGCTACAAACCAGCAAGGAGGCGTCATGCGCTTATCCAGAATCACCGCAGCCGTTGTGCTGCTGTCCGGTCTGTCCACAGCGGCCTCTGCGGCCAAACTCGAAGACGTCGCGCCCTACCCCAAGGCTGAAACCGGATTCACCCGCCAGGTCATCCACCTTGCGCCGCACAAACAAGAAGTCAACTACAAGGTCGAGATCCTCGCTGGCAAAACCCTGAGCGTGGACTGCAACCGTCAGCACCTGGGCGGTAGCCTGGAAGAAAAAAACCTCGAAGGTTGGGGTTATCCGTTTTACCGGCTGGAAAAAGCCAGCGGCCCGATGAGCACGCTGATGGCCTGCCCGGGCGGCAAGAGCAAGCAAGACTTTGTCCCGGTGGTCGGTGATGGCTTTATGCTGCGTTATAACAGCAAGCTACCGATTGTGGTGTACGTGCCGCAGGATGTTGAGGTCCGCTACCGAATCTGGTCAGCCTCCAACAACATTGAGAAAGCCAGCCAGCAATAAGGCTGTTGCCCATAAAAAAGGAGCCACTGAGTGATTACCTGCCACGTCAAATATGTGATTGATCCTTACCAGCTTGCCGACTTTGAAGCCTATGCCAAGGCCTGGATCAAGGTTGTCGAGCGATTGGGTGGTACTCACCATGGGTACTTTCTGCCCTCTGAAGGCGCTAGCAACATCGCCTACTGCCTGTTCAGCTTTCCCTCCCTCGCGGACTACGAGAGCTATCGCCATATCGCCCTGACCGATCAGGAAAGTACGGCGCTGGTGGCCTCGGTAATGGAGAAGAAGTTCATTCTCAGCTACGAACGCACGTTCCTGCGCCCGCTGCTCTCATGATGACTCCCCAGCCACGCTAAATGCTTCATGTCGACGCGCCGCTCAGTGCTGCGCGCTCGGCAACATGACGCAGGCTGTCGAAATTGATATTGGCCCCCGAGTCGATCGCCACCAAGGTCTGGCCGCGTACGCCGGTTTGCGCTACGTACTTCTTGATCCCCGCCACGGCCAAGGCTCCGGAAGGCTCGGTGATTGAACGGGTGTCGTCGTAGATATCCTTGATCGCCCCACAGAGCTCGTCATTGCTGACGGTGAGCACCTCATCCACATGCAGTCGACAGATCTCGAAGCCATAGGCACCGATTTGTGCGACTGCTACGCCATCGGCGAAGGTCCCGACGTGGGGCAACACGACCCGCTCTCCGGCTTGCAAGGCGGCCTGCAAGCAATTGGAGTGTTCTGATTCGACGCCGATGATCTTGATCTGCGGCCGCAGGTATTTGACGTAGGCCGCGATGCCAGCGATCAGACCACCACCGCCCACCGGAACGAAGATCGCATCCAGCGGCCCCGGGTGTTGGCGCAAAATCTCCATGGCCACCGTCCCTTGGCCCGCGATCACGTCGGGGTCGTCGAAGGGTGAGACGAAGGTGCAACCCATTTCCTCCGCCAGGCGCAATGCATGGGCCAAGGCGAACGGAAAGCTTTCTCCGTGCAACAGCGCTTGGGCGCCGCGCGTGCGAACGCCGAGGATTTTCAGTTCAGGAGTAGAGCACGGCATCACGATAGTCGCCTTGATCCCCAACTCCCGAGCCGCCAGCGCCACGCCTTGTGCGTGATTGCCTGCCGAGGCGGTGATGACTCCCAAGGCCTTTTGCGCATCGCTTAGCTGCACCAGTTTGTTGTAGGCACCGCGGATCTTGAAAGAAAAGGTCGGCTGCAAATCTTCGCGCTTGAGCAGGATCTGGTTGCCCAGCGATTCGGACAGCGCCGGGGCCGGTTGCAAAGGCGTACGCACCGCCAGGTCGTAGACCGGTGCGGCGAGGATCTTTTTCACATAGTGCTCAAGCAGAGACTGCTCGGCGGGACGGGGCTGGCGGGTGCTCATGGGCGTCTCCTGGTGTTATTCGAAGCCCCGGAGACAGAAAGAGAAAACCCGCCTCTAGGGCGGGTTGGGTACAGCCGTCAGCTAACCCGCCAAATAAGGAATGGCGGTAATAATGCTTGGCTGGGAACGCAATACGGTTGAAGTCATGGCTCGAAATTAGCCGGGCGCTGATGGCAAGTCAATGGCCAATTCGGTTGAGCGTCTGGGAGGATCCTGTCATCTTCGAATCCTGCTCATCTACCCAAGGAAGGAAAACATGAAGTCTGTCGCACTCCCTTTGATCGCCCTTATCACCTTCGCCGGCTACACCGTGTCGGTCATGCTGCAGGCCGAACAGTCACTGATCGACTTTGGCATCAGCCTGATGTCCCGCCCCGATACTGCGCAAGTGGTTATCGATCTCTATCTGCTGGCCATACTGGCGTGTGTCTGGATGTACAAGGATGCGCGCCGTCGCGGTCAGTCGGCGCTTTCGGTGCTTCCTTATCTGCTGATCACTGCGATTTTCGTTTCCGTCGGACCGTTGCTGTACCTGGTGGTGCGTGGTTTGCGTGACGCGAAAGGCCGTGCGACTTCTGCTCAAAAGGCCTGACAAAGCGTTCAAGTTCGCCCGCGGACATTGGTGGCGAGGGGGTTGCCCGCGCCCTTCTCGCTCTGGAACTGTTAGCTTTGAGCCGCCAAGGCCGGCACTGCACCCGTCACAAGAACGCTGGCACAGAATGTTGCCAAGAGCGTTTTACGCAGCATGCACAATTCTTTTTTCGAAAAAATGACCGGCAATGACTGACGCCATTACCGTTCAACGGTTGCTGTCGTTCGAATCTCTGGGAGGCGTGTTGGGCTGGATGTTCGGTTTGACCGAGCCCGGCATAGAACCACTGCGTGGATAGCCGTTGCCGATGCCGCCGTTTTCCAGGGTCGGTGGACGCTGCACTGGCACGGAGTTCAGCGAACGAACTGCCGGGGCGCTGGGCTGAGTGCCTTGCATGCTATTGGGATTGGCTCGGCGGATCGGGCTGTTGTAAGGATTGTTGTCGCTGCTGCCCGGCAGGTTCTGGGCAAGGAGTATCGGTTGTGGCGAGGCATTATGAAACGCGGATGCTTCAGGTCGAGCCTGGGCCAGGCTGCTCAGCAAGCCACTCAATGCCAGCGCGGTGAAGCTAAGCACAAGCCTGTTCATTGGGCACCTCTTTACTTATGTGTACAGAGATATCTCCTTCGATAACACGCTACGCGCAGGGTTCGAATTTGTTAACAAAATAGTCTTGCGGAACATGTAACACGAGTTATCCGGGCCGCTTTTCTACCAAAAACCTGCGCCAGAACCCGGCGTCCCCTCCCTTTAGATCAATACAAAAATCGCCAATAACCCGGCGAAAATCGCCCATTTTTCCAGGTAGTAACGCGTACGGTTGCGCTTTTTCAGTTCTTTACCGCGCAGGCGGATTTTGTATAGCTTGGTAAAGGCACTGTTCAAACCGCCGGTCTTGTCGCCGGCATCGTTCGGCGAGCCGGCGGTTGACATCACTGTGTGACTGAACCAGTTGTTGAAGGCAGCAGCCCAGCGATACTTCATCGGGCGCTCCACATCGCAGAACAAAATAATACGATTCTGTTGTGTGGTGTTCTCGGCGTAGTGAATGTATGTCTCGTCGAACATCACCGCTTCACCGTCGCGCCAATGATAGCGCTCACCGTCGACCTCGATATAGCAGCCCGGATCGTTGGGTGTTTCCAGGCCCAGGTGATAGCGATAGGAACCTGCATATGGGTCGCGGTGGCGTACCAGCTTCGAGCCTGGTGGCAACTCGGCAAACATGGCGGCTTTGATCGAGCCGATACCTTGCAGCAGTTCGGTGGTGCGTGGGCAAAGCTTCATCGCCGAAGGATGGCTGTCGCCGTACCACTTCAGGTAGAAGCGCTTCCAACCCGTTTTGAAGAAGGAATTGAAACCCACGTCGTTGTATTGCTCCGAACGCTTGATCTCCCCGGCTCTTAGCAGGTTCAGGACTTCGGTACGGATTTCCTCCCAGTGCGTTTGCAAAGGGCTCAAGTCAGGAAAGTCGGCAGGATCGAGGTAAGGAACATTGGGTTTCTTCGAGAACAGGTAAAGAAAACAATTCACCGGAGCCAGAAACGTCGAGTGATCACTCAACTGACGACCTAATGTGTGGCGCACACGACCACGCAGATGCACGTACGCGATGGATAAAATGTAAATAGCAGCAATGATGAGTTTCACGGAAGTGGTCACATGTCAGAAAAAAACATACTGCGTCCCTTACAAGCCGGATGGGCCCAAGGACAGATGCGCAGCGTCTGATAATCGAAACAGCAAGTCCTGGCGGCGCATCCCTGAGCTCAATGCCGGTGATTTGCATTTGGCCGCCAGATGGCATTTTAGCCTCTGTCTGTAACCAAAAGTTAGCCACATTTGTGAAAATGTATCCGACAGTTGTGCCAAAAGGCCATTATGGTGATCTATCGCAATCAGTAAGAAGCATTCATCGATGTAGGCAGCCGGTATTCGGCGGCTTCATCGCAAGCGCGCTGACACAGGATCTGGCGGCTCATAATCGGCGTGCCTGTAGAAGCATCCCTCTGCACCCATGAACTTAACGTCGCTATCAGCCCCCGCCAAAGGCCGTACGCGCTCTATTTGCCCAGACTTCTCAGAGCAGGGCCAACCTGGATGCAGCCGACAAGCCCCGTCAAAAACAGGGCCTGCTTGTTCGCGTTAGTACATCAAGCACTTAAGCCTTGGTATTGATGATCGCTCCGGTTATCTGCCCGTTTCCATTCACAACTGGCGACGGCGCTGAAACAGATGTCTGATCCGTTGGTGTCTTGGGGCTGACCTGGGACTGAGCAGGCTTTTCCATTTTGGCGACAAACCTTTCACGCCCCCATCACCTTCAGCGCCATAAACTTCACTCATCCACTTCAAGCATTCCCTTAGCCCGCCCGCATGCGGGCTTTTTTTTTGTCCGGTGTTCCGTCCGGTGCAACCGTCGTGTTCGTGTCAGGCGGGTTTTCACCAGAGACGGGAGTCTTTTTCAGTGTTTCCCCAGGATCGTTTGGGGGAACGGCAATAAAAAATGAAGGGCTGTCGATTTGGGGCACGGTCGTTCGACTAGGAAGTGAGTCACTCAAATCCAGCGGAGATAAGACGATGCGATTCATGATCATAGTGAAGGCCAGTCAGGATTCCGAGGCCGGCGTGATGCCCACCAAAGAATTGTTGACCGCAATGGGCAACTACAACGAAGAACTGGTCAAGGCCGGCATCCTCATCGGCGGCGAAGGCCTGCACCCCAGCAGCAAAGGCACCCGCGTGCGCTTCTCGGGCGAGAAGCGCACGGTGATCGACGGCCCGTTCGCCGAAACCAAGGAACTGATCGCCGGCTACTGGCTGTGGCAGGTGAAGTCGAAGCAGGAAGCCATCGACTGGGTCAAACGCTGCCCCAACCCGATGCCAGGCACAGACGCCGAGATCGAGATTCGTCAGGTGTTCGAGGCGGAGGATTTCGGCGCCGAGTTCACGCCGCAGCTGCGTGAGCAGGAAGAGCGTGTGTGGGCGCAGGCGAAAGAGCAGGCGAAGAAATGCTAGAACGGCTAATGGGTGTCCCTTTTTTCGCCTCTTTCGCTGACCGGTTGAGCCCGCCGTCCCCTTTGCGCCATGCCTGGCGCACCCAAAGAAAAGCCCGGTATTTCTACCGGGCTTTGTATACCGCTTTATGCTCGCCGCTTGATTGCGACCTTCGCCCAGAGGGTAAAGGCGACCGGAGGTGTCCAGCCCGAGTTCGAGGTGTGCTCTTGAAGACAGAGGTATCTATTGCCTTCGTAAGTCACCCCATCCTCTTTTTGATAATGGTAATTCAGGCTCCACTCAGGGTATTGCGAATCCGTTACACCTCCAGCGGTTTTAACGCTAAGGCTTTTGCCTGGAAGTGACTCCTTGCCTAAGGAGTCCGTTGCAGTGACAAAGTAGTTGTACTGAGTATCGGGAGGCAGCCCCGAGTCTTTCAGCGTTAAAGCCGCTGAATGACGCCGAATCGCTTACCTTGGACCTCATCAGTGAAAAATTGATGATAGCCATGCTCTAATCCCTCAGAACTTTTTAAACCGTTCGCACGCAAACGGTATTATTTAAAATCTACGTCAAATGCTTGATAGAAAGCATTGCCGGTATTGGCGACGATCCACAGCAAAACAATGACATGATGGCCTTTTTTACCCTTTGGCAGTTTCACGTCATGTTCAACTTTTGCCTTCATCTCATCGGCATATTGGTAGTAGGGAACGTGAGGATAAAAATCATCATAAAAGGACTTTGGTTCAAGTTGCGTGCGGCTGATGCGCTGTTTTGGATCCCAGCCATCCTTGGTAATAAACCAGCTATACCCTCGGGTAACGTGCGGCGCGGTGTACGCCCATTTCACATGAAACGTCTGTCCAGGGTCGACATTCAGCAGCGGCCAGGCAAAAGGGCGATTTAGCTTTCTGCTCATTTCCTCATTGGTAAAGTTAATACAATCGCGCTCATCAACTTTACCACCGCTTAGGATATGGCCATCGGCCGGTGGTACAACACTTTGATCATCAGTCTCATAGGGCTTGGGGAAAGGCCCATCAGTCAGCGACGGGAAATTTTTCCCACCTTCCATTTCATTAACCTGCCAGTTACCGAGCAGTCCGACTTCTACAGCAACAGCGCCACGACTAGAGGGAGAAACTACACGACCATGTTTAACGTCAGGCTGAAACTGAGGTTTGTTCATTATATTCACTCCATTGATTAAAAACGCTCCTCCTTGAGGAGAACTTTCAACCTAGCTCACATCCAGGCTTTGTCCACCACAACACAAACCGCTCACCACGAGTACATTTATCGTACTCCATTGAATTATCTTGGCTTTTGCTTCTCTTCAGCACCCAGCCCTACGCTTGAAGTAGCGATTAGATTACAAAAGAGATCCACAACATGGACCATTAAAAAATAAATACTTGTCGGCACCTTGAAGTTAACTCCCCACGTTTTATCCAAGGGCAGTTAATGCATTTTTGGGGTGTCTTATCTGGATCTACGATGTAGGATTCATTGGTGGCACCTGCTGCTGCATTCATCTAATCGAATGGAATCGAATCATGCCTGACAACTACCCTCTCCCAGACATCCTTGAAAAAATGTACGAAAACCAACTCGCACTCGAGGCGGCGCTCATGGAGCTCGTCCTATGGGTAGAGCAGCGAGGCTCGACAGTGGTAGGCGAAAACATTCGAGGTTCACTCGAAACCATTGGTGAGAATGTGGACTACATCAGACAAGGAGTGGCGAGGCTGAGCGCAAAATAAGCGCTAACAAGTCCGACTCGCGCTGATGGGGTTTGCGCTCTGCATCTTGGCTCTCCGGAACTTATCCTTCATACGACTTTGCACGCCCTACAGGACTTTCGCGGCTACATCATGGGTCGAGAAGGTGACCAAGAACCGCAGGGACACGATGGTCTCGTTCAGCGCGATACCTCCCTGACGTATGCCAGGCAATCACCCCTTGGTCGCCTGATTTATTGAGCATGCGCCGGGCAAGGTCGCAGAGCACCAAAGCAGTGCGAGTGGCTGGCGACAATCAGGTTTCTCTACTAGGATTTCCGCCACACAGAACCGCGCCGGTTCATTAGCTTGCATCTAATCAGGGAGAGGTAAATGACCACAATTCGTCTTGCCGAACAGACCTATCGCGCTTGGTCTAGCCCAATCTTGCTTGAGCTCAAGGAGAGAGAAGATCAGCTAAATCCTTCATCCCGCCAAGCACTTCAAAATGTGCTGGCAGAGAGAAGGCTCCTAAACACCGGCAACCCCTCTGGCAGTAATCGGCGTAACGCTGGATCGGTTAATGACGACAGGCCTTGATAGCTTCCAACCGCACCCGCGCCTACACGATCCGCTGTCGGCGCTGGGCAGCAGAACGGGATTACCCGCTCTGCTGGAGTAGTTTGCAAGCGTTAGTCCTGGTTTTCGCCATCATGGTCACGACCCCGGTCATGACCATACTTCTGATCATTGCCGCGACGATCATATCCTCGGTCCTCCCCTTGATCATTGCCGCGACCACGGTCATATTCACGACGATGATCACGATCACGACCTCGGTCATGATCTCGACCGTACCCTCCTCCATCCTCCCAGTACGGCTAGCATCCTCCCAATAGGAGGGCACCTGAAATGGCCAAGATCATTATCGCTGTTCGTTTCATTTGAACGTCCTAAAAAGCAAGAGTCGGAGCTACGGAGAAGGGTTGTCGCTGCCGATGAGTTTTAATCAAACGAGCGATCAACATGAAATACGACCATGAAGTAGGTTAATGATTCACCCGCGCGGCGTAGTAAGTCTGAGCATTGCCGCGGTATAGCAGGCGCGCGGCAGACCGAAGGCATGTGGCCGTCAATTCCGGTTCGTATCCATCCGAGGTGATCAAGTCCGCCCCACACAAGCGGCTAAACGGTGCTAGCGTCTTTATGAGCAAGGCGTGATCTTCTTCTGTGTAGCCCTCGGGATCATCAGCCATGTATCGCTGATGAAAGGATCGCGCCTCTAACGCATCAGTTAGTGGGTCGGCCTGCTATACCTGCTGTCAGTTCAAATCGCTGTACCCACAGGCACGCAGTCAAAAAAACTACATAAGGAGGGCGTCACACCTTCCTTGATCGACACCGGAGCTCATCATGCGCTGCCGCTACGCTCTATTGTTCAGCTGCCTACTGATGTTTTTAAGCCCAACTACCTGGGCAGATGACGCCAAAGCCACTGAGGGCCTGATTGAGACGTTCCATACGGTAACCCTCAAGCGCGGCGGCGCGCTGAATATTCTGGTGGATAAACGAAAGGGCGAGATGCCCACGACGGCTATCTTGTTGTTTCCTGGTTATCCCGGTGTGCTCAAGTTGAAGAACGAGGGCGGTAATATCACGTATGACCTGGGCGGAAATTTTGTGATTCGGGCGCGGCGCTTTTTGAATAACAACAGTAATTTCACGGTGATGGTCGATTGCCCCATGGATAAGTGGTCTTCTTGCGATGACCGTTATCGCTCTTCCGACGAACATGCGGCGGATGTCAGTAATGTCATCGCTGCGGTGCGAAAAGAGTTTGGTGCACAGAAGGTTTATATCCTGGGAACCAGTTACGGCACGGTGTCGAGTTCGTTCCTGGCGCGTAATCTCGGCAGCCAGATCGATGGTGCAATTCACACCTCAACCTTCACCGATCCAACCGGGGAGAAATCCCACGGCGCGGTTATGGCATCGTTCGATTGGTCGCAAGCGAAAGTGCCGCAGCTGTTCGTGCATAACAAAGACGATCCGTGCCATGTCACTCGCTATTCCAGCATTGTTGAACGCAAGAAAAACATTCCGCTGATCACAGTCGAGGGCAGCAAAAATCCGCGAGGTGATGCGTGCGAAGCCTTTAGCCGCCATGGTTTTGTCGGGAGGGAGAAGGCGGTGATGTTTGCCATTGGCGACTGGATTACCAATCGTAAGGTGTCGACGGTGATCAGCGGAGAAAACTGATTAGCCCCTTATTTGTAATCACATTCCAGCCCGGCCCTGCGCCGGGCTTTTTCGTTTTGACGTTGGATTTTTGATATTTTTCAGCTTGTTCCCGATTAAGGCACTTCGGATCTGAGCGTCATCTCAAGTCACGGCCGGAGGTGGGATCCGCTTTGTCGGGGGGTACCCGAAGAGGTGCAGACACAGGGCCTCTCCTACTCGATACTGGAAAACCTCGCGATCATTGATGGCGACGGGATAGCATGGAGGGGACGTTCCGAAACGGTGACTCGTTGCTGGTGGATCGCGGAAATACGCACCGACGCAATCTATGTGTTCACGCTGGATAGCGATCTTTTTATTAGGCGTCTTCAGCGCATGACCGGCGGCTCACTTCGGATGATTTCGGACAATCCGATGCATATGGCAATCGTGATCGAAGGCGCGATGCTGGATAAGGATCACACTCAGGCACGCGTGCGCCTGGTGTGGAATGCTCGGAAGCTCGAGTCATCCGGCGCGGCGCGGAATTGTAGCGAACCACCGGCCTGTAGTGCGTGCACGTTTTGAGGGAGTCAATTCATGAGCCTTACCAAACCGAACCAAAAACTGCGCCGCGACTTGAGAGCCGCTGCGCTCGCCCTGGAAGAAGCAGCCCTGGAAATGTTCAGGTTGGCAAAACAGCGCGGGGATACAGAGCTTCTGATGGCGATGGAGACGATCGAAAAGCTGCATGAACTGTCTGATCGGCTCAAGGCGCATGCGGATGACGTGAAGGCTGGGCGGATTGTCAGGGCCAAGCCGGAATAGATGGTGCGACGGGGGACTTTAAGAAATTGAAACGTATATCAGGTTTTGCGATCACAGGTTTGCTGGTCCTGGGTGGGATTGCGACGTTGTTCTTTGCTAAATATTGCATTGAATATTTTGAAGGCCCTATAGCCGAGACATGGGTCGATCTCGCACTCGTTCTTGCAGGTTATCTATTTTTCTTTTTAGTTAAGCCACTTGAGAGATGGATAAAAAGAAGGCTGCGTAGTTCGAGCCGGGATAGATAGCACAGCAGGAATGTGTAGGTGACGATCGTGGGAAGCGACGAACCCGAAATCGTATTTTCAACGCTTAGGGTTGCCATCCGGTTGACGGAGTGTGTACCCATCGGGAAGACCGAGACTAATGTTCATCTGCGCAGTCAGTCCCCCCGCACGAATGGACAAGCAGCTTCATCTCTCTATCTGACCAGGCTCGGCCCAGCGCCGGTTTTTTTGTACCTGTCTTGTCATACCTTCGTCACACTTGCCAGGCACAATGCGGTCAGCCAAAAGGATTTGGCCCCATCTATAGAGAGCCCGGCCTGATGCCGGGCTTTTTTGTTATTCGGGCGCAGAAAAACCCACGAATAAATTTACAAAATCCAAACAGACAAACTTGTTGGGCTCGACCTAAATTGCCTGCACTCGCTTATATGGAATATGCCTGCATGAACAGTTTTCTTGAGGTCCTGCCCATGCTGATCTGCGCAACGGTCTTAGCTTGGTTCTGCTGGGGCTAGCGAAAAGAGAATCTGGAGACCGCACCAACTCGGCAGAATATCGACCCGGCGCATCGCGGTAGAGACCCTCCCAACGATCAGACAGAAAAGTCCGCCGCACCTGAAATGAAGGAAGCCCGCCGCGTGCGGGCTTTTTGTTACCTGCCATTCCTAAAGCGCGCTATCGCCTCCGACCTCGGCCCTGAGGATAGTGAGCGCGCCCTGCAGAACTCGACTTTAATTTAACTGATGCACCCAGGAGTCTCTTCACGACACTCACTACCGGGAGCCCTGCCATGAACAAACCTCTATTCGCGCTGGTCGCCGTGCTATCAGCGGTAGGTGGTTGCGCTACCAATTCACACGTCTATCGCGACCAGCCGCTGGTCGCCAAGGTCGAGATGGGCATGAACAAGGATCAAGTCCAGAGTATCGGCGGGAAGCCTTTATCAGTAACTGACCGCACAGTGGAGCCCGGCACCTGCTTTGACTATATGCTCACTCAAGCTGGCCAAAAGCAGTCCTTCAATGTCAGCTTCGATAGATCTGGCAAAGTGGACCATAAGAGCTTTATGACCTGTGCGGAATGGAGTCGCGCACAGCAAAAATCCAGAGAACCGTCCACCAATATGGGCGGCATGGGCGGCGGAGGCTATTAGCGTATGGCGCGCCCTCGCCTTCCCCGTTTTCCGTTCTACACTGACCTCCGCTGAAGGATCAGCAAATGGTCTGCCCGCCGATGCGGGCTTTTTTCTATCTGCGACTCAGCGCCCCTGCGCCCGGCAGATCAAAGGACTACACCTCGTAGCAGATCCCGTGCTCGCGCTACTTGCGGATGATAGCGTCATGATCTGTTAGTCCATGGAAGTCCTCGATCTGCTCGGCGAGCCGCCTCGGTTCCCAACCAGGAGCGCAGCTCTCACAAATCGCCATTGTCATTTGTCGTCCATCTTTTTTGCCGACGATTGCGGCCGATACTCGGTGGTCTCTTCAGCGTTGGGCGCTTCGGGGAGATGCCCTGGAGTGAACACATGGGTCAGCAAATCCTTGGCATCGATTTCGTTGACACCATTCACCGCACGGGAGAGCTCTATCACCCGCTCGCAGTCTTTATGGGTGTTAACGCGGCCGCTCAGCGACACCGTACCCGCATGGGTTTTGACATTGACATGCAGGCCGAGAGTCGGCTCTGCAAATGCCAGGGTCGACTTCACCCGGGTAGTAATCCACGCGTCGTGAACGGCCATTCCCAGATTATGAGAGTAATGCTGGAAGGAGTGAGTTTTCATGGCAGGACCCTCTTTCATGTCATCAGACGTACTTCTCGTCCCATTTGCTGTGCTGCCCTCTGCCTGCCAGGCGAGCATTATGGATACCTGATTCGTTTTGGAGTGCTCGCCACGCAAACATAGACACACATTAATTATAGTGCGGCCGTTGCCTGCGGTTGGAGCGTTGTCTCCGTGAGCGTCCGCTTTGGTCGCTCTGAGCCAGGAGCAACACCTACGCAGCCATGGTTTCGCTGGCTTGCACGCTGCGCTGCCTACGACAGTACTTTTCGCACAAAGCCCAGGGAGTGGGGTCATGTGCGAAATATGGGCCGGGAACTGATCAAGCCGATTTGACTGATCACTGGCAGGCCGAAATAGCTGCAAGTGATTGCCATTCATACCCGATTCGCTGCAGACACTAAGCCAGCATTGCGCACTTAAAAGAAACGAGTTAACGCGAACTATTTTGCCGTTGTTGCGCCCCGGCACTATCCAGGTCGCCGGCAGGTTCTTCTCAAAGCGCGGCGTTGCGTGAAGTTGACAGCATCCCTGTGCACTACCCAAATGCTACTGACAGAAATTGACGGACGTGTTTGTTACGCTTTGGGCTCATGTGGGAAAGGCGATTCCTCAGACATATATCAACGCCATAAGAAAAAGGACACTCTAATGACACGTGCCATTACTATTATCACCGAGAACTTTTCAGATTGGGAAACCGCCCTGATCAACTCTGCTGGTCGTGCCTATTACGGCTTCGATACACGCTTCGCCACCCCCAAAGGTGCCCCCGTCACTTCCTCCGGAGGCATGATCGTCACCCCGCACTTGGCGCTCGAAGCCATCCAGCTCGATGAACTCGACCTGCTAATCATATGTGGAGGCACCCTTTGGCAGACCGATCAGGCCCCTGATATCGCTGACCTGGTGACCACTGCCCATGAAAGAAACATCATCGTCGCTGGCATTTGCGATGGTACCCGTGTGTTAGCGCAATCGGGCGTGCTCGATACCCTCCGTCACACTTCCAATTCGGCTGAGAACCTGTCGGAACTGAATTATGGTGGAGCGGCTCACTATCAGGATGTCCCCTATGCAGTAGCTGATAAGCGCGTCGTTACAGCTCCAGGTACCGCTCCCGTTAGCTTCATGGCCGAAATCTTGCGCACCTTGGGTATAGGCGACGAAAACCTCAAAGCCTACCTGGCAATGCACGCGGCAGAGCACCGCAAGTCCGCCTAGAAAGCCGAGGCCGCGTAACGGTCGATTTCACTGCTGCCACCGGGGAAACAGTGGCAGCACTATCGGCGGTCAATTGAACTGCCGGGATTTGAGCCTGACGACTGAGAACTGGATCTATCCCGGCTCTGCTACAGCGATGTTACTGGCGATACTCTTGCCCCCTATGCTCGCCACCGTAGTAACGCCCGTGATCACGTCCGTGCCCCTCATGGTCATGCCAATACGGCCAGCACCCACCGAGCAACAGCGCTGCTGACATCACCAAAATCAAAGTCGTTGTGCGTTTCATTTGATCACCTCCGGGCAGGCGAAGCCTGACACTGTGTTCGTTTGATCACCTAAAATTGAGGTCGTTCAAAACACCTGATCACCCGGCTCCGCAAAGCGGCATCAACCTCAGACGTTTCCGAGGAACGCCCGGCGCCTGAATCAAATTGCCAGCACCCGCCACCTAAGCCAGTCACGGAGGGCGGCGTCTGAACGGAGATTAACCATGAAAAAGATCGTTGAGATCAAAGACGGACTTGCGATGGCGCTGGCCGACGCTCACCTGCAAATGGTTGAGCTGGATTGCCAGGGCTTCGACTACAAAATTGGCGAGAATCGCGGGTGAAGGTTCGCATCGTGGCGGAGCAGTAAGGGCTGGGCATCATGGACACGCTGGAAATCGACGGCGAACTGCGTTTCACAGCGTTCTGCGAAGCCGAACCCACCCTCACCTATTGCGCTGGACGCATTGGCAGGCGGGAAGTTGTCACCCTTTAAAATCTTGGTAAGTCGAGGATCATTCTGCCTGGAATGGCACGCTCCTCGGTAACGGTTACTTCTCCACTCGGCAAGTGACCCTCCAGGAACTTTCCACCTGACACCGTTCCCAGGCCCGCTTCGAACGTCATCTCAACAACGTCGCCATTACGAATAGCCGCAATGATGTCTTCCATCGAAGCGATGTGTGACTTTTCAAGAAATACTCCCCTGCTGACACCGGGATCAATCTTTGCCCACATGAAAAGTTCTATTTCGTCATCATCGTTGATTCGAACGGCTGTAACCATGTAGTGCGCCATTGACCCACCTTGAAGGATTGACCTCCTCGATTTGACCAACCCTCAGCATAGCCCCTCACCTATTGCGCCGAAGGCAGAGGCAGGCGCGCAATGTCAGCCTGGGCCATTTCAATCTCGGCAATGGCATTCTGAACATGGTCCTCCTTCACCCACTTCATGTCTGGGTCACCGATGATCGCGCCAATGGTTTGCCTGCACAGTTGATCAATATCAAACCCCTGATTTCTGGCGATCGCCATCACTGTTTTCAGCGCTATCTCAAGCGCAACAACTCGATCTTCGCTCATTACGCATGCCTCCCTGTGGTGCGTTAAGCGTAGCTCAACCATCCACTTCAACAAATCACGCCAGCCGGCGAGGCCCCTTCATACCCATCACTTAAGGAAGCATTTGCAGTGGAGTCGAAGCTCAGTGCTATTTCTTATGTGCTCTTCTGATCTCCTCAACACCGCGGATGTCTGCTTTGTAATGATCAAAGAATTTCCTTGCGTGTTCCCTCCATCCAGGAACAGTGAGTATGTAAAACAGACCTCAGACAGGCACAAACAATGGGGCCGGCGATGGAGGGGCTGAAATCCGTTGTCGGCAGCCGTACAACTGCCCTCACACATATGCGACAATGCGCCCCAAATTCCAACATGAACCCCGCATTTATTGCTCAGCAACCTGGCCACAGTGTCCAAATGTTGCTGTCGACGTATGCCCGCTGGCTCAGCTCAAGCTCAGACTGGACCGAACTGGAAAAGCTCCAGATTGGTATCAAATCGGTATCAGCAGAAAACGGCCAGCTCTAAATCATTGATAGGTAAGGTAATTGATCTCCACAGCTAACATCACGATGCAGTTCGGCGCCAAGCCGTTATTCGAGAACGTTTCGGTCAAGTTTGCTGCCGGCAACCGTTATGGCCTGATCGGCGCCAACGGTTGCGGCAAATCGACATTCATGAAAATCCTCGGCGGCGACCTGGAGTCTTCCGGCGGCCAGGTGATGCTGGAGCCGAACGTACGTCTGGGTAAGCTGCGCCAGGACCAGTTCGCCTATGAAGAATTCACCGTGCTCGACACCGTGATCATGGGCCACGAAGAGCTGTGGAAGGTCAAGGCCGAGCGCGATCGCATCTACTCGCTGCCGGAAATGACCGAAGAAGACGGCATGGCCGTGGCCGAGCTGGAAACCGAGTTCGCCGAAATGGACGGCTACACCGCCGAATCCCGTGCCGGTGAGCTGCTGTTGGGCTTGGGCATCGGTATTGAGCAGCACAACGGCCCGATGAGCGAAGTATCGCCGGGCTGGAAACTGCGGGTGTTGCTGGCTCAGGCGTTGTTTTCCGATCCTGAAGTGCTGTTGCTCGACGAACCAACCAACCACCTGGACATCAACACCATCCGCTGGCTGGAAAACATTCTGACCCAGCGCAACAGCCTGATGATCATCATCTCCCACGATAGACACTTCCTGAACAGTGTCTGCACCCACATGGCTGACCTGGACTACGGCGAGCTGCGTCTGTTCCCGGGCAACTATGACGAGTACATGACCGTCGCGACCCAATCGCGCGAGCAACTGCTGTCGGACAACGCCAAGAAGAAAGCTCAGATCAACGAGCTGCAATCATTCGTTAGCCGCTTCTCGGCCAACGCCTCGAAATCCAAGCAAGCCAGTTCCCGTGCCAAGCAGATCGACAAGATCCACCTGGCCGAAGTCAAGCCGTCGAGCCGGGTCAGCCCGTTCATCCGCTTCGAGCAGACCAAGAAGCTCCATCGCCAGGCGGTCATCGTCGAGCGTATGGCCAAAGGCTTCGATGGCAAGGCGCTGTTCAAGGACTTCAGCTTCACCGTCGAAGCCGGCGAACGCGTGGCGATCATCGGCCCGAACGGTATCGGCAAGACCACCCTGCTGCGCACTCTGGTCAACGAACTGAGCCCGGATGCCGGCACAGTGAAATGGACCGAAGCCGCGGAGCTGGGCTATTACGCGCAGGATCACGCGTATGACTTCGAAGACGAGTCCAACCTGTTCGACTGGATGGGTCGCTGGACCAAAGAAGGTGAGCAAGTGGTTCGCGGTACCCTGGGCCGGATGCTGTTTTCCAACGACGATATCCTCAAGTCGGTCAAGGTCATCTCCGGTGGTGAGCAAGGTCGCATGCTGTTCGGCAAGCTGATCCTGCAAAAGCCGAACGTGCTGATCATGGACGAACCGACCAACCACTTGGACATGGAATCCATCGAGTCGCTGAACCTGGCGCTGGAAAACTACCCAGGCACGCTGATCTTCGTCAGCCACGACCGGGAGTTCGTATCGTCCCTGGCGACTCGCATCATCGAGCTGAGCCCGAGCGGTGTGATCGACTTTAGCGGCACCTACGACGACTACCTGCGTAGCCAGGGCGTGGTGTTCTGATTTAGTTCACGCTGCAATCAAAAGCCCCGTCATTGTGATGGGGCTTTTGTGTTTCTGGGCATGGAGATTTCAACCCAGCAGCAAATCATCAATATGTCGATAATCGGCCTGCAACTCCGTCGCCAACTCCCTGGCCCTTCCAAGCCGAATCGGACCTCTCTCGATGTCCACCAACAATCCCGAACAATTGAGCGTCGGCAGCGCCGGCCAGTTTTTCAAGCGGCCATCAGTCAACAACAACACTCGCTGCAGCTCCGCCGGAAACCGCTTTTGCCTGAATGCCAGCCACTCGCTCGCTTGCTCCAGTGCTGCCAGCAACGGCGTGCCGCCGCCCGCGCCCAGCGCATCAAGCCAGCTTCGCAGACCGTTCGAGGCTTTCAGGCCTTGCACCTGCCATTTCGGCGAGTGGCCACTGGCGGTCAGCAACGCCAGCCGCGTCCGTTGCCGGTAAGCGTCATCGAACAAATGCGCCAACAGCCCTTTGGCGTCGCTCAGAGCCTGATGACGGCGAGTCGAGGCCGAGGCGTCGACGATCACCAGCCACAGCTCATGGGACGAACGGCTGCGCAGCCAGTAACGCAAATCCTCACGCTGACTCGGCCGCCCGTTGAGCAAGGTGCCAGGCCAGTTGATTGAACCGCTGCGCGCCGCGCGACTCTTGCCTTGCCTGCCGTTGTCCAGCCTTCCTGCTCGGGGCTTGGCATCCGCCCCCGCGTCAGATCGAGGGCGAATGCCTAGGGCTTTTTTGGCCAGCTCGGGACTTCACGTCGAGCGCCGACCGGCAACGCGTGTGCGGGCATTTCGCCCCATTGGCCCTGGCCTTCGGTCGGGCTGGGATTGTGTGCAGATTGAGCCTGTGGCGCGTTGGTGTGATTTGGCGCGGGTGGCGACTGCTCGCGGCGACGATGGCGCAAGGCAAACTCAGCCACCGCGTCGATGTCTTCTTCGCCAATCGCGTGCGCGCCTCGCCACGCGGCATGGGCTCGAGCCGCCCGCAGCCAGACCAGATCGGCACGCAGCCCGTCGACGCCCGCAGCAAAACAGCGCTCGGTGATGTGCGCCAGGGCCTGATCGTCGAGGGGGATGTTCGCCAAGGCCGAGCGTGCCTGCTGGCAACGTTCGCGCAGGGCGTGCTGCTGACCTTCCCACTCGGCGCAAAATGCCTGCGGATCACTGTCGAAGTCCAGCCGACGACGGATGATCTGGCCACGTTCGATCGGTAGCGTCTGCCCGCTCAAGGCGACGTTCAGCCCAAAACGGTCGAGCAACTGCGGGCGTAACTCGCCCTCTTCCGGGTTCATCGTGCCGATCAGCACGAACCGCGCCGAATGCCGATGGGAAATCCCATCACGCTCGATCAGGTTGGTGCCGCTGGCGGCCACGTCGAGCAGCAGGTCAACCAAATGGTCGGGCAGCAGATTCACTTCATCGACATAGAGCACACCGCCGTCGGCCTTGGCCAGCACGCCGGGAGAAAACTGCGCCCGACCTTCGCCCAAGGCTGCGTCCAGATCCAACGTGCCCACCAGGCGCTCTTCAGTGGCGCCCAACGGCAAGGTAACAAACTGCCCGCTGGCCAGCAGATCCGCAAGACCACGGGCCAGGGTCGACTTGGCCATGCCCCGCGGACCTTCGATCAGCACGCCGCCAATCTTCGGATCGATAGCGGTCAGGCACAGCGCCAGCTTCAAGGCATCGGCGCCGACCACGGCGGAGAGTGGGAAATGTGGGGTGTCGCTCATGTTCGGTTCTCGGTTGGGTCGAGTCATGTGTCGTCTGTCAGGCCGCTATCGCTGTAGGAGCTTGCTCGCGATGGACGTTAACGATAACGCGTGTTTTCTGAATAAACGCGCCGCCCTTGAGTCCATCGCGAGCAAGCTCGCTCCTACAGTGGCAAGCCCGCGCCCACAAGGTCAGGTGTCTTCTTCTATATCCAGCAGCAAGTTCTCCAGCGCCTCGCGATACTCACCCGGCTCGCTCCACATCCCGCGCTGCTGGGCTTCGAGCATGCGTTCGGTCATGTCGCGCAAGGCATGCGGATTGTGCTGCTGGACGAAATCACGGGTCGATGGATCGAGCAAATAGGCATCGGCCAGCAAAGCGTACTGATGATCGTCGATCAACTGTGTAGTGGCGTCGAACGCGAACAGATTATCCACGGTCGCCGCCAGTTCGAAAGCACCTTTATAGCCGTGGCGTTTGACCCCTTCGATCCACTTGGGATTGGCCGCCCGGGAACGGATCACCCGGTTCAGCTCTTCCTTCAGGGTACGGATCTTCGGCAGGTCAGGCTGGCTGTGGTCACCATGGTAGCTGGCGATCTGGTCGCCGCTTAGGCTTTCCACGGCAGCGAGCATGCCACCCTGAAATTGGTAATAATCATTGGAATCAAGCAAGTCGTGCTCGCGGTTATCCTGGTTTTGCAGGACCGCCTGGACCTGGCTCAAACGCTGAGCGAATTGCTCGCGAGCCGCCGTGCCTTCATCGGAACCGCCATAGGCGTAGCCACCCCAGCTCAGGTAAACCTCGGCCAGGTCCTCTCGGCTTTGCCACAAACGACCGTCGATTGCGCCCTGCACCCCTGCGCCATAGGCGCCGGGTTTGGCGCCGAATATCCGCCAGCCGGCCTGACGTGCTGCAGCGTCCTCGTCCAGCCCAGACTGCAACAGCGTCTCACGCTCACTGCGGACCTTGGCTGCCAGCAGATTCAGGTCATCCGGCTCGTCCAACGCGGCAACGGCCTGCACCGCCGCATCGAACAAGCGGATCAGGTTGGCGAAGGCATCGCGGAAGAACCCGGAAACCCGCAAGGTGACGTCCACCCGTGGCCGGTCCAGCAGACTCAGGGGCAGGATTTCAAAATCGTCGACCCGCTGACTGCCGGTCGCCCACACCGGGCGCACGCCCATCAGCGCCATCGCCTGGGCGATATCGTCGCCGCCGGTGCGCATGGTCGCCGTGCCCCAGACCGAAAGACCAAGCTGACGCAAGTGGTCGCCGTGATCCTGCAGGTGCCGCTCAAGAATCAGGTTCGCCGACTGAAAACCGATACGCCAGGCCGTGGTGGTTGGCAGGTTGCGCACGTCCACCGAGAAAAAGTTGCGTCCAGTAGGCAACACGTCCAGCCGCCCACGGCTCGGCGCTCCGCTGGGGCCGGCCGGGACGAAACGCCCGCTCAGGGCATCCAGCAGACCGCGCATTTCTGCCGGACCGCAGGCGTCAAGACGCGGCGCGACGATTTCGCGCAGGCTTTCGATGATCGCCTTCACGTCAGTCCAGCCCGGTTCGTTCAATCTGTCGACATCAGCGCTTAATGCCTGCTCGATCAACTGCGCAGCAAACAGCTCAAGACGTTCACGGCTATCGCCAGCGGTGCGCCAAAGTTCATCACTCAGTGATTGCAGTTCAACCGGGCGCGGGCCGGTCCAAGGCTCGGCCAACACACAGTCCAGCGGATCAAAACCCAGTTCAAAGGCTTTGGCCAAAGCACGTAGCACACTCGACTGCGCACCGCGTCCATCACCACGGGGAATGCGCAGCAATGCCAGCAGGGTATCGATGCGCAAGCGACCGGTTGGCGACTCGCCGAACACATGCAAGCCATCGCGGATCTGCGACTCTTTCAAGTCGCACAAATAGGTGTCGAGGCGCGGTAGCCAGATCGCCGCGTCGGCGTCGCTGTTGAGATTTTCGTCCAGTTGCAGTTCGCGGTCGATGTGCGTATCGCGCACCAGCTTCAGAATATCGCGCTGCAACTCACGGGCCCGGCGTGGATCAAGCAACTGCGCTTCGTAATACTCGTCGGCCAGCAGCTCAAGATTGCGCAGCGGGCCGTAGGTCTCGGCACGGGTCAACGGCGGCATCAGGTGATCGATGATCACTGCCTGAGTGCGACGTTTGGCTTGGGCGCCCTCACCCGGGTCGTTGACGATAAACGGATAGATGTTCGGCAACGGACCCAGCAGTGCATCCGGCCAGCAGTTTTCCGAAAGGCCGACACCCTTGCCCGGCAACCATTCGAGGTTGCCGTGCTTGCCGACGTGGATCACCCCGTGGGCGCCATAGGTTTTTCGCAACCAGAAATAGAACGCCAGATAGCCATGAGGCGGCACCAGATCCGGGTCGTGATAGACCGCGCTCGGGTCGACCTGATAACCCCGTGCCGGCTGAATACCGACAAAGGTCAGACCGAAGCGCAGACCGGCGATCATCATTCGCCCACTGCGGAACATCGGGTCATTTTCAGGTGTGCCCCAGCGCTCCAGCACCGCATTACGATTGGTTTCGGGCAATGCATTGAACATCAAGAAATAGTCGTCCAGCGCCAGGCTTTGCTGACACGGCCGCTGGTCGAGGGTCTCCAGATCGTTGCTGACTCCACCGAGCAATTGCTGAATCAGCGCCGTGCCACTTTCAGGCAAATCAGCCGGCAGCGGATAGCCCTCAGCGTGCAGCGCCCGCAGAATATTCAGCGCTGCTGCCGGAGTGTCGAGACCGACACCATTACCGATCCGACCATCGCGAGTCGGGTAGTTGGCAAGAATCAACGCGATACGCTTTTCGCCGTTCGGCACCCGCGCCATATCAATCCAGCGCCGCGCCAGTTCAGCGACGAAGTCCATACGCTCCGGTTGCGGTCGGTAGCAGACCACATCCGACTGGCTGCGCTCGCTACGCCAGGCCAGGTCCTTGAAGCTGATGGGCCGACTGATGATGCGCCCATCCAGTTCCGGCAAGGCGATATGCATGGCCAGGTCCCGGGGCCCAAGGCCCTGCTCGCTGGCGCGCCAACCGGGCTCGTTGTCCTGAGCGCAAATCGCCTGGATCACCGGAATATTGCGCCGGAACGGCCGCAGGTGCGGTGCCTCAGGGCTGGACTGAGCAAAACCGGTGGTGTTCAAAATCACCCCAGCCTCGACCTCGTCCAGCAAGTCCTCGACCACCGTCAGGCAGCCGGGCTCTTTTAAACTGGCCAGCGCAATCGGCAACGGGTTAAGCCCCGCCGCCTGCAAGCGCTGGCAGAAAACATCGATGAAGCCAGTATTCGCCGCCTGCAAGTGCGAGCGGTAGAACAACACCGCCGCCACAGGCTGATCGGCGTGCCAGTCGGCCTGCCAATCGCTGAGTGCAGCGTTGCTTTTGTGGGGATGGTAAATCGCCGTGCGCGGCAAAATGTGTGGTTCGGCCCAAGGATAATCGCGGCCCAGCCAGCGATTGGCGAGGCAACGATACAGATCCAGCGCATTAGCCAAACCGCCCTGACGCAAGAAGTGCCAAAGCCGATCACGGTCTTCGGCGACTACCGTGCTCAGGTCGCTCAGTTCAGGGTCGGGACAGTCATCGCCCGGCACCAGAATCAGCTGCACGCCCTGCTCGGCCAGCTGCACCAGACGCTCGATGCCGTAACGCCAATAGCCAATCCCACCGTGCAATGAAATCAGGATGACTTTGGCGTGACGCAAGACCTCATCGACATACAGGTCGACCGAAGCATGATTCTGCACCTGCATCGGGTTGGCCAGACGCAGACTCGGGTAGTCGTCCGGCAACTGCTGCGCGGCTTCGGCGAGCAGCGCCAGGCTGGAATCGCCGCTGCACAGGATCACCAGCTCGGCGGGGGTTTGTCCAAGGTCGGCAATGTTGTCATCCGACACGAAACCGCCGGGCTGGGTCCTGAGCAGGTGCATGGCTTAGACGCTAAGTGCGGCGCGCAATTGCGCTTCGATCAGAGCGGCGTCCAGTGCCTGGCCGATCAGCACCAGATGCGTTGCACGTGGCTCATCGGCGCGCCAAGCGCGGTCGAAGTGTTTATCGAAACGCGTGCCCACGCCCTGGATCAGCAAGCGCATCGGCTTGTTCGGGACGGCGGCGAAGCCTTTGACTCGCAGAATGCCATGCTGAACCACCAATTGGGTCAGGACGTCCAGCAGCAGGCTTTCGTCGGCTTGGGGCAGTTCGATGGAGATGGAATCGAAGGCGTCGTGGTCATGGTCGTCATGCCCTTCACTATCGGCGTCGCCACCGTGGTGGTGATCATGGTGGCTGTGACGGCTGTCGATGTGTTCTTCGGAACCCGCGCCCAGGCCGATCAAAACGTCCAGTGGCACACGACCGCTGCTGGCTTCGATGATTTTTACTGCAGGCGGCAGTTCTTCGGCGACTTCCAGGCGCACTTTGGCCAGGTCTTCAGGGCTGATCAGGTCAGCTTTGTTGAGGATCACCAGGTCGGCGCTGGCCAATTGGTCGGCGAACAGCTCGTGCAGCGGCGATTCGTGGTCCAGGTTCGGATCGAGCTTGCGTTGGGCGTCGACCTGGTCCGGGAACGCGGCGAAAGTGCCGGCGGCCACGGCCGGGCTGTCGACCACAGTGATCACCGCGTCGACGGTGCAGGCACTGCGGATTTCCGGCCACTGGAAGGCTTGCACCAGCGGTTTTGGCAGGGCCAGACCGGAAGTTTCAATGAGGATGTGGTCAAGGTCAGCGCGACGGGCAACCAGTTCGCGCATCACCGGGAAGAACTCTTCCTGGACGGTGCAGCACAGGCAACCGTTGGCCAGTTCATAGACCCGGCCGTTGGCTTCTTCCTCAGTGCAACCGATGGCGCATTGCTTGAGGATTTCGCCGTCGATGCCCAACTCGCCAAACTCATTGACGATCACCGCGATACGCCGGCCCTGCGCGTTATCGAGCATGTGCCGCAGCAAGGTGGTTTTGCCTGAGCCGAGGAAGCCGGTAACGATGGTGACGGGAAGTTTGGCCAGTGTTTTCATCGGATGCCCTTTGGCAAAGTGGCGGGCATACGGGACGACAACCGCGAACGTGGGCGCGGAAGATTTCGCCACCGGATCACCCCGCCCGGTTGTAGTGAGAATCTGTTACGAGGCAGGTCTCCTGGCTGACGGCTTGCCGGTCTTTCAACTGGCGATTTCTGCGCCTTCCCGCTTGCCCTATGGATAGAGCGTGCAGTGGCATGGCAGAAACGGAACCGTTCACAGTTGCGGGGGCAGCCGCGGCATTGACCGCGTTCCCTTCTTAGCTTCGGCTCAAGCGCCGAAGAACCTCGAAAGCGCAAGGCTACGCATCGCTTGGGAGCGGGTCAATGTCTTGTAGCGCCAGCACCGCCCCCATCGCGAGCAGGCTCGCTCCCACACTGGAATGCGATTAACTGTGAGAGCGAGCCTGCTCGCGATGGAAACGCCTCGGTTTCCAGGTGAGAAATCTTGCCAATTGACGCCCATCCCCCGCTCATGTTCTCCTTCACACCTTGTTACGGGTGCCCTTCACAGGGTGAAACGGGAAACCGGTGAGTCATGTGCTTTACTCAAAGCCTTGATCAGTCCGGTGCTGCCCCCGCAACGGTAAGCGAGCGAAGAGTCAGATCCACTGTGCCAGCAGTTCGGCATGGGAAGGCGACTCTTGCAGGTTCAGGCAATAGCCAAACCCCTCGCGAGCCCGGAGACCGGCCCGTAATACATAGTGTCCTGTACGGCTAGTTCGTTAGCTCAGGCACTGAATAACAAACCCGCGGTGGGCGGGCGCTGTTTGAACCTCTGCGTGCCTGTCTCGCGGGGTTTTCATGCGCTCGATTCACCCGCTGACACACCAGAGGGAAGCGCCATGTCGATCATCAGCAGCACCCGCCACGCAGGCACCGCCAGCACCACATCCACCCTGAGCCAACGCCTGATTGCCGCCATCGGCGCATCGATTCTGGGCGCGTGCCTGGTGTACTTCGCCGGTTTCTCGCACATCGATGCAGTGCACAACGCGGCCCACGACACCCGTCACAGCTCCGCCTTCCCGTGTCATTGAGACCTGTCGACATGATCAAACGTATTGCGCAAACCGCAGGTTTCACCGGGTTGCTCGCGGCTCTGTTGCTGACCCTGCTGCAAAGCTTCTGGGTCGCGCCGCTGATTCTCCAGGCGGAAACCTACGAAAAAGCCCCGGCCGCCGAAATTCACGAACACGCTGAAGGTGCCATGGCCGGTCATACCCATGATGCCGAAGCCTGGGAGCCGGAAGATGGCTGGCAGCGCGTGCTGTCGACCACCGGTGGCAATCTGGTGGTAGCGGTCGGTTTTGCCCTGATGCTTGCCGGTCTCTATACCTTGCGCGCTCCAAACCGTACGTCTCAGGGCTTGCTCTGGGGCCTGGCCGGTTACGCGACCTTCGTGCTGGCGCCAACCTTGGGTTTGCCACCTGAATTGCCGGGCACCGCCGCGGCGGACCTTGCGTCACGACAGATCTGGTGGATCGGTACGGCGTCTTCGACGGCAGTCGGCATCGCGCTGATGGTGTTCGGCAAGCACTGGCTGCTGAAGATTCTCGGCGTGGCGATTCTGGCGGTTCCGCACTTCATCGGCGCACCACAGCCGGATGTGCATTCCAGCCTGGCGCCGGAAGCCCTGGAGTCGCAATTCAAAATTGCCTCTCAGCTGACCAACGCCGCATTCTGGCTGGCCCTGGGCCTGATCAGCGCCTGGCTGTTCCGGCGTAAAAGCGAAGGTCAACACCACGCATGACTGACATCAGCACAGCGCCGACCCTGGTGGTCGGCCTGGGCTGCCAGCGTGGCTGCCCCGCCAGCACGTTGCGGGCGCTGCTCGATCAGGCGTTGCACGCCCATCACATTGAGCTTCGAGCGATCCGGGCCTTGGCCAGTATCGACTTGAAACGCGATGAACCTGGCCTGCTCGAACTGGCCGAACAATTGGCGCTGCCACTGACGTGCTTCAGTAGCGTGCAACTCGCTGCCTACGAACCTCAACTCAGTCACCGCTCAGAGATCGCCTTTGAACGCACCGGTTGCTACGGTGTGGCCGAAAGCGCTGCGCTGGCACTGGCCGAACAGCTGACGCAAAACCCGGCCAAGCTGCTGATCTCGCGACAGAAATACGCCCAAGCCACCTTTGCATTGGCGTCTGCGCCGTAAAATCTCCGATAATCCACTCCCTTGATCATGAGCAATCTTCATCTGAAGCGTTGCCAACACGACTTTGCACAGGAAACAGCCATGACCGTTTACTTTATCGGCGCAGGTCCCGGCGACCCGGAACTGATCACCGTCAAAGGCCAGCGGCTGATCCGCAATTGCCCGGTCATCATCTATGCTGGCTCGCTGGTACCCGCGGCCGTGCTGGAAGGCCATCAGGCCGAACAGGTGGTCAACAGCGCAGAGTTGCACCTGGAGCAGATTATTGAACTGATCAAGACCGCCCATGGCAAAGGCCAGGATGTGGCCCGGGTGCATTCCGGCGATCCGAGCCTGTACGGCGCGATTGGCGAGCAGATTCGCTATTTGCGCGAGCTGAATATTCCCTTTGAAATCATCCCCGGCGTGACGGCGACAGCTGCCTGCGCTGCGTTGCTGGGCGCGGAGTTGACGCTCCCGGATGTGTCCCAGAGCGTGATTCTGACCCGCTACGCCGACAAAACCGCAATGCCCGCTGGGGAAGAACTCGGCAGCCTGGCGCAGCATGGGGCGACCATGGCGATTCATCTGGGGGTCAACCATCTGCAGAAAATCATCGCCGAACTGGTCCCGCACTATGGCGTGGACTGCCCGATTGCGGTGATCCATCGCGCCACCTGGCCGGATCAGGATTGGGTGGTGGGTACGTTGGCGGATATCGCTGAAAAGGTTCAGGCAAAAGGATTTCGCCGTACCGCGCTGATTCTCGTGGGCCGAGTACTGGCCAGCGACAATTTTAGCGAGTCGTCGCTGTATCACGCCAGGCATGCACATCTCTATCGCCCTTAGGACGCCTTCGCGAGCAAGCCCGCTCCCACAAGGTCCTGTGTCAGTCTGATATTTAGAGAACCACCCTAATCTAGTGTGGGAGCGTGGCTTGCCCGCGATCGAGGACGAAGTCCTCGCAATCCAGCGAATGCGTTTTACCTGACGAACCGCGGTTGCTGATTTTAGGGTTGCTTCGCCATAAGCCTGTCTTTCACCCATAAAAAAACGGCACTCACGGGTGCCGTTTTTTTGTTTGCAGCGAACGCCTTAGTAGTAGGCGTTTTCTTTCTGCGTGTGGTCGGTGACGTCACGTACACCTTTGAGCTCGGGAATACGCTCAAGCAGCGTGCGCTCGATGCCTTCTCTCAAGGTCACGTCAGCCTGACCGCAGCCCTGGCAGCCGCCGCCGAATTTCAACACCGCGATACCGTCTTCAACCACATCAATCAGGCTGACCTGACCACCGTGGCTGGCCAGCCCCGGGTTGATTTCGGTTTGCAGGTAATAGTTGATGCGCTCGTTGACCGGGCTGTCAGCGTTGACCATCGGAACTTTGGCGTTTGGCGCCTTGATGGTCAGCTGGCCACCCATACGATCGGTGGCGTAATCAACCACGGCATCGTCCAGGAAGGCTTCGCTGAAGGAATCAATATAAGCGGTGAAGCTTTTGAGCCCCAGCGCAGTATCTTCCGGTTTTTCTTCGCCTGGCTTGCAATAGGCAATACAAGTTTCGGCGTATTGGGTGCCAGGCTGGGTAATAAAGACTCGAATGCCAATCCCCGGGGTGTTCTGCTTAGAGAGCAGATCAGCCAGATAATCGTGGGCGGCATCGGTAATGGTTATGGCGGTCATGGAAACTCCTCGCAGGCTTGGACGCAGTTTACGCCAATCATCGCGCCGCACAAAGTCCTAGTATTTATGTCGGGAAAGAACCGACGGCCCTCAGGGCCGCCGGCGAAGCGCTTACAGATTTTCGTAGCGGTTCATGTCCAGCACGCCCGCTTCCACCGGCTCGGTCTCGCGGATGTATTCGGTCAGGTCATGGAAGTACTGCCAGAACTGCGGATGGCTGCGGCGAATCCCCCAGCGGTCGACGATTTTCTCGAAGAGTTTGGCGTCCTTGGCGCTCTCCATCTGTGCAACAAACTCAGGGACCTGCTCGGCCGGGATGTTGAAGATGAAGTTCGGATAGCTGCTGAGCACGCCCGGGTAAATCGTCAACGTATCCAACCCGGGTTGATAACGCAGCGCCTCGCCGAGCAGGAACGCCACGTTGCTGTGGGCGCGGTTGCGCAGCAGGCTGTAGACCTCACGCTTGCCGCTTTGGGTCTCGATGCGCAGCATGGTGGATTCTGGCAACTGATCGATGACCCTGAGCCCGGCGGCCGGCCGCGAGACCAGACGACTCAAGGCCTGTTCGGCGTTTTGCAGGGCCGGATCGATGTTCGGCCGTGAGCAATACGCCCCGTCACAGCGATTAATCGGGTCAGGCGTGGCGTTCAAGTCACCGTAGCGCGCCAGCAGTTGGTTGGCGAAATCGCGCTTCGGGTCCTTCTCATCCAGTTTCAGTGCGGTGGGTTTGTCGTTGTCGATGCTTTCATAGTCCAGCCACATCTTGAACTTGCCGCTGCTCTGATACCAATCGTTGAGATAATCGTCGCGGGAATTGGCCGGCATCAGGCGCAGGAAGTTCTGCTCAGCGCCGTTGCGGATCAGGTCGAAGTACAGGCGGGTCTGGCCCTGATGGGACACGTTACCGAATACATCGAAGTTGACCGCCAACTGGTAATACGTGCGCTCCAGCAACGGATAGTCGAACAGCCACATCGTTTGCGGCACGTCACCAATCAGGCCTTTGTTCACCGACGCGCTGTCGAAGTGCCGGAAGATACTCAGCAAGGCGTTGTCGTTGCCGGCCCACAGGGTCGACCAGCTCGGCGCCGGCTCCTTGGCGTAGTTGTCCCGGCGCAAGGCTTCGTATTCGTTGCGCTTGTCGCGATAGTTGTGCCACAGGGTCAAGACGCTGCCGACATCATCATTTTGCCCCGGCATCGCCAACAACGGCGTTGCCTGGCCGCGGTAGCCGGGATCGGTGATATACAGGTCATGCTCCGGCGCCTGGAACAACGCCCAGAAGTTATCGCGGATCACGTCACTGGCAATCTGCCCCCGGCAGACCGGGCCACGGATAAAGGTTCGCACGAAGTATTCGGCGTTATCGAGCATAAACTGATAACGCGCCTGCGCCGGGATCGCCTCGAAGGTTTCGAACGGGTTGGCCCGCCGCTCCGGCCCGTAACCGGGCAACGCTCTGACCTGCCAGTTACCGCTGTAGAACAGGGTTTTGATCCGCGCCATTTTCGCCGGGCTTAACCCATAGGTGATGTGGGTCTTGTGCACGATCACGCCCTGCACCGGCCACAAGCGGTAATAGATTTGAGTGCCAGGGTCGTCATTTGGACGACGGGTAGCGATCAGGTCGATCGGCTGCCCCGGCGGCGTACGCGAACGCACCCATTGGAAAAAATGCCCCGGCTCGCCGCCCTTGAAATAGATGTGTGCCAGGAACAAATGTTCAAACAGCCAGCGAGCGACCAGTTTTTCCCGAGCGCCTGGGGCATTGAGCAGCCTTTCCCACTGAACAATCTGCAGCGCCTCTTGGGCGCTGGGAGCCAGGCCTTGCTCATCGATGGGCGCCCCGGACGCCAACCAGCGCTGCAGGGTCTGGTACTGCTGATGGGTCAGACCGGTCACCGCCAGTGGCATACCTTCTTTGGGATGTGCACCGGCATAGCCATCAAACTCGCCCGGCATTGGGCACATGTTCTCGCGGTTGAGGCCCAAAACGATTTCCTCGGGCAACTTCGCGTTGGGCTGTAGCGGCGTTTTATGCCCCAGTTCAAGCATGCGCGCCATCAGTGCCGCCTGGCTGCCCTGAGCATCGAGCACTGAATAGAAATCCTTGCGCTGCCAGGCCGCCTTGCCAAAGGCGTCGTAGAACAAACGCGTCGGCCTTGAAGCTTTGCTGCGCTGACCGTCATAGACCGGAACTTTCGTCGCACCTCGCGCAGCGCCTTCCCCACTGCCCAGGTTGAGCTGACAGGCGGCGTCATAACAGGCATGGCAGGCCACGCATTTTTCAGTAAAGATCGGTTGAATGTCGCGGGTGTAGGAAATCGCCGGCGCCGGACCTTGCGCTGTGGCGGTAGAACTTAAAAGCAGCAAAAAACTGCTGATGACAACGCGATACGACATGTCCCTGGTCCCGATGATAGAAAAACGTCGCGATTCTACCGGTCTACCCCGGCCACCAACATGAGCGATATTCATGCAAAAGCCTGCCATGCTCTAAAAGCGCACAGGTTTGCTATCATCATGCCTCTTTGTATTGGCCCTTCCAGGTAGTCCTATGTCCGATCGCAGCGCTCGCCTTCAAGCTCTCCATCAAGCCCTCAAAGAGCGCATCCTGATTCTCGATGGCGGCATGGGCACGATGATTCAGAGCTACAAGCTCGAGGAACAGGATTACCGTGGCAAACGCTTCGCTGACTGGCCGAGCGACGTCAAAGGCAACAACGACCTGTTGATTCTCAGCCGCCCCGACGTGATCGGGGCGATCGAGAAGGCGTATCTGGATGCCGGTGCCGACATTCTCGAAACCAACACCTTTAACGCCACCCAAGTGTCCCAGGCCGACTATGGCATGGAAACACTGGTCTACGAACTCAACGTAGAGGGCGCACGCCTGGCGCGCAAGGTGGCCGACGCCAAGACCCTGGAAACCCCGGACAAGCCGCGCTTCGTCGCTGGCGTGCTCGGCCCGACCAGCCGCACCTGTTCGCTGTCTCCGGATGTGAACAACCCTGGCTACCGCAACGTGACCTTCGATGAGCTGGTGGAAAACTACACCGAAGCCACCAAAGGCCTGATCGAAGGCGGTGCCGACCTGATCCTGATCGAAACCATCTTCGACACCTTGAACGCCAAGGCAGCGATCTTCGCTGTGCAAGGCGTGTTCGAAGAGGTGGGTTTCGAACTGCCGATCATGATTTCCGGCACCATCACCGACGCCTCTGGCCGTACCCTGTCCGGTCAGACTACCGAAGCCTTCTGGAACTCCATCAGCCACGCCAAGCCGATCTCCGTCGGCCTGAACTGCGCCCTCGGCGCCCGTGAACTGCGACCGTACCTGGAAGAACTGTCGGACAAGGCCAGCACCTACGTTTCGGCTCACCCGAACGCCGGCCTGCCGAACGAGTTTGGTGAATACGACGAACTGCCGGCAGACACCGCCAAGGTCATCGAAGAGTTCGCCCAAAGTGGCTTCCTGAACATCGTCGGCGGCTGCTGCGGTACTACGCCGGGGCACATCGAGGCGATCGCCAAAGCGGTAGCCAACTACGCACCGCGGCCGATTCCAGACATTCCGAAGGCCTGCCGTCTGTCGGGCCTGGAGCCGTTCACCATCAATCGCGAGTCGTTGTTCGTCAACGTCGGCGAGCGGACCAACATCACCGGTTCCGCCCGGTTCGCCCGCCTGATCCGCGAAGACAACTACACCGAAGCCCTGGAAGTCGCCCTGCAGCAGGTTGAGGCCGGCGCGCAGGTGATCGACATCAACATGGACGAGGGCATGCTCGATTCGAAGAAGGCCATGGTGACCTTCCTCAATCTGATCGCCGGTGAGCCGGACATCTCCCGCGTGCCGATCATGATCGACTCCTCCAAGTGGGAAGTGATCGAAGCCGGCCTCAAGTGCATCCAGGGCAAGGGCATCGTCAACTCCATCAGCATGAAGGAAGGCGTCGAGCAGTTCATTCATCACGCCAAACTGTGCAAGCGCTACGGCGCTGCAGTGGTGGTGATGGCCTTCGACGAATCCGGTCAGGCCGACACCGAGGCGCGCAAAAAGGAAATCTGCAAACGCTCCTACGACATTCTGGTCAATGAAGTGGGCTTCCCGCCGGAAGACATCATCTTCGACCCAAACATCTTCGCCATCGCCACCGGTATCGAAGAGCACAACAACTACGCGGTCGATTTCATCAACGCCTGTGCCTATATCCGCGACCACCTGCCCCACGCGCTGACCAGCGGTGGCGTGTCCAACGTGTCGTTCTCGTTCCGTGGCAACAACCCGGTGCGTGAAGCGATCCACTCGGTGTTCCTGCTGCATGCGATCCGCAACGGTCTGACCATGGGCATCGTCAACGCCGGCCAATTGGAGATCTACGACCAGATCCCGGCCGAGCTGCGCGACGCCGTCGAAGACGTAGTGCTCAACCGCACCCCGGAAGGCACCGACGCTCTGCTGGCCATCGCTGACAAGTACAAAGGCGACGGCAGCGTCAAGGAAGCCGAAACGGGCGAGTGGCGCAGCTGGGACGTCAACAAGCGTCTGGAGCATGCGCTGGTCAAGGGCATTACCACGCACATTGTCGAAGACACCGAAGAGTCCCGACTGTCGTTCGCTCGCCCGATCGAGGTGATCGAAGGCCCGCTGATGTCCGGCATGAACATCGTCGGCGACCTGTTCGGCGCCGGTAAAATGTTCCTTCCGCAGGTGGTGAAATCCGCCCGCGTCATGAAGCAGGCCGTGGCCCACTTGATCCCGTTCATCGAGCTGGAAAAAGGCGACAAACCGGAAGCCAAGGGAAAGATCCTCATGGCGACGGTCAAGGGCGACGTGCACGACATCGGCAAGAACATCGTCGGTGTGGTGCTGGGCTGTAACGGCTACGACATCGTTGACCTCGGCGTAATGGTGCCGGCGGAGAAAATCCTTCAAGTCGCCAAAGAACAGAAGTGCGACATCATCGGCCTCTCCGGCCTGATCACCCCGTCGCTGGACGAAATGGTCCACGTCGCCCGGGAAATGCAGCGTCAGGATTTCTATCTGCCGCTGATGATCGGCGGCGCGACGACTTCCAAGGCCCACACGGCGGTGAAGATCGAGCCCAAGTACAGCAACGACGCGGTGATTTACGTCACCGACGCCTCCCGCGCCGTGGGCGTGGCGACCCAGTTGTTGTCCAAGGAGTTGAAACCGGCGTTTGTCGAAAAGACCCGCCTGGAATACATCGAAGTCCGCGAGCGCACGGCAAATCGCAGCGCCCGTACCGAACGCTTGAGCTACCCAGTGGCAATCGCCAAGAAGCCGCAATTCGACTGGAGCACCTACCAACCGGTAAAGCCGACCTTCACTGGTGCCAAGGTGCTGGACAACATCGACCTCAAGGTGCTGGCCGAATACATCGACTGGACGCCGTTCTTCATCTCTTGGGACCTGGCCGGCAAGTACCCGCGCATCCTCACCGATGAAGTCGTGGGCGAAGCGGCCACCTCGTTGTTTGCCGACGCTCAGGAAATGCTCGCCAAACTGATCGATGAAAAACTCATCAGCGCCCGCGCAGTGTTCGGTTTCTGGCCGGCCAATCAGGTACAGGACGATGACCTGGAGGTCTATGGCGACGACGGCAAGCCAATCGCCAAACTGCATCACCTGCGCCAGCAAATCATCAAGACCGATGGCAAGCCAAACTTCTCTCTGGCCGACTTCGTTGCCCCCAAAGACAGCGGCATCACCGACTATGTCGGCGGTTTCATCACCACCGCAGGAATCGGTGCCGAGGAAGTGGCCAAGGCTTATCAGGACGCTGGCGACGATTACAACTCGATCATGGTCAAGGCCTTGGCCGACCGTCTGGCCGAAGCCTGTGCCGAGTGGTTGCACCAGCAAGTGCGGAAAAACTACTGGGGTTATGCCAAGGACGAACAGCTCGACAACGAAGCGTTGATCAAAGAGCAATACACCGGCATCCGCCCTGCCCCCGGCTACCCGGCGTGCCCGGATCACACGGAGAAAGGCACGTTGTTCAAACTGCTGGATCCGGAAGCGGAAGAACTCAAGGCTGGCCGCAGCGGCGTGTTCCTCACCGAACACTACGCAATGTTCCCGGCCGCCGCCGTCAGCGGCTGGTACTTCGCCCACCCGCAAGCGCAGTACTTTGCCGTGGGCAAGGTCGACAAGGATCAGGTGCAAAGCTACACGGCCCGTAAAGGTCAGGACCTGAGTGTGAGTGAACGGTGGTTGGCGCCTAACCTTGGGTATGACAATTAATTAGCGTCACGCCTGAAAAGACCGCAGCCTATCGGCAGCTCCTACGGGATTTGGGTTCACCTGACATTCGGGTGAATGCAATCCACTGGAGCTGCCGCAGGTTCGGGCCGCGTTCGGACGATCTTTTTGCAATCACCACCGCGCCACAAATTGTCTATGCTCTCTGCACACAACCTGTACCGAGGGCTTTATGGACGACCCTGGCAACGACAAGCCGCCGACTTTGTGGCAAATGCTGCAAAGCGTGATGGCGGCCGCCTTTGGCGTGCAAAGCGGGAAGAATCGCGCCCGAGACTTCACTCACGGCAAACCCAGGCATTTCGTGGTGCTGGGCATACTGTTCACGGCAATCTTTGCGTTGACGCTGTTCGGTATCGTGAAACTGGTGCTGCACCTGGCAGGGGTTTAAGCCAACGGTCAGTGCATGAGGATTTGCAGGCTGAAGGGGTAGCGATAGGACAGTGGACGGCCTTTGGCTGAGAGGCTGCGGAAATCGACGCCATAATCCTGAGTGGCATTCAGGGCCAACAACCGTCGGGCCTGCTCCCTATCGATCAACTGCAACAGCGGAATCTGGCGGTCGCGACCGCCATACTGGCTGACGTCGACGCCTTGGTCGTAGTCATGCAATTGCACCAGTGCCCAGCCGCCCAGACTGAAATGCCCACCCAATAGCACGCTCAAGCGCCCATCGAGCAGTGCCTGCAAAGCCGTTGGCGAGGTGTTGATTGCGCTGAACAACGCACCCTTGCCCGGTTTTCCTCCCGTCTCCGAATAAGCCTGCATCGCCCCGAACGCCATTTCATCGTTGGCCGACCAAACCAGCGAGACTGCCGGATAGCGCTTGAAGAGCATTTTGGCTTGCTCGTAGGCGCGCTCACGGGTCCAACCGCCATACACCAGCTGGTGCAACCGCACTTCGGGATGCTCGGCCAACGCCCGCCGCATGCCTTTCTCGCGCAATTGCGCGGCCGGAGTGATCTTCATACCGGAAAATGCCAACAGTTCGATAGTCTGGCCAGGCGCGACGGGGCGGTGCAGGCGAATCAGCTCCTTGAGCATCAGATAGCCACCCTCCTCATCGTTGGGCACCAGACTGCCCAGCCAATCCGGGTACTTCTTCTGACGGTCGCCGAGCATATTCAGCTGGTCCGCTGTCAGCGAGTTATTGACGATAAACAGCTTCACGCCACTGCCTTGGGACAGGCGCAAGATTTCCGGAGCCACGTACTGTTCGTTGACGAACACCAGATAATCCGGACGCTTGGGTCCCTGAAGGGCTTCACGGGCCTGCTTGAGATTGGTTTCAGGCACACGATCCGAGTAGAGAATTTGCAGGTCCATACCAAGATCCTTGGCCGCTGCCTGCATGAATTTTGAATAGCTGACCCAAAAAGTTTCCGTGGAGGTCCCCGGATTCAAAAACAACACTGACGTCGCTTGCGCACCCGGCCCGAAAACCGTACCAAGCGCCAGAAACACCCCACAGAGAAACTTCAACATGGTCATCCGAACCCCGGAAATTAGCCGCGCATTATAGCTGGCGAAGTGCTAGCAAACTGCGCTCAATTACCGTTTTTGTCCGACAATCGTCGGAAAAGGGCCCGGACAGGTTTACTTATTGATGGCTGACCCAAAACACAGCGGTCGATACCACCAGAATGATCAGAAAAAGAATCGCCCACGCGTCGACACTGCTGTCGCTTTTCCTTGCTTTGGTTGGGTTGCTCATTGCATCGCCTCTTGTCGGTTTTATCGGTGATTGCATAAAGACTCGACCACAGTTAAGTCCAGTATTGCCCGCACCACAAATGTGGGTAAGACAATAGTCAATCTCATTAGTCGTTTTGGTTCTTTGCATATACTCAAACATCACTTTTGCGCATAACTGCAAACTGGTATCGTGCGCCGGCTCCGTTGGGAGTGCGCGGCCGTGCGCGCAGAATTGCCTAGGCAAAGCAGCCTGAGAACAGGACACCTATGTACGTATATGACGAGTACGATCAGCGAATCATCGAGGACCGCGTCAAGCAGTTCCGTGATCAGACCCGACGCTATCTGGCAGGCGAGCTGAGCGAAGAAGAATTCCGCCCCCTGCGCCTGCAAAATGGCCTTTATATTCAACGCTTCGCCCCGATGCTGCGGGTTGCCGTGCCCTATGGCCAACTGACTTCGCGCCAAGCGCGAATGATGGCCAAGGTCGCTCGCGACTACGACAAGGGCTATGCCCACATCAGCACCCGGCAGAACGTGCAGTTCAACTGGCCGGCGCTGGAAGACATTCCGGACATCCTGGCTGAGCTGGCGACCGTGCAGATGCACGCCATTCAAACCAGTGGTAACTGCCTGCGCAACGTCACCACCGACCAGTTCGCCGGTGTCGCTGCCGACGAATTGATCGACCCGCGCCCGTGGTGCGAGATCGTTCGTCAATGGACGACGTTCCACCCGGAATTCGCCTACCTGCCGCGCAAGTTCAAGATTGCCATCAACGGTTCGACCTCCGACCGCGCGGCGATCGAAGTCCACGATATCGGCCTTGAGCCGGTGCACAACGCTGCAGGCGAGCTGGGCTTCAGGGTGCTGGTCGGTGGTGGTTTGGGCCGGACCCCGGTGGTCGGCGCCTTCATCAATGAGTTCCTGCCGTGGCAGGACCTGTTGAGCTACCTCGACGCCATTCTGCGTGTCTACAACCGCTACGGTCGTCGTGACAACAAGTACAAAGCGCGGATCAAGATCCTGGTCAAGGCCCTGACGCCTGAAGTGTTCGCCGAGAAAGTCGACGCGGAAATGGTCCACCTTCGCGGTGGCCAGACCACGCTGACCGAAGCCGAAGTTCATCGTGTCGCCAAGCACTTCGTCGATCCGGACTACAAAGCCCTGAACGACCAGGCTGCCGAGCTGGCCGAGCTCGACAAACAGCATCCCGGCTTCGCCCGCTGGCGTACTCGCAACACCCTGGCGCACAAGAAGCCGGGTTATGTTGCCGTGACCCTGTCGCTGAAACCGACCGGTGTTGCCCCTGGCGACGTAACGGACAAGCAGCTTGACGGGATTGCAGACCTGGCCGAGCGCTACAGCTTCGGCCAGCTGCGCACCTCCCACGAGCAGAACATCATTCTCGCCGACGTCGAACAGAGCCAGTTGTTCGCCATGTGGGGCGAGTTGCGCGAGCAAGGTTTCGCTACGCCGAACATCGGCCTGTTGACTGACATCATTTGCTGCCCAGGTGGTGACTTCTGCTCCCTGGCCAACGCCAAGTCGATCCCGATTGCCGAATCGATCCAGCGTCGTTTCGACGATCTGGACTACCTGTTCGATATCGGTGAGCTGGACCTGAACATTTCCGGCTGCATGAACGCTTGCGGTCACCACCACGTCGGCCATATCGGCATTCTCGGAGTGGATAAGAAAGGCGAAGAGTTCTACCAGGTCTCTCTCGGTGGCAGCAGCAGCCGCGACGCAAGCCTGGGCAAGATCCTCGGCCCATCCTTCGCCCAGGATGTAATGCCCGACGTGATCGAGAAGCTGATCGACGTGTACGTGGAACAACGTACTCCAGACGAGCGTTTCATCGACACCTACCAACGTATCGGCATTGACCTCTTCAAGGAGCGCGTCTATGCAGCGAATAATTAAGAACAACGAGGTCATCGACGAAACCTGGCACTTGATGCCCAAGGACTCGACCCTCGACGGTATCTCCAACTGCGACGACCTGATCGTCCCCCTCGCCCTGTGGCGTGAGCACGCTCACGCGCTCAAGGCTCGTGACGGCGGTCTGGGCGTATGGCTGGACGCGGATGAAGAAGCCGAAGAAATCGGTGAAGACATTGGGCACTTCCAGGTGATTGCCTTGAACTTCCCGGCCTTCACCGACGGCCGCAACTACTCCAACGCTCGCCTGCTGCGTGATCGTTACGGCTACAAAGGTGAACTGCGGGCCATCGGCGACGTGCTGCGTGACCAGCTGTTCTACCTGCACCGCTGCGGCTTCGATGCCTACGCCTTGCGTGCAGACAAAGACCCGTACGAAGCCCTGGAAAGCCTCAAGGACTTCTCGGTGACCTATCAGGCCGCCACCGACGAGCCGCTGCCACTGTTTCGTCGTCGCTAAACGTCACGCATAAACAAAAAGCCCTGAAACCGGACATTCCGGTTTCAGGGCTTTTTTGTGTCTGCCAGATTTGTCCGCTGCAACCCACAAAACCTTGTAGGAGCGAGCTCGCTCGCGATGGACTTAAACGATAACGCGACCTCTCTTGAGAACCGCGATACATCGGCCTCCACCGCGAGCAATCGAGCGTCGACCGGCTGCTCCTACGGGGGAAGCAGCAAAGCGACTTACCAAAACCGCTGCTGAGTCAAACGGCTCCACCAGCTCAGCAACAAGCGATCGATCGAGCCGCTCGCCGCCAGCCCCACACGCTCTTGCAGGCTTTTGCGCTCGGCGTAGTGCAGGTGATACAGCTCCGAGTGCTTGGCGCGCTCGGAGAGGTATTCGTCACTGGTTTTCAGCTCGTCGACCAATTGCTTGTCCAGTGCTGCGACACCCAGCCAGACTTCACCGGTCGCAACCTCGTCGATGGCCAGTTGCGGGCGGTAGCGCGAAACAAAGTTCTTGAACAGTTGATGGGTGATGTCCAGCTCTTCCTGGAATTTCTCCCGGCCCTTCTCGGTGTTTTCGCCAAACACCGTTAGAGTGCGTTTGTACTCGCCAGCGGTCAGTACCTCAAAGTCGATGTCGTGCTTTTTCAGCAGGCGATTGACGTTGGGCAACTGGGCCACCACACCGATCGAGCCAAGGATGGCGAACGGTGCACTGATAATTTTCTCGCCGATGCAGGCCATCATGTAGCCGCCGCTGGCTGCGACCTTGTCGATGCAGATTGTCAGCGGCACACCCGCCTGGCGGATCCGCGCCAGTTGCGAAGAAGCCAGACCGTAGCTGTGGACCATGCCGCCGCCGCTTTCCAAACGCAGCACCACTTCATCTTTGGGAGTGGCGAGAGTCAACAGCGCGGTGATTTCGTGGCGCAAGCTTTCAGTGGCAGAGGCTCTGATGTCACCGTCGAAATCCAGTACGAACACCCGCGGCTTGGGCTCAGGATGTTTCTTCTGTCTTTTCTCGACCTTGCTTTGCGATTTACGCAGGGTCTTCAGTTGATCCTTGGTGAGCAAGTTCTGCTCAAGGCGCTCTCGCAGCTCTTTATAAAAATCGTTGAGTTTGCTGACGTGCAGCTGGCCCGCAGCCCTACGCCGGCCTTTGCTGCGCAGTGCCGCGAAACTGGCCAGAACCACCAGAATGGCGACGACCAAGGTGACGGTTTTAGCCAAAAAACTTGCGTACTCGGCAAAAAACTCCACAGGGACTCCTTAAATACTATGCGCCGCTGGACAATCGGTCGCGGGATACCTCCAGCATACCGATGCGCTCGCCTCGCGACCAGCCGTGAAACCTGCCGTAACGGGCCTCCAACGGACATTTCAAACAAGCGTATGTTTTTTCATTGACAGCCTTCCGGCATCCTCATAACCTCGCAAAACTTACAACGCACCGGGATGACGCGGACGTGGGCAGCATCTACTTGATTCGACATGGCCAAGCCTCCTTCGGTGCAGACGACTATGACGTGCTGTCGCCGATTGGTATTCGTCAGGCGCAAGTGCTGGGCAGCCACCTGGCTGAATTGGGGTTGAGCTTCGATCGTTGTCTGTCTGGCGACTTGCGCCGGCAACAGCACACCGCCAACTCTGCGCTTGAACAGTTCAGCGCAGTCGGCATCCCGGTTCCGACCCTGGAAATCGACTCGGCGTTCAACGAGTTCGATGCCGACGCGATCATCCGTGCGCTGCTTCCAGGCCTACTGCCGGACGAACCCGAAGCACTGCACATCCTGCGTAATGCGACACAAAACCGCGCGGAGTTCCAGCGGATCTTCGCCTTGATCATCGAGCGCTGGCTCAGTGGCACCTATGACACACCGGGGCTGGAAAGCTGGCCAGGGTTTGTCGGACGTGTCCAGGCAGGTTTGCAACGCATCCTCGAGCAAGCGGACAACACCCAGAAAATCGCCGTGTTCACTTCCGGCGGTACCATCACCGCCCTGCTCCATCTAATTACCCAAATGCCTGCCGCACAGGCCTTTGAACTGAATTGGCAAATCGTCAACACCTCGCTCAACCTGATCAAGTTTCGTGGTCGCGAGGTGGCTCTGGCTTCCTTCAACAGTCATGCACATTTGCAACTGCTGAAGGCCCCGGAACTCATCACTTTCCGCTGAGTACCGGCTAACTGTGACCCTTGTTGTAATCACCCATAAAAGGATCGAACCATGACCTCCGTAGCTGATGCCGTACAAGCAATGAAAGCCAAGTTCAACCCAGCCGCTGCTGCGGGCCTGGACCTGGTTTTCGGTTTCCGCATCGATGACACCAAAAACTTCTCGCTGATTGTCAAAGACAGCACCTGCGAGCTGAAAGAAGGCGAAAACCCGGACGCTCAGGTCACTCTGGTGATGGACGGCGAAACCCTGGAAGGCATCGTCGATGGCTCGACCGACGGCATGCAGGCGTTCATGGGTGGCAAACTGCGCGCTGAAGGCGACATGATGCTGGCGATGAAGCTGAGCGAACTGTTCCCGGCCTAAGTACGTGGCTCCCGGCCCTCGGGAGCACGTCTGGCTGCAAACGAATCCCGCCTCTATGGCGGGATTTGTGTTTTCAAGGCCCGGACTTTTGCCTCACTAGCCGCTCAACTGCTCCACCAGAAAATCGATAAAAGTCCGAATTTTTTTCGGCACATGCCGGGCACTCAGGTACACCGCGTTGATGGTGATCGGCGGCGCACTCCAATCCTCCAGCACCGTCACCAGCCTGCCGGCAGCCAGTGCTTCGTCGACGATGAAGTTCGGCAACAAGGCAATCCCCATCCCCGCCTCCGCCGCTTGGGCCAGCAGATCGCCGTTGTTGGCGTTCATCGGCCCGTTCATTTGTACACGCCGGGTCTCCTGACCTTTACTCAACGCCAGGCTCACGCCACTCTGCAGGTAGCAGTAACCCAGGCACTGATGCTCACTCAATTGCTGCGGCGTTTGCGGCGTGCCCGATCGCGCCAGATACCCCGGCGACGCCACCAGTGCTCGCGGAGCCGGTGCCAAGGTTCGAGTCAATAAAGACGAGTCCGGCAGACTGGCAATACGAATAGTGACATCGAAACCACCGCGCACCGGATCGACCTGCTGATCGCTGAGCACCAGTTGCAGTTCGACTTTCGGGTGCAGGGCATGGAACACCGGAATCAGTGGCCCCAACCGTCGCAGACCAAACGACATCGGTGCATTGATCCGCAACACCCCTCGCAACTCACCAATGCCGTCACGGGCGCTCTGCTCAGCCTCGTCCAGTGAGGCCAGCACTTCACGCGCCGCGTCGAAATACTCAGCCCCGGCTTCGGTCAAGTGCAGGCTGCGGGTGGTGCGCAGCAGCAATTGCACACCGATGCCGTCTTCCAGCGCCTGGATCTGTTTGCTGACCTTGGAGCGCGGCAAGTCCAGCGCTCGGGCAGCGGCGGCGAAGCCGTTATGGCGCACGGTGGCAACGAAAGTGCGCATGCAATCGATTCGATCCATCACTGTCCCCACTACGGAATCAATAAGTCCCCATTCCAGGTAATTGTTTAGCTGGATGAGCAGCAACAGACTAGCTCTCAGCCGGGGTGCTGTCTGCGCTGGCTCTCTCATTCAAGACTTAAGGAACTTGTCATGTCTATTCGCGAATTGCTGAACCCGACTAATTCCGCTCTGATCCTGATCGACCACCAGCCACAAATGGCCTTCGGCGTGCAGTCGATCGACCGCCAACAACTGAAGAACAACACCGTGGCGCTGGCCAAGACCGCCAAGCTGTTCAACGTGCCGACGATCCTCACCTCAGTCGAAACCACCAGCTTCAGCGGCTATATCTGGCCAGAGATCCTTGGCGTATTCCCGGACCATCAACCGATCGAACGTACGTCGATGAATTCCTGGGGAGACAAAAACCTGGTGGCTGCGGTCAAGGCCACCGGGCGTAAGAAACTGGTGATGGCGGCACTCTGGACTGAGGTTTGTTTGACCTTTCCGGTATTGGAGGCGATGGAGGAAGGATTCGAGGTCTATATTGTCACCGACGCTTCTGGCGGCACCTCGCAAGAGGCCCATGACATGTCCGTGCAACGGATGATCCAGGCCGGGGCCATCCCGGTGACCTGGCAACAGATTTTGCTGGAATACCAGCGCGACTGGGCTCACAAGGACACCTACGAGGCAGTCATGCAATTGGTGCTGGAACACAGCGGCGCCTATGGCATGGGTGTGGATTACGCCTACACCATGGTGCACAAGGCACCCCAGCGTCAGATCAAGTAAGCCGGTGGTCGGATGCGCGCTGCGCGTCCAACCGTTCGCCAGCGCGAGCATGACGAGGAGAACACGTCATGAGTCCACCTGATGACCACGACGACTTCAACCACCGTCAAGGCCTTTCGGCAGGCGTCCTCGGCGCCTGGATCAGTCCTTTACCAGTCGGGAGCAGCACCATGCCCAATGCCCCAGCCGATCTGATTCTGTACAACGGTCACCTGCACACCGTCGACCGTGAAAAGCCCCAAGCCACCGCCGTTGCCATCAAGGACGGTCGATTTATCGCCGTCGGTAGCGATGCCGAGGCCATGGCCCTGCGCGGCGATGCCTCCCAGGTCATCGACCTGCAGCGACGCACGGTGATTCCCGGGCTCAATGACTCACACTTGCACCTGATCCGCGGCGGTCTCAACTACAACCTGGAACTGCGTTGGGAAGGCGTGCCCTCACTGGTCGACGCCTTGCGCCTGCTCAAGGACCAGGCCGATCGCACCCCGGCGCCGCAATGGGTTCGGGTGGTGGGTGGCTGGACTGAGTTCCAGTTCGCCGAACGGCGACTGCCTACCATTGACGAATTGAACAAAGCTGCGCCGGACACACCGGTCTTCGTCCTGCACCTCTACGACCGCGCCCTGCTCAACCGTGCGGCGTTGAAGGTGGTCGGCTACAACCGCAATACCCCAAACCCGCCGGGTGGCGAGATCCAGCGCGATGCCAATGGCGATCCCACCGGCATGCTGATTGCGCGCCCCAACGCGATGATTCTGTATTCGACCCTGGCCAAAGGACCGAAGCTGCCGCTGGAGTATCAGGTCAACTCGACCCGCCAGTTCATGCGCGAACTCAACCGCCTCGGCGTGACCAGCGCCATTGATGCAGGCGGTGGTTACCAGAACTACCCGGACGACTATCAAGTCATCCAGCAAATGGCGCGGGACAAGCAACTCACCGTGCGTATCGCCTACAACCTGTTCACCCAAAAGCCCAAGGAAGAACTGACCGACTTCAAGAACTGGACCAGTACATCAAAATACGGCCAGGGTGATGACTTCTTGCGGCATAACGGCGCCGGGGAAATGCTGGTGTTCTCGGCTGCCGACTTTGAAGACTTCCTCGAACCGCGCCCGGACTTTGCGCAGACCATGGAGCAGGAGCTGGAGCCGGTGGTGCGTCATTTGGTGGAACAGCGCTGGCCGTTCCGTCTGCACGCCACCTACAACGAATCGATCACGCGGATGCTTAATGTGTTCGAGAAGGTCAACCGCGACATTCCGTTCAACGGCCTGCCGTGGTTCTTCGACCATGCCGAAACCATCACGCCCGAAAACATCGAACGGGTCCGCGCACTGGGCGGCGGCATCGCCATTCAGGACCGCATGGCCTTTCAGGGCGAATATTTTGTCGACCGCTACGGTGCCAAAGCCGCCGAGCACACACCGCCGATCAAACGCATGCTCGCCGAAGGCATCCCCGTCGGTGCCGGCACCGATGCCACGCGGGTGTCCAGCTACAACCCATGGACATCGCTCTATTGGCTGGTCAGCGGGCGCACTGTCGGCGGGCTAGAGCTCTACCCACAAGGGTTGAGCCGCGACACCGCACTGGAGCTGTACACCCATGGCAGTGCCTGGTTCTCCTCCGAACAAGGCAAAAAAGGCCAGATCAAGGTCGGACAATTGGCAGACCTGGTGGCGCTGTCAGCCGACTACTTCAGCATCGACGACGAAGCCATCAAGTGGATCGAGTCAGTGCTGACCGTGGTCGACGGCAAGGTGGTGCACGGCACCCTCGAATTCGACAAACTCGCTCCTCCCGCCATGCCGGTGATGCCCGACTGGTCACCCGTGGTGAACGTACCGGGGCACTGGAAGCCGACTGCACCGCTGACCGCTCAGGTCCACCAATGCGTCGGCCCCTGCGGCGTACATGCCCACAGTCATGAGCGGGCGCGCTTGTCTTCGGTGCCGGTGAGTGACTTTCAAGGGTTCTGGGGGGCGTTTGGTTGTTCGTGTTTTGCGTTTTGAATCGTCACGACCCTAACTATGAATCCCGCTGACCGGCGGGATTCATAGGCGCCTCAGGTTCCCTTCTGCAACAGCAACGCCACCAACGCGCTCCACCCGGTTTGATGAGAAGCCCCCAGGCCGCGACCGGTCTCGCCATGAAAATACTCATGGAACAACAGCAGATCGCGGCTGGCTGGGTCGGCCTGTAATTGCGCATACCCGGACATCGAGGGACGGCGGCCGTTTTCATCCAGCAGAAACAACTTCGTCAGACGCTGACTCAAGCTGTCGGCGACCTCGGCCAGTGAAGCCAGATAGCCAGAGCCGCTAGGGTATTCGACCGAAAAATTGTTGTCGTAGTAACGATGAAACTCGCGCAACGAATCAATCAGCATGTAATTGATCGGCATCCACAGCGGCCCGCGCCAATTGGAGTTTCCACCGTACAACCGCGAGCCGGATTCCGCCGGTTCATAGCGGGCGCACAGTCCGTTGCCGTTTATTTGCAGGGCGAAGGGCTGTTCGGCAAAGGCTTTGGACAGCGAGCGAATGCCGAATTCGGAGAGAAATTCGGTCTCGTCGAGCATACGTTTGAGCAGGTCTTTGGTCCGCTCGCCGCGCAGCAACGCCAGCAAGAACCGATTGCCCTCACCCGGCTCGGTCCAGCGTGAGACCAGGTTGGCAAGGTCCGGCCGGTGTCGCATGAAACCGAACAGACGCTCGCGCAGCCCCGGTAATCCTTCGTGCTCATGCTGCTCCAGGACTTGTACCGCAAACAGCGGCATCAGCCCGACGATGGAGCGCAATCGCAGCGGTTCGCTCTGGCCATCGGGACGGTGCAAGACGTCGTAGAAAAAATGATCCTGTTCGTCCCACAACCCTTCAGCGCTGCTATCAATGCGGTTGATCGCCCCGGCGATGTACAGGAAGTGCTCAAAAAACTTCACCGCGATATCGACATACACCGCGTTGCGCTTGGCCAGCTCAAGGGCGATGCGCATCAAGTCCAGTGCATAGGCGGCAACCCACGCCGTACCGTCGGCCTGATCGAGTTGAAAGCCGGGTGGCAGTGCGGCTGAGCGGTCGAACAAGGCGATGTTGTCGAGCCCGAGAAAACCACCCTGAAACAGGTTGCGACCCTCGGCATCCTTACGGTTGACCCACCAGGAAAAGTTCAGCAGCAGCTTGTGGAAAATCCGCTCGAGAAAATCCATATCGCCGACGCCAGTCAAGGCCATGTCTCGTTTATAAACCCGCCAACAGGCCCACGCATGGACCGGTGGGTTGGCGTCGTCGAAACGCCATTCGTAGGCCGGTAACTGGCCGTTGGGGTGCATGAAGCGGTCTTTGACCAACAGCAGCAACTGGTGCTTGGCAAAACCCGGATCGATCAACGCAAAGGCCACGGCCTGAAAGCCCAGGTCCCATGAGGCATACCACGGGTATTCCCAGGTATCGGGCATGGAGACGATGTCGAAATTGGAGAGGTGCCGCCAATGGGTGTTGCGGATGTGGGCACGCTGCGGGGGTGGCGATGGTTGGGTGGGATCACCGTCCAGCCATTGATTGACGTCGAAGTAATACAGCTGTTTGGACCACAACAACCCGGCCAGCGCCTGGCGCTGAACATTGCGCGCGTCGGCATCTTCGAGGTCAGCCTGTAGCGCGGCGTAATAGTCGTCGGTCTCGGCACGACGCTGCTCGAACAGGGTTCTGGCATTGACCCGTTCGGCACCCACCGGAGCCAGGCGCAGGAAGACGCTTTTGCTTTCCCGGCTCGCCAGTTCCAGAGTGAAATGTGCCGCCACCCGTGTCCCCGCATTGCGTCGAATGGCGTTGGCCACGCCGTTGGCTACGTAGTCGTTGATTCCATCCTTGAACGGGCCGGTTGCCGCCAGGCCATTGAGTTTTGGAAAGTTGGTTTCGTTGTCGCAGAATAACCACTCACAGCCTGGCTGCCCCCAGGCAGTGGCCTGCATGTCGGCTCGATGCGCGAGCCGGGCGATGACGTGCTCGCCGCTCAGGGCAAGACCAGGCTTGTGCCCTTCAGCGTCCCAGCTCCAGGTATTGCGCGCCCAGAGCTGTGGCAACACGCGTAAGCGCGCCGGTTGATCGGAACGGTTCTCTACCGTGACCCGCATGAAGATGTCATCCGGCGTGTGCTTGGCATATTCCACTGTCACATCGAAATAGCGATTGTCTTCGAAGACCCCGGTATCGAGGATCTCGTACTCGGCATCATCAAGGCCGCGGCGGGCATTCTCGGTCAGCAGATCGTCGTAGGGAAACACCGCCTGAGGATACTTGTAGAGCATGCGCATATAGGCATGGCTCGGCACCCCGTCGAGGTAGAAGTAGAGCTCTTTGACATCCTCGCCATGGTTGCCCTCAGTGTTGTTCAGACCGAACAACCGCTCCTTGATAATCGGGTCGCGCTCGTTCCACAACGCCAGCCCCAGGCACCAGTGCTGAGCCTTGTCCGAGAACCCCGCCAACCCGTCTTCACCCCAGCGGTAGGCCCGGCTGCGCGCATGGTCATGGGGGAAGTAGCGCCAGGCATCGCCATCAGCGCTGTAATCCTCGCGCACCGTGCCCCACTGCCGCTCGCTCAAATACGGCCCCCATTCACGCCAGCGATCGGCATCAACACCGGCCAGGCGCTGGCCTTCAACCGTCTCGAGAATATTCGCTGCCGGCTTGGCCGTCATAAGAGCTTCCGTGGGGGTTCGAGGTGATTTGCAGTGTAGATCCTGTAGGAGCCGAGCTTGCTCGCGATAGCATCACCGCGGTGAGACAGACAGACCGCGCTGCCTGCATCGCGAGCAAGCTCGGCTCCTACAGGTTCAGGGCCAGTTCAGGTGTGCTGCAATAGCGCCCGTTGCTCTACACTGCAAATCCTTTTGAGTACCGGGATGCCCATGGACATCGATCTAGCCCGTACCTTCCTGGAGATCGTTCGCCACGGAAGTCTTGCCTCTGCAGCCGAGAAGCTGCATGTCACCCAGACCGCCATTACCGCTCGCGTCCAGAAGCTCGAGAGTCAGCTGTCCAGCACCTTGTTCGTGCGCAATCGCGCCGGTGCCAGGTTGACCCCTGATGGCGAAGCCTTTGTGGTCTATGCCAATCAATTGGTGCAGACATGGGAGGCGGCACGTCGGGACCTGCCGCTGCCGGACGGCTACCGTGACGTGCTGCATATTGGCGGTGAGGTCAGTCTGTGCAATCCACTGATGCTCAGTTGGGCTCGCGAGTTGCGCGAAAAGATTCCAAGCCATGCGTTGCGCACAGAAATTCGCGACGGCGAAAACCTGCTGCGTCAGCTCGAGCTGGGCGTGCTGGACGCGGCCCTGGTCTTTCAACCCGAATATTGGCCACGCTTGCAAGTCGAGCAATTGCTGGAAGAAAAACTCATTCAGGTTCGCCTGGCGGCTAGCCCGGATCCGTATGTGTACATCGATTGGGGCAAAGACTTTCGTCGGCAACACGACGCGGCGCTGCCGGACAAGGCGAAGGCCGCCATCAGCTTCAACCTCGGGCCATTGGCGTTGCAGTACATCCTTGAAAATGGCGGCTCCGGTTATTTCCGAACCCGAGTGGTGCAAAGCTACCTCGACAGCGGCGTACTGGAGCGCGTACCCAAAGCACCAGAATTCAGTTACCCGACGTATCTGGTCTACTCACGGGATCGTGATTCGGCCACCTTGCAGTTGGCGTTCGAGCTACTGAGAGAAGTGGTCAAGGCTGACGGTGATTGGTCTCAACGCTGGGACCCGCTGATTTGATCGGTAGGCAACGCCGAAATCCAGGTTAACACCGGTCCTGTAGGAGCCGAGCTTGCTCGCGATGCAGGCAGCGCGGTCAGTCTGTTTCACCACGGTGATGCTATCGCGAGCAAGCTCGGCTCCTACAGAAAAGCGCAAACAGAAAACAGAAAACAGAAAACAGAAAACCTGGCGCAGCCTGCGATCTTTTGATCTTTACGCAATCACAATGGGCGCCGATACCCGCCGCTCACCCGCCTTCACCGTGCGCCAGGTGTTGTAAGCCATCAGCAGCATCCCGCTGGCGAATGTCGCGCCACCGATCAGACGCACGATGTAACCCGGATGACTGGCTTGCAGCGCTTCGACGAATGAATAGGTCAGCGTGCCATCGTCGTTGATCGCGCGCCACATCAACCCTTGAGTGATGCCGTTGACCCACATCGAGGCGATGTACAACACCGTGCCGATGGTTGCCAGCCAGAAGTGCACATTGATCAGCCCGATGCTGTGCATCTGCTCGCGACCGTAGAGTTTCGGGATCATGTGATAGAGCGTACCGATGCTGATCATCGCCACCCAGCCGAGGGCGCCAGCATGCACGTGACCAATGGTCCAGTCGGTGTAGTGGGACAGTGCATTAACCGTCTTGATCGCCATCATCGGGCCTTCGAACGTCGACATGCCGTAGAAGGCCAGCGACACCACGAGGAACCTGAGGATCGGGTCGATGCGCAATTTATGCCAGGCGCCTGACAGCGTCATCATTCCGTTGATCATGCCACCCCAGCTGGGGGCCAGCAGGATCATCGACATGGCCATGCCCAGCGACTGCGCCCAGTCCGGCAATGCGGTGTAGTGCAGATGGTGAGGACCGGCCCAGATGTACAGGGTGATGATCGCCCAGAAGTGAATGATCGACAGGCGATAGGAGTAGATCGGCCGTTCGGCCTGTTTGGGCACGAAGTAATACATCATCCCCAGAAAGCCCACCGAGAGAATGAAACCCACCACGCTGTGGCCGTACCACCACTGGACCATCGCGTCGGTGGCGCCAGCATAGCTGGAATAGGACTTCATCAGGCTGACAGGAATGGAGATATGGTTGATCACATGGACCATCCCCGTCACCACGATGAATGCACCGTAAAACCAGTTACCGACATAGATATGCTTGACCGTGCGCCGCGCGATAGTGCCGAAGAACAGATAGGCATAGGCCAGCCACACCACCGTCACCACCAAGGCGATCGGCCACTCCATTTCGGCGTATTCCTTGGACGTGGTGTAGCCCAGCGGATAGCTGATCACCAGCGCCACGATAATCGCTTGCCAGCCCCAGAACACGAAGTTGGCCAAGCCATCGGATATCAACCGCACGCGACTGGTGCGTTGCACCACATAAAACGAAGTGGCGAATAACGCGCCGCCACCAAAGGCAAAGATCACCAGGTTGGTGTGGACGGGTCGCAGGCGGCCAAAGGTTGTCCAGGGCAATCCAAAATTGAGTTCCGGCCAGACCAGTTGGGCGGCAAGAAACACACCCATGCCCATGCCGACTATTCCCCAAAAAAGCGTCATCCACGTGAAGCGCCTGACGATCTCATAGTTGTAGGAGGTGTTGCTGTCAGAAAGAATTGCACTGGCCATAATCATTCCATCACACAAGAAGTCGCTGATAGGCAAATGTCCGTGCAGCACGATTCCGCTCTCCTGTTAAACGGATGAGCAGGTATCAGATACCGATAAAAAAGAGTTCGGTCAAAGAGACTCAACAGATGCTGCAGGACGGAGCAAAAGAAGTGTGCGGGCGCAAACAACTCACCACAACTTAATAATAATGCTGATTAAGTGCATTAATATTGAACTTAACCGCTATTGACTGACGCGTGTTGTTAGACAGACCGCCTTCACAGGCAAACCCTTATGCCCATCAGTTAAGACGTTACGCGAACCGTAGCAGCTGGCGAAGCCTGCGTCCGGCTGCGCAGCAGTCGTAAAATCAGGTACTGCGGTATTCCAGACAAACCGTGGAAGCAGGATTTACGACTGCTTCGCAGCCGGACGCAGCCTTCGGCAGCTGCTACGGGGGACAGTGCCGAACCTGAAATCCCTTAACTGACTGGCATCAGGGCAAGCCCCACGGAAGATGAGACGAACAACAAATGGCCAATCGGAGTTAATTGAAATCCCCCGCATAACACACCGGGGAACTTGGGTCCCCGCCCCGATCGAGTTCATCTTCCAGCCACTGCGCCAGTACCTGGGCATTGTTATGTTGCTCATCTTTGGCCGAGTAAATCAGTGTGAGCGTACCGGCTCTCGCCTTTTCAAGCAGTTTCCACCAATGCTCGGGCCGGGCAGTCAGCTCTTGCCGATAGCGGGCGCGAAAGGTCTCGAAGTCCAGTTCAGCCTGCTTGAACGCACGCCGCAGTTCGGTTGAAGGCGCGACCTCGCGCAGCCATTCATCCAGCGGCAGTTGATCCTTACGACAGTTGCGTGGCCACAGACGGTCGACCAGCACTCGGTAACCATCGCTGGCGTCTGCAGGGCTGTAGGCGCGTTTGCATTGAATCATTGCGTTGCCTCCCTCGAGTGTCGGGTTGCTGCCCGTCTCAACAGACTAGCCGTTTTGCCTGTTTACGACCCTTCTTCCCTGAAAACGACCCCACCACCGTGTAGGCAGTTGACGTGTCGAGCCAAGCCCTATTAAGTACTATTTATCCGTATTAATACGATAAATAGAAAAACATGCTCACTCGCCCGATTCGCCGTAAACGCCAGAAGCTTTCCGATGTGATTGTCGAGTCGGTCAAGCGCTCCATCGTCATCAATGCCCTGCGGCCTGGCGACCGTTTGCCGACCGAGCGCGAGCTGATGGAAAGCTTTCAGTGCTCCAAAGGCTCCGCCCGTGAAGCACTCAAAGCCCTTGAGGTCGAGGGCCTGGTCAACACCCGCACAGGCCCCAGTGGCGGCGCTTACCTGAATGAAGCCGGTACGGAACCGGCCAGCCGCGCGTTGCGCAATTACCTGCACTTCCAGCATCTGGACGGCGAGCAGGTATACCAACTGCGCAAGGTCATCGAAGTCGAACTGGCCGTGTCGGTGATCGGTCGACTCAGCGAGGCCGACTACACGGCTCTGCAAAACAACATTGATTTGTGCAGTGCGCCGGAAGACAGCGAAGCCGGCCAACGCGAACAACGACTGGCAGAACTGGAGTTCCACAACCTGCTGGCCCGCGCCTGCCCCAACCCGCTGCTGAGTTTCATGGCGCAATTTCTCAACGACCTGCTGCGCGATCTGGTGGTGCTGAAAAAAGCCTACAAGCCCAAACGCAGGCAGTTCGACGCAGCCAACCTCGACTACCACAAACGTTTGTTGAACGCCTTGAAAGCCGAGGATGAAAGCACCGTGAAGCAGTTGATGCATGAACACATGTGCGATGCCGAGCACCACATGAGCGCCCTTGAAGGCGAAGTCACCCAGCACTTTTTGTTGGAGTTCGATCACAGCCACTGAACCCGTTTGTCCTCTAAATAAAAGGCCTGCCCACAGGCTTTGTTGCGCCGTTTTGCCATTGCTACTCCTGCCAATAATTAAACCAGGGAGTTACCCCATGCAGCGTCGTACGTTGTTGAAAGCCAGTCTGACCGTCGCAGGTGCACTCAGCCTTCCGCTGGGTGTGCGCCAGGCCTTTGCCGCCGAGCCGTTCACGTTCTATGGGCTCAAGTCCATGTCCGGTGCCTTCGCCAGCTATGGCAAGTTCGCCGACATGGGCTCGCGCCTGGCGATCGAGCAACATCCGACCCTGCTCGGTCGACCACTGAACTACAAGGTGATCGACACTGAAGGTAACGCCGGCAAGGCTGTGCGCAAGGTACAAGAGGCCATCCAGCAGGACGGTGCGCGATTCTTCCAGGGTTGCACGTTGTCGTCCTCGGCGTTGGCGGTGTCCAAGGAAGTCAGCAAGGTCGCTGGGGTGTTCATGACGCCAGTGGGCGCTGACGAAATCACCGGTAAGGATTGCAATGCCGCGACCTTTCGCTGGTCGGTACCGACCTACGGAGCCATCCGCGAAACCATGGTGCCGCTGATCAAACTGCTGCCCGAGGCCAAGCGCTGGTACACCATCACCCCGCAATACGTGTTCGGCGAAGCGCTGCTCGAAGGCGCGAAAAAAGTCTGCGCCGAGCATGGCGTCGAACACATCGGCAACAGCTATCACTCGCTGCAGGAACAGGAATTCTCCGGTTACCTGACCAACGCCATCGCGGCCAGACCGGACGTACTGGTACTGCTCAACTTTGGCAGCCAGTCCTCCAACGCCCTGCGCCAGGCGGTGAACTTCGGCATCAAGGAGCGGATGAAAGTGTTGCTGGTGTGGTCTGCTGGGCTTGATCAATTCCAGGAGCTGGGCAGTGATGTTCTCGAAGGCGTCTACCTTGGCGCGCAGTACTGGCACCAGATCGATACACCACTCAATCGCGAGCTGGTGAAAATCACCCAGGCCAAGTACGGGATCAATCCCACCTACCCGCTGGCGGCCGATTACATCGGTACCAAGATCATGCTCGACAGCATCATCGCCACCGGCAGTTTCGACGGCCCGACCGTGGCCAAGGCCATGCAGGGCTTGAGTTACGAGGGGCCAACCGGTGAGGAGTCGATCCGTGCCGGCGATCATCAGGTGATCAAGGATTACTACCTGCTGGTGGGCAAGGCCACAGCCGATATGCGCGATAAGGATGACCTGGCAAAGGTGGTCAGCTCGGGACGTTCGTTCCCGCCAGCAGACGCGACCGGCTGCACGCTCAGCTGAGCTGAAAAACCTTTCTACCGCTTGCGACAGGCAGCGGGCCGAGTGACGTCTTCGTCAACCAGCCCCCTGCAGAGGGTACCTGCATGCTCAATCTTTACCTGTTCCAGATTCTCAATGGCCTTGGCCTGGGGATGATCTACTTCCTGATTGCGGTCGGCCTGACGATCATTTTCGGCCTGCTGAACTTCGTCAACTTCGCCCACGGTGCGTTTTTTCTGCTCGGCGCCTACATCTGTTACACCGCCGTGAGCCTGACCGGAAGTTTCTGGCTGGCACTGATCATCGCGCCGCTGGTAGTGGCCGCCCTGGCCTGGGCCATCGAGCGATTATTGATCCAGCGTATTTACCATTTGCCTCATACCTTCCAGATTCTGGTGACCCTGGGTATCGCGCTGATTATCCAGGAGGCCAGCGTGCTGATCTGGGGCCCGGTCGGCAAAAGCGTAGCGGTGCCTGAACTGCTGCGAGGTGTGTTGATCATCGGCGACTTCGTCTACCCCTATTACCGCTTGTTCCTTATCGTTTTCTCAGCGCTGGTTGGCCTGGCGCTGTGGCTGCTGCTGGAGCGCACACGATTCGGCGCGCTGGTGCGGGCAGGCAGTGAAAGTACTGAAACGGTGTCGTTACTGGGCACTAACATCTTTCGCCTGTTTTCCATGACCTTCGCCCTCGGCGTTGCTCTGGCGGGTGTCGCCGGGGTGCTGTTTGCACCGTTGCGCGGCGCTCAACCCTTCGTCGGCCCGGAGATTCTCGGGGTGGCATTCGTCGTCGTGGTGATCGGCGGCATGGGTTCCTTCAGCGGTGCACTGGTCGGCGGCTTGCTGGTCGGTGTGGTGCAAAGTCTGATGACTACTATCTGGCCGCAAGGCGCCAGCCTGATGATCTACGGTGCCATGGCGGTGGTGATTCTGGTGCGTCCTTACGGCCTGTTCGGGAGAGCATGATCATGACTGAGAAAAATCCCCTGCCCTTCGCCAAGACCCAGTCGCGTTACATGTTGCTGTTGGTGATCGGCGTGCTGATCGGCCTGCCGCTGGTATTGCCATCGGCCACTCTGGCGACGGAAATCCTGATTTTCGCCATGGCCGCCCTCGCCTGTAACCTGCTGCTGGGTTACACCGGGTTGCTGTCCTTTGGTCAGGGCATCTTCTTCGGCGCCGGGGCTTACTGCGCCGCGCTGCTGATGATTCACCTGCAACTGGGCTTGTTTCCCGCGCTGTTGGGCGCGGCCGTGGCCGGAGGCTTTCTGGCGTTTCTGGTGGGTGCCCTGGCGATTCGCCGCACCGGTATCTACTTCGTCATGCTGACTCTGGCCTTCAGCCAGATGGCCTACTTCATCGCCTACACCCTGAGCGATTGGACAGGTGGCGATAATGGCCTGCTCAGCGTGCCGCGCCCGGAAATCCGTCTGGGTGAAACGGTGCTTTTGTCCCTGGGTGATGCGCGGCACTTCTACGGCTTTGTCGCCGTGCTGTTTCTGCTGATTTTCATCGCCGCCCGCCGAGTCATTGCCTCGCCCTTCGGCAGCACCTTGATGGCGATCCGCGAGAACGAAACCCGCGCGGCCGCCATTGGTTACGACACCCGGCATTTCAAGATTCTGGTGTTCGTGCTGTCCGGCGCGGTGACCGGTATCGCCGGAGCGCTGTACGCCATGCTGCTGCACTTCGTGCCGCTGTCGAATATCGACCTGGCGATGTCCGAAAACATCCTGATCATGACCATTGTCGGCGGTACCGGATCGCTGTTCGGCTCCTTGCTCGGCGCCGGTTCCATCGTGCTGCTCGGCGACTTTCTCTCCGACCTCTGGCCGCGCTGGCTGATGCTGCTGGGGATCATCCTGATTCTGGTGGTGGTGTTCATGCGCGGCGGTTTGTGGGGTGGTCTGTCGTCACTGGCCGAGCGTTTTCGGGGCAATCGCAAGTCGGCCCTGCAGGCCAAGGAGAAACTGTTATGAGCAGCGCTGAAAACTACCTGCTGGAAACCAGGAATCTGGAGCTGGCCTACGGCGCGTTCCATGCGGTCAACGGCGTCAACCTGAAGGTTCAGGCCGGCACCATCCACACCATCATTGGTCCCAACGGCGCTGGTAAGACCAGCCTGTTCCACTGCCTGACCGGTGAGCGCCAGGCCACCGCCGGAGCCATTCACTTTGCCGGCAAGAACATCGTGCGCAAGCCCACCCACGGTCGGGTCGGCCTCGGCATGGCGCGTTCGTTTCAACTGACCAGCCTGTTCCAGAACCTCAGTGTGCGGGAAAACCTGCGCTTGGCCGCCCAGGGTCGTGACGGTCTCAGTGCGCTGAACTTCTGGAGCCGGGTGGAGAACCGCCGCGAGCATCTAGAGATCGCCGACGAAGTGCTGGAACGCCTGCAACTCACACAACGGGCCGACACCCTGGCCGGGGAACTGTCCCACGGCCAGCAGCGGGTGCTGGAGGTCGGGATGTCGATCTGCTCGCGCCCCAAACTGCTGATGCTCGACGAGCCGACGTCCGGCATGGGCATCGATGACATTCCGATCATGACCCAACTGATCAGCGACCTGGGCCGTGACCATACGGTGCTGTTGATCGAACACAACATGAGCATCGTCATGTCTATCAGCCAACGCATCACCGTCATGAGCCACGGCCAGATCCTGGTCGAAGGCACACCGGAATTCGTCCGCGCCGATGAGCGTGTGCGTGCCGCCTATCTGGGAGAAGCCGCCTGATGCTGACCGTCGAGAATATCCACTCCTACTACGACAAGAGCCACGTCCTCGAGGGCGTTTCGCTTAACGTCAATCCAGGCGAACTGGTCACCCTGCTCGGGCGCAACGGCGCCGGCAAGACCACCACCCTGCGCAGCATCCTTGGGATCATCTGCCCGCGTCAGGGCGAGATTCGTTTCAACGGCAAAGCGCTGGTCGGTCAAAAAATCTTCGAGATTGCCCGTCAGGGCCTGGCACTGGTACCGGAAAACCGCGGCATTTTTCGTTTGCTGACCGTCGAGGAAAACCTGCGCATTGCCGTGCGCAAGACCAGTCGTTGGCAGATGGAAGACGTCTACACCATGTTCCCCAGGCTCAAGGAACGTCGCAAGAACGCCGGCCATGCGCTGTCCGGCGGCGAGCAACAGATGCTCGCCATCGCCCGCGCCCTGCTCAATGACCCGAAGCTGCTGATCCTCGACGAACCCACCGAAGGCCTTGCGCCGGTGATCGTCGATGAGTTGGTGAAAATCCTGCGCAAGGTCAAGGAGGACGGTTTGCCGGTGTTGTTGGTGGAGCAGAACCTGATGGTCTGCGACAAGCTCGCCGACCGCCATTACGTCCTCGAACAAGGCCGCGTGGTCTACGAAGGCAGCGCCGCTGCATTTCGTGCCGACCCGACGATCAAAAACCGTTACCTGGCCCTGAGTGCCTGACCGGAGACTTGTCCATGAACAGCCGTCTCGATCCATTGCAACACCTCGACAGCAACGCGCCCCTGATCAACCGCGACCGCCTCTGGCAATCGCTGATGGACCTCGCGCAACTCGGTGCCACTGCCAAGGGCGGTGTGTGCCGACTGGCCCTGACCGACCTCGATCGCCAGGCCCGCGACCTGTTCGTGCGCTGGTGTGAAGACGCCGGATGCAGCGTCAGCGTCGATGCCATCGGCAATATTTTCGCCCGTCGTGCCGGTCGCGATCCGAACCGTGCACCGGTGATGACCGGCAGCCATATCGACACCCAACCCACCGGTGGCAAATTCGACGGTTGCTACGGGGTCATGGCAGGGCTGGAGGTCATCCGCACCTTGAATGATCTGGGGCTGGAAACCGAGGCACCGATCGAAGTGGTGGTCTGGACCAATGAGGAAGGCTCACGCTTTCCACCGTGCATGATGGGTTCAGGGGTGTTCGCAGGTAAGTTCGACCTCAACGAAACCCTGCTCAAGCAGGATGACCAGGGCCTCTCGGTAGGCGCTGAATTGCAGCGCATCGGTTATGCCGGTTCACGAGCGGTGCTCGGGCATCCGGTGGGTGCCTATTTTGAAGCGCATATCGAACAGGGTCCGGTGCTCGAGGACCGGCAAACCACCCTCGGTGTGGTGATGGGTTGCCTCGGTCAGAAATGGTTCGACCTGACCCTGACCGGCGTCGAAGCCCACGCCGGACCGACGCCCATGCACTTGCGCAAGGACGCCCTGGTGGGTGCTGCGCAAGTGGTCAGCGCAGTCAATCGTATCGCCCATGAACATCAACCCCATGCCTGCGGTACGGTCGGTTGCCTGACCCTGCATCCGGGTTCGCGTAACGTGATTCCCGGTCAGGTGCACATGACTATCGACCTGCGTCACCTGCACGCAAACAGGCTGCAAACCATGGTTGACGAAGTCCGTCAGGTGGTCGAATCGTCATGCGAGCAGCACGGCCTGACATTCGAGCTGACACCGACTGCCGACTTCCCACCGCTGGACTTCGATCAAGGCTGCGTCGATGCGGTGCGTCAGGGCGCGGAGCGTCTGGGCCTGAGCCATATGGACATCGTCAGCGGCGCCGGGCATGACGCAATCTTCCTCGCCGAACTGGGCCCGGCGGGAATGATTTTCGTGCCGTGCGAAGGCGGCATCAGCCATAACGAAATCGAAAACGCCACCCCGGATGATCTCGCCGCTGGTTGCGCGGTATTGCTGCGGGCGATGGTCAATGCCGCGCAGGGAGGGAAATCCGCATGATTGAGCACACCGATATCGCCGAGATGAGCGGCGTCGAACTGCTCGCCCGTTACCGCGACAAGAGTCTGTCGCCTGTCGAAGTGACCCACGACGCACTGGCGCGGATCGAGCGCTTCAACCCTCAGATCAACGCCTACTGCCACGTCGACCCGGACGGCGCCCTGACGGCGGCGCGAGCCTCCGAACAGCGCTGGCTCAAAGGTCAACCCTGCGGCGCGCTGGATGGCTTGCCATCTTCGATCAAGGACCTGACCCTGACCCAGGGAATGCCAACGCGCAAAGGTTCACGAACCACCTCGGCGCAGGGGCCATGGGATGTGGACGCGCCCTTCACAGCGTTCATGCGCGAGGCCGGCGCAGTGCTGCTGGGCAAGACCACCACACCGGAGTTCGGCTGGAAAGGCGTGACCGATAACCCGCTCTACGGCATCACCCGCAACCCGTGGAACACGCGGATGACCGCCGGTGGGTCATCCGGTGGCGCGGCGGCCGCAGCCTCGCTCAATCTCGGCGTACTCCATCAGGGCAGCGATGCCGGCGGCTCGATCCGTATTCCCTGCGCGTTCACCGGCACCTTCGGGATAAAACCGACCTTCGGCTACGTTCCGCAATGGCCGGCCAGCGCCATGACCATCCTGTCCCACCTCGGGCCGATGACCCGTACCGTGGAAGACGCCGTGCTGATGCTGCAAGCCGTCGCGCGGCCCGATGCCCGCGACGGGCTGATTGGCGCACCACGCAGCACGCCCTGGCTGCAGGAAGGCGCCGACCTCAAAGGGCTGCGCATCGCCTACAGCCCGGACTTCGGCCATGTACACGTCGACCCGCACGTCGCCCGGGTGGTGGCCCAGGCGGTGGAAGGTCTGGCGCATTTGGGCGCAACTGTCGAGCAGATCGACCCGGGTTTCAGCGACCCGCTGGAGATGTTCAATACCCTGTGGTTCGCCGGGGCCGCACGCCTGGCCGGGCAACTGAGCAGCGCCCAGCGCGAGCTGCTCGACCCCGGGTTGCTACGGATCGCCGAGCTTGGTGAACAGATCACCTTGAGCGACTACACCCGCGCCCTCGAAGCCCGGGCGATGTTGGTTGCACAGATGAGCGCCTTCCACGACTGCTACGATGTGCTGGTCTCGCCAATGCTGCCGATCACCGCTTTCGAGGCCGGCCACAACGTGCCGCCGGGCTCAGCCTTTGACCAATGGATGGAATGGACGCCCTTCAGCTATCCCTTCAACCTGACCCAACAACCCGCCGCGTCGGTGCCCTGCGGTTTTGCGCCAAACGGTTTACCGGTTGGCTTGCAGGTGGTCGGCGCGCGCTACGCTGACGATCAGGTGCTGCGGGTTTGCCAGGCCTACGCCAGGCACTTCCCGACCCCCCATCCACGGGAGCCTGTGAGGCTGGGGGTTTGATCGAAAAGCTCGACTGGATGTAAGGCAGTATGCAAACCGTCGTAGCAGCTGCCGAGCCTGCGAGGCTGCGTTCGGCCGCGAAGCGGTCGTAAACCCTGCTTGCGCGATGTGTCTCGAATACCGCGGTGCCTGATTTACGACTGTTGCGCAGCCGAACGCAGCCTCGCAGGCTTGGCAGCTGCTACAACCATTAGCCGGAAACTTCGGCCAGGGCTAATCTTCTGTCAATAACAATGACAAGAGGAGAGCGCGGTGGGCCAAACCACTCAAGCATTCCACGCGCACCATCGCGCTGGCATTCATCCACTGTACAACCCGTGGCTTATCGTTTTTCCGCTGATGGACTATCTTTTCGGCACGCTGTATTGGGAGCGTCCCAATCGACACCACCCGCCTCGCGCCCACTGAAAACGAGACCGCCCATGACCCGCATGCAGCATCACGTCGACATCGCCCGCAGCCCGGAAGCCGTTCTTGCCTACGCCAGCAGCGCCACTCGCTGGCCCGAATGGCATCCCTCATCGCTCAGGGTCGAAGGCCAGAACGGTCCGTTGCATGCCGGCGCACGCTTTGAAGAGGACATTCATGCAGGCGGCCGTTCCGGCCATTTGAGTTGGGAAGTCAACGAGTACCTGCCGGGCCGCCGCTGGAGCGCTCGGGCCCAGGGTGATCACGGACTGAAGCTGGTAGTGACCTACGAATGCCAGCCTGTCAGTGGCGGTGGCACCCGGTTTACCCGCACCCTGGAATACCGCTTCAGCAGCCTGCTGATGCGGCTGGGCAATCAGTTGGTATTCAAACAACGGATAGAGCGCGAATCGGCAGCGTCCATGTTGGCATTGTGTGAGATGGCGCAGCGGGCTATCCCGACCCCAACAGGAGTTATCGTTTGATGAGTTCTTCCCCCCGTCGAGTCAAATTTCGCCACGTTGTTCTGGTTCTGGTGATTGCCGTCGCAGCGTTTCTGCTGCTGGTACCCACCAAGGTGCAGCCAGTCAGTTGGGCACCGTCAGCCGCACCATCGCTGAGTACCGGCGTCTACGCCGAAAACCAAAAACTCAAAAACGTGGAAAGGGTCGGCGCCGCGGATGTTGCCGGGCCTGAAGCGCTGCTGCTGGAGGATGGCTTCTTGATCACCGGCCTGCATGACAGTCGGGTTGTGCGCACCAGCCTCGATGGCAAAACACTCAAAGTGCTGGCCGACACCGGCGGGCGGCCGTTGGGTCTGGCCCGGCATCCGGATGGCCGATTGATCATCGCCGACGGAATCAAGGGCCTGCTGGCGCTGGATGCTCAAGGTCAGTTAGTTTCTCTGTCCACCGAGGCTGACGGCCTACCCTTCGGCTTCACCAATGACGTTACCGTGGATGCAGCCGGTCGTTATGCGTATTTCAGCGATTCCACCAGCCGCTGGGGTTACGGCAAGGACTTCGAAGCCATCATGGAGCACGGCGGTGACGGGAGACTGCTGCGCTACGACTTCCAGACCGGAAAAACCGTACAGCTGTTGGACAAACTTGAGTTCGCCAATGGCGTGGCGCTGGGGCCGAACGAGGACTTTGTGCTGGTCAACGAAACCGGCGCCTACCGCATCACCCGCTATTGGCTCAGCGGCGCAAAAACCGGCACCCATGATGTGTTCATCGACAACCTGCCCGGCCTGCCCGACAACCTCAGTTTCAATGGCCGTGACCGGTTCTGGGTGGCACTCTACGCCCCGCGCAACCCGCTGCTCGATGGCACGGCCGGTTATCCCTATCTGCGCAAAGTGTTGGTCCGGGCCATGATGGTCATACCCAAACCGATCGAGAAACGGGCATTCGCCCTTGGCCTGGACACCGAAGGCAAGGTCATCGCCAACCTGCAGGACAACAGCAAAGGCAATTACTCACCGATTACCACGGTTCGTGAGTACGGTGACTGGCTCTATTTCGGATCACTCAAGGCCAGCAACATGGCGCGACTGCCGCTGAGTCAGGCAATGCGGGGCGCGGAGTAGCGCCGTGTATGAAAAGAAGCGTCGAACGCGGAACCTGTAGCGAGGGGGCTTGCCCTAATGCCCGTCAGTTAAATTTTTACGCGATCCGTAGCAGCTGGCGTAGCCTGCGTTCGGCTGCGTAGCAGTCGCAATTCATGCCACCACGGTTAACCTGTAAAACCGCAGTGCCCGATCTTACGACCGCTGTGCGGCCGGACGCAGCCTTCGGCAACTGCTACAAGGGGGAATGTGCGGAGCCTTTCAACGTGGGTTCTTCTGCTTGTCCCGCACTGCTTTTTCGGTTTTTTCACGCACCCGACCAGCGTCGACCGCCGCTTCATCCTTTGGCAGTTCATCAAGACCCGGCTCATCGTCCGGATGAACCGTCATACGTCCTGGACTCAAGGGTTGAGGGGACCTCTGCATCGGGTCATAACCGCCCTGCTGTTCACTGGGGAATTTTGGATGGCTCATAGTCACCTCGCATGGAGCCTGAAAAATCAGCCTCTGAAAATCCGAGGAGTTGGCATTGATGGCCGTTCCATTTCTTTTCAGTCCGGTCATCGAACCAGTCTGGCGGGGTGTGCAGCAATCTGCGCTCCCCGCTCAGGACTTCACAGATTCAGGATTGATTCGTCAACTTGCTGGATATCTGTCTTTTGATCAACACACGCTTCTCCTTGAGCTTTCTCAGTTCATCATCAGCGAGCGCCGCAGCCTCGGCCTTCAGCACATCGGCATCAATGCGTGTGTATTGATCGAGCAACGAGTGGAGATGGGGGTCATTGGCGCGCTTTTGTTGAATGTCTTCCTTCGTGCAGCCCAAATCCTGATAAAGGTCATGGTTCACCGGCATGGAACACCTCCGTTTGTTGATCGGTGGCAACCGCGTTTTATCGCGATCACCAGCTATCAGCATGGCCTTGGTTACGCCCTTCTGTCGACCGTCTATCGGACCAGTGGTGCCCCCGACTCACGCCTGTTGCAGCGTTTTCGCCAGAAACGGCGCCGTACGGCTTTTCTTGCTTTTCGCGACCTTGTGCGGTGTACCGCAGGTAACCACTTTACCGCCCAGGTCCCCGGCACCGGGCCCAATGTCGATCACCCAATCGCTTTGGGCGACCACACGCATTTCATGCTCGACGACGATTACCGTGTGCCCGGCCTCCACCAAATGGTTCAGTTGCTCAAGCAAACGGTCGACGTCACGCGGGTGCAAGCCAGTGGTTGGTTCATCGAGGACATACAACGTGGCGCCGCGCTGGCTGCGTTGCAGCTCGGTGGCCAGTTTGATCCGTTGCGCTTCGCCGCCCGACAGTTCGGTCGCGGGCTGGCCGAGACGTAAATAGCCCAGGCCAATATCACGCAAGACCTCCAGAGACCGGCGCACACCAGGCTGCTCGGCGAACACCGCAACCGCCTCTTCCACGGTGAGCTGCAACACTTGGGCGATGTTCAGACCCTGCCAGCTGATCGCCAGGGTTTGTGGGTTGTAGCGCGCGCCGTGGCAGGTCGGACACGGCGCATAGACGCTGGGCATGAACAACAATTCGACACTGACAAAACCTTCGCCCTCGCAGGTCAGGCAGCGACCTTTGGCGACGTTGAAGGAGAACTGGCCGGCGTCGTAGTGATGTGCCTGGGCCTCGGGGGTCGCGGCGAACAACTTGCGCACGTTGTCGAACAGCCCGGTGTAGGTCGCCAGGTTCGAGCGAGGCGTACGTCCAATGGGTTTTTGGTCGACCTGCACCAGACGCTTTATGGATTCGAGACCGGCAGTCACTTGTCCGCCGCTGGTTTGCGGCGCATCGTCCTCAAGGCTCAACTCTTCCGGCTCGGCATTGCTCACGGCCCGCCCCAGGTGCGCGCCGACCAGTTCCAGCAACGCCTGGCTGACCAGGCTCGATTTGCCGGAACCAGACACACCGGTCACTGCAGCAAAGCAGCCCAAAGGAAATTCGACGCTGAGATTATTCAGGTTGTTACGGCTGATGCCTTCCAACCGCAACCAGCCGCTCGCCTCTCGACAGGTGCGTTGTTGCGCACGCTGCTCGGCGAACAGATACGCACGGGTCTGCGACACCTGGACCTCAGCCAGACCGGCCGGCGGCCCGCTGTACAGCACCCGGCCGCCATGTTCGCCGGCAGCCGGGCCAACATCGATCAGCCAGTCCGCGCGGCGCATGGTTTCCAGATCATGCTCGACCACGAATAACGAATTGCCCGCCGCTTTCAAGCGCTGCAAGGCTTCAAATAGCGCTTCACCGTCCGCCGGATGCAAACCGGCCGAGGGTTCGTCCAGCACATAGATCACGCCAAACAACTGAGAGCCCAGTTGAGTGGCCAACCGCAACCGCTGCAACTCGCCGGATGACAGGGTCGGCGTGCTGCGTTCCAGTGCCAGATAACCCAGCCCGAGGTCCGTCAGCGTGCTGACCCGCTCCAGCAGATCCTGAGCGATGCGTTGCGCGGCCAGGCGTTTTTCCAAGGACAGGTTTGGCGTGTGACGGACATCCGGAGCGCCAGCATGGGCCATGCCGCCATGGGCAACACGCTGCTCGCGCGCCTCGCGGGTCTGGCTGTGGCTCAACACTTCACCGACATCATCGGCGTGTTCAAGGAAGCTCTGCGCGGCGACCGGTTTCAACACTTCGGCCACTTGCAGCAACGGCATTTGCGACAACTCGCCGATATCGAAACCGGCGAAGGTCACTGACAGTGCTTCGCGCTTGAGACGCTTGCCGGCACACAACGGGCATGGGCTGCCCAGCATGAATTGCGCTACGCGCTTTTTCATCAAGGCGCTTTGCGAGTGGGTGAAGGTGTGCAGAACGTAGCGCCGCGCACCGCTGAAGGTGCCTTGATAGCTGGGTTCCAGCTTACGTTTGAGGGCCTGCCGGGTTTGTTCCGGGGTCAATCCGGCATACACCGGAACGGTCGGTTGCTCATCGGTGAAGAGAATCCAGTCGCGCTGCTTTTTTGGCAGGTCGCGCCAGGGAATGTCCACGTCATAACCGAGGGTCACCAGAATGTCCCGCAGGTTCTGTCCTTGCCACGCCATCGGCCAGGACGCTACGGCACGCTGGCGGATGGTCCGGCTTGGGTCCGGCACCATCGATGCTTCGGTCACTTCATAGACCCGACCGAGGCCGTGACACTCCGCACAGGCGCCTTGGGGCGTGTTCGGCGAGAAGTCTTCGGCATAGAGCATCGGTTGCCCCTGCGGATAGCTGCCGGCCCGGGAATACAGCATGCGAATCAGGCTCGACAGCGTGGTGACGCTGCCCACCGAAGAACGTGTACTCGGTGTGCCTCGTTGCTGTTGCAGGGCCACCGCCGGTGGCAAGCCTTCGATGGAATCCACATCCGGCACACCCACCTGGTCGATCAACCGCCGCGCGTAAGGCGCCACGGATTCGAAATAGCGCCGCTGCGCTTCGGCGTACAAGGTTGAGAACGCCAGCGAGGACTTTCCGGAACCAGAGACCCCGGTAAAAACCACCAACGCATCCCGGGGAATGTCCACGTCGACATTCTGCAAATTGTGCTCTCGGGCACCACGCACTTTGACGAAGCCTGAACTGTTCGACACACGAGTGGGAAGGCCTTGGGCGGGTGGGTTGTTTTGCTGAGAAGTCATGGTCCCGCCTTGTTTGTGAATGCCGGGTAGCAGACATCGAGGGGCCAGCGGCAGGCCAGGATTTCAAACCTCGATCAAATGCTTGAGCGGATGGTACTCAGACTTCAGGGTCGCGGCGACATCCAAAATGGCCTTTTCAATGCCGTTCAGGTGCATGCAGGTCAACTCGATGGCCGCGAGATCAGCTTGCGGAACCAGTCCAGCAGCACCGGATTGTTCAGGGTTTGCGCGAGTCCTGAGTGGCGGCGGTATCCCGTCGACGGCAGAGCTCGCTGACGATGCCAATCTCGATCAACCCGAACCCGCGATTATTCTGACCTGCCGACGAGGTCGCTGCAGGCGTGAAACGATGAGCTGGGGAGGGAACGGTTTTGGCCGGGTGTTAAATAGATCATCTGTTCTCAGCGAAAATCCCGGCTACGGACACTGATCCCCGTCAGCAACGAACTCAGATCACTCAACCGCCCGGCAATCAAATGCCGGACCTCGCCTTCGGTCTCCAGTGTACCGTCGACTTTCAACAACTGCGAACCCACCAGCACCTGACGTTGACGTTCAGCCAGATCACGCCAGACCACCACGTTGACGTTGCCGAACTCGTCTTCCAGGGTGACGAAGGTCACGCCGCTGGCGGTTCCCGGGCGTTGTCGGCCGGTGACCAACCCGGCAACGCTGACATTGCGCCCATGCTCGACCTCCAGTAATTCCCGCGAGCTGCTGCAGCGCCGGGCTTTCAATTCGCCCCGCAGCAAGGCCAGCGGATGCGGGCCCAAGGTCGTGCCGACGCTGGCGTAGTCCGCTTGCAAGTCTTCACCCACAGTAGGCTTGGGCAAGGTCACGATGGGCTCTTCCTGACTCGGCAAACCCGCAAACAATCCCAGCTGTTTCTGCACCCCAGCCACCTCCCAGCGCGCCCGATGGCGATCCCCGGCCAACCCGCGCAAAGCCCCGGCGTCGGCCAGTTGCTCCTGAGCCCTGGAGTCGAGTCGAGCCCGTTCACCCAGATCGGCGATATCGATAAACTCACAGGCCAAGCGTGCCGTTTCAATGCGCCGGGCATCGTCCTCGCGAAAGCCCCGGATCATCCGCAGCCCCATGCGAATCGCCGGCTGCCCACCGTGGATCGGTTCCAGACTGCAATCCCAATCACTGGCCCGCACGTCCACCGGACGGATCTGCAAATGATGCCGACGGGCGTCCTGAAGAATCTGATCCGGACTATAGAAACCCATCGGCCAACTGTTGATCAGCGCACAGGCAAAGGCCGCCGGTTCGTGGCATTTCAACCAACAACTGGCGTAGGTCAGCAAGGCGAAACTGGCGGCGTGGGACTCGGGAAAACCGTAGCTGCCAAAGCCCTTGATCTGCTCGAAGATCTGCGCGGCAAACTCTTCCGTATAGTGGTTTTTCAGCATGCCGTCTTTGAGGCGTTTCTGATGCGGTTCCAGACCACCGTGACGTTTCCAGGCGGCCATGGCACGACGCAGCTGATCGGCTTCGCCGGGGCTGTAATCGGCGGCAACAATCGCAATCTGCATGACCTGCTCTTGAAACAGCGGCACCCCCAGCGTGCGCTCCAATACGATTTCCAATTCCTCGGATGGGTAAGTCACTTTCTCCTCGCCTTTGCGCCGCCGTAAGTACGGATGCACCATCCCGCCCTGAATCGGACCGGGACGGACGATAGCCACCTCGATCACCAGGTCGTAAAACTTCACTGGTTTGAGCCTGGGCAGCATCGACATCTGTGCCCGGGATTCGATCTGGAAGACGCCGATGGTGTCGGCACGACCGATCATTTCGTAGGTTTTCGGGTCCTCTTTTGGCACATCCGCCAGGGTCAGATCCAGATCACGATGACGGCGCAGCAGATCGAAACAGCGGCGAATGGCACTGAGCATGCCGAGGGCGAGAATATCGACCTTGAGCAGACCGACCATGTCCAGATCGTCCTTGTCCCACTGGATAATCGTACGCTCGGCCATGGCCGCATTTTCCACCGGCACCAGAGTGTCCAGCGGTTGCTCGGAAATCACGAAACCGCCCGGGTGCTGGGACAGATGCCGGGGGAAGCCGATCAGTTGCCCGGTCAGGCTCAGCACCCGGCGCAACACCGGGCTGTCCGGGTCGAAACCGCCCTCACGCAGGCGCTCCACAGAAGGTGGTTCGTCGCTCCAGTGTCCGCAACAATCGGCCAGCGCATTGACCTGATCCGGCGGCAAGCCAAGCGCCTTGGCCACATCCCGCACCGCGCCGGCGCCATGGTAGGTGCTGACAACCGCCGTAAGCGCCGCGCGGGTGCGGCCATAGCGCTGAAACACGTACTGCAACACCTCTTCACGGCGCTCGTGCTCGAAATCCACATCGATGTCCGGCGGCTCGTTGCGTTCTTTGGAGAGGAAGCGCTCGAACAGCATGTTCATCAGACTGGGGTCGATTTCGGTGATGCCCAAGGCATAACACACCGCCGAGTTGGCCGCCGAACCACGACCCTGGCAGAGAATCTTTCGATCACGCGCAAAGCGCACAATGTCGTGAACAGTGAGGAAGTAACTCTCGTACCCCATCTCGCTGATCAGCTTCAGCTCTTTTTCGATCAGCGCCAGCACTTTGTCCTCCGCGCCTTCAGGCCAGCGCCAACGCATGCCCCTCTCAGTCAGTACACGCAACCAGGAGGCTGGCGTCTGACCTTCAGGCACCAGTTCACGCGGGTACTGGTAGCGCAATTGGCCGAGGTCGAACGTGCAGCGCCGGGCAATGCGCGCTGACTCTTCAAGCAGTTGCCGCGGATAAAGTTCCTGCAAGGCATCAAGGCTGCGCAAGTGCCGTTCGCCGTTGGGGTGCAGGCGTTGCCCGGCCTCGGCGACACGAACGTGATGACGGATCGCGGTCATGGTGTCCTGCAAGGCTCGGCGCCCACGGGCGTGCATGTGCACATCACCGCTGGCCACCGCCGGAATATCCAGTGCAGCGGACAAGGCCAGCAAACCTGCCAGCCGTCGGGCATCGTTCTGACCGCAGTGCAGTTCGACGGCCAGCCACAGCCGGTCGCCGAAGACCTTGCGCAACCAGCGCCCTTCCCCGTCAGCCTCAAGGGTATCGGGCATCCACAATGCCAGCAGCCCCGGTAGCGGCTCGTTGAAGTCCTCGCGCAGCACCTGATATTGGCCCTTATCCGCCCGACGTCGGGCTCGGGTGATGAGTCGGCAAAGCGTCTGATAGCCCTCAAGATTCTCCACCAAGAGCACCAGTTTCGGGCCATTTTCGATGCGCATTTCGCTGCCGATAATCAGCGGCAACTCCACCTCTTTAGCGGCTTGCCAGGCGCGGACGATACCGGCAAGAGTGCATTCATCAGTGATCGCCAACGCTTGATAGCCCTGACGCTTGGCCCGTTCGAACAGTTCGCGGGCACTGGAGGCACCGAGCTGGAAACTGAAATTCGACAGGCAGTGCAGTTCGGCATAGTCGACGCTCATGCGAACCAGCCTTGCAGCCACAAAGGCCCGGCATCGCCCACCGTGCGGTAGGCCCAGGCCTGCTGGCCGGAGCGGGTTTCAATCAGGTAGTAATCGCGACGCACATCGCCGCCATCCCACCAACCGGTCTCGATCCGTTCCGGCCCCATGAGGATCCGCGCCGCACCTTCGTGCACCAGCTGCGGTTCGGAGAGCAGCCAGCCTGGGCGCTGCACGCCAAGGCTCGGCGGGTACGTCCGGCTATCGGCGCTCGGCTGCCAACTGTGCTCCGGTCGGTGGTCAGCCTGCCAGCGCAGACCGTGCACCGCATCATCCCCCAGCCGTGCTCGCAGGCGTTCGCGCAGTTGCTCCCAAGGCAAGGATTGCTGCGGGCGCTCGTCGAACAGTTCCCGGTGCTGCGCAACGAACCTCGGCAAGTCATGGGCCACCAAGCGAAAGCCCCGAACCGGGGACTCGACTTGTACCTGTTCCAGTCGACCGCGAGCCAACTCGAAGAGCATCGCCGGATCGCGCTCGGCGCTGAGCAAGCCGACCTTGATCTGCGTATCCGGCAACCCGGCATGTTCCAGCAGCAGATCAAAACGCTGCACGCCGCTGTCACGCCCACAGAGAAAAGCCGACAGATCACCGGTGAGCCGGCGCAACGGGAACAGCAACGCCTGATGAGACAAGACATCGAAATTCAGCTCGATGCGCACGTCAAAGCGGTCCGGCGGCAGGTAAAACGCCAGGGCCAGCGAGCGGTCTCCCAGCAGCGTGTCGAGGTGCTTGAGCACCTGAGCTTCAAAGCGTCGCGCCAGGGTATGGCGCGGCAACGCCTGTACCTGACTCAAGGTCCGCAAGCCCATGCGCGACAAGGCCGTGGCGACGTCCTGCTCCAGCCCGACCCGGTCGATGGGCATCTGCCCCATAACCTGACGCAATGTTTCATTGTCCTGCACCGCCAAGCCGTCGTAAGCGTTAGCCAGGACCCGTGCGGCCGCCGGATTGGGTGCGGCGACGATGCGATGGCGAAAGCCCAGTTCCGTGAGTTCCGCCCGCAGCCGTGCCTCGAACTGCGGCCAAGGCCCGAACAGACCCAGACTCGATTCGATTTCAAACAGCAAGGCGCGGGGATAAAACACACTGACCTGGGAGCTGAAACGGTAGGCCCAAGCCGCAAGAAATTGCTGCCATTGCTCGATATCGGCAACATCGTATTCGGCGCTGGCAAAGGCTTTGGTCAACGCGTGGGCGGCGGTCAGGGATTGCCCCGGCCGCAGACCGAGCGCCCGAGCAGAGGCGTTCACCGCTTGCAACACCCGGCGCTGCGCAGTGCCCGTCAGCAGCGCCAACGGCTCCTCGGGATCGGGCCGCTGACGCAGCGCAGCATCCAACGCCAATTGTGGGAAGAGTATGCAGACCCAGCGCATGCCAACCTCAATGCCCTGTAGCAAAGGCGATCGGTGCCGAACGGGCCAGGCCGCCACGGCACTTGAGCACCCGCAGTTGTGCGGGCCGAGCATCGATGGCGATCCGCAAGGCGGCCGGCGAAGGATTGATGGCTTCCTTGATTGAGCGATAGGCAAACGCCAGGGTCTGGCCGGTTTCGGCGGCCACTTGCAGACGGCGCAAGGCACGGTCATCGGCTTTCTGCGGCCAGCACAAGACCGCCCCACAACTGCCCGAACGCAGGCATTGCTCGGCCGCCCACAGGGCATCGCGCTCGCTGGCCTGAATCACCGACAACTGACGCAGATCCACGCCAGCGTTCTGCCAGGCCTGCGGATAGGGCACATGAGGCGGCGCCACCAACACAATCCGCTCGCCCTCGGCGGACAACCGCGCCAGGGTCGGCCACACCAGTTGCAACTCACCGATGCCTTGCCCGGCGATGAGAATTTCCGTCAGCGCCGATTCCGGCCAGCCACCCGTGGGCAACGCCGCGTCCAGCGCCCAATGGCCCGTCGGTTGAGGGCTGGCCGGTGGCGCGGCGGGTCGGCCCTTCCAGACATGGCCGCCATTGAACAGCGTGTCCAGAGCAACGACGGCGCCCATCATCCTTGCCTCACCAAACCACAGAACACGCCTTCGATGGCCAGGTCCTGATCGGCGTGCACAACAATGGGCGCATAGGCCGGGTTGCGCGGCAGCAGGCGTACACTGCCTGCGACCCGCTCAAAGCGTTTGATCGTGACTTCACCGTCGAGTCGCGCCACCACAATCTGGCCGCTCTCTGCCTCGGCACTGCGCCGTACCCCCACCAGATCACCGTCGAGAATGCCGTCTTCAATCATCGAATCCCCCTGCACCCGCAGCAGGTAATCCGGAATCCGCGAAAACATCGCCGGGTCCAGCATCAAGCGGCTATGCACCTCGGCATCGGCACCGATTGGCGCACCCGCGGCCACCCGCCCCAGCACCGGAATATCCAGCAGTTCGGGCCGGGGCGGCTGATTCAACAGCCGTATACCCCGCGCCTGGTTGGCGTTGACCTCGATGAAACCGGCTTCGGTCAGGGCCACCACATGCTTGCGCGCCACGCTGCGCGAGGCAAAACCAAAGGCCTCGGCGATCTCGGCGAGGCTCGGTGGCTGGCCTTGTTGCGCGATGCGGTCGCGGATAAAGGTCAGGATGGCAGTACGGCGGGGGCTTAAAGTCGTCATGGAGTACATTTGTACTCCTGTCGGGTTTTTCTGACAAGCGCCGCCAGTCGTCAACAGCATCGGTGCGGGTGGGATCGCCAGGCGAAGATCAAAAGATCGCAGCCTATCAGCAGCTCCTACGCCGACCGTGTACATCCGCGAATTGCGGATGTACACGGTATTTGTAGGAGCTGTCGCAGGCTGCGATCTTTTGGGGGCGCGGCAGACTTGGCTTACAAAGCAGAGGCTTGCGCAAATACGTCACTCAACCGATCCGCAACGCCCGCAGATCAAGATGACCGTCCTTGAGCGGCGGGCACCAGTAATAACCGCCGGTAATCGGCCGGCTCATCCGATAGAGGCCATCAACGATGCCGTCTTCCAGGCCGCTCATGCGCCGCAGCTGTACTTCGAAGGCGTTGAAGGAGTGACCGAAGGCCAGGAACATCAGGCCGGCACGATCACCTTCGATCCACGGCATCGAACGGCGCACGATGAATGCCTCGGGGGTGAAGCTTTCCTGGGCCGTGCGCTTGACGTGAGCGGAGATCGGCGCGTCGTCGAGTTCTTCGTTGTCGCTCTTGCGACGGCCGATGATGTTGTCTTGCTCGTGGGACGGCATCGCATTAAAACCGTTCAGATCATGCTGCCACTGCTGGATCGCGGCGAAGCTGCTGCCCACCAGGCCGTCATCACCCTCGGCCACCAGCGCGGCAGCAATGGCGGCTTCGTCGTGGGGGTTTTCGGTGCCGTCTTCGTAGCCGGTCAGGTCATGGCCGCTCATGTGACGGAAGGCTTCGTTCATCTGCACCAGGCGCAGTGCAGGCGCCAGCGCGACTTCGAGGGCGCGGCTGCGGTTGAGCAACTCGCCGCGATCTTCACCGTGCAGCCAGCACCAGAGCGCGTGCTGGGTCGAAGGGTTGTCGACGCCGACACCGATCATCGCCGGGAACGGTCGCAGCCCTGCCACTTTCGCGCCCAGTGCATTCACCAGCGACTTGCCAAAACCGACTACCGCCGACTTCCCGTCCACCCACTGCATCAGGTTCTCGAGCGCAGCCGGCAATGCCTCGGCGGATTCGAGAGCGAAAAACAGATGGCGTGCCTGAGACGGTACTGGGGTGGCAAGGATGCCCGGCTGGTAGTAACTCATAAGAACTCCTTTAGAAAGCGCGAAGTTTAACCGCCGCGCGGGGCCTGTGCGTACGGTTTCAACGAGAATGAAGTTTTCAACATTCTGTGGCAGCCTCAATTGGCCGATTAAGTCGGCATTGAGCTAGCGTTGAACAGACTTGGACGGATGGGACATGACAACCCCTGCCTGGATCAGGTAAAACGATTCAGCAATGCTGATCGAAGCGCGCATCCGGCGCTCCGAGATAACCCACCTTATCTGCATCACCCAATCCATACGGGGTAGCGTCATGACTACAGATAACATTCTCGAGAACCTGTTCCCCAGCGCCGCGGACATCCCGGAAAAATACCGCCTCAACGGCCAGATCGAACAGCGCGAATACCTCGTCGATGGTGTGTTACAAATTTGGCCCGGCCCACTTGCGCTGGTGCGTAGCCCGGTCTACCTGGTCAGTGACAACGCTGATGAACAAGTCATCCTCGGCAGCACTCCGCTGCTGGATGCCTCGACAGCGTTGACCGCCCTGGATGCTGCCGTTCGTGCCTACGACAAAGGTCAGGGAAATTGGCCAACGATGCGTGTCGCCGAACGTATCCAGCATGTCGAAGCCTTCCTCGGTCGCATGCGCGAACAGCGTGAAGCGGTGGTCAAACTGCTGATGTGGGAGATCGGAAAAAATCTCAAGGACTCGGAAAAAGAGTTCGATCGCACTTGTGATTACATTGTCGACACCATCAATGCCCTCAAGGAGCTGGACCGTCGTTCAAGCCGCTTCGAGCTCGAACAGGACACCCTCGGCCAGATCCGTCGTGTACCGATGGGCGTGGCGCTGTGCATGGGGCCTTACAACTATCCGCTGAACGAGACCTTTACCACGCTGATTCCAGCCTTGATCATGGGCAACACCGTGGTATTCAAACCGGCCAAGCTGGGCGTGTTGTTGATTCGTCCACTGCTGGAAGCCTTCCGCGACAGTTTCCCGGCGGGTGTGATCAACGTGATCTACGGCAGCGGCCGGGAAACCGTCAGCGCGCTGATGGCCAGCGGCAAGGTCGATATCTTTGCCTTTATCGGTACCAACAAGGCCGCCAGTGACCTGAAAAAACTGCATCCAAAACCCCACCGTTTGCGCGCAGCCCTGGGACTTGATGCCAAGAACCCTGGCATCGTGCTGCCCGAGGTCGACCTGGACAACGCGGTCAATGAAGCGGTAACCGGTTCACTGTCGTTTAACGGCCAACGTTGTACCGCACTGAAAATCCTCTTCGTCCACGAACAGGTGGTCGAGAGCTTTATCGAAAAATTCAACCGCAAACTCGCCACCCTGAAGCCTGGTATGCCATGGGAAAACGGCGTGGCACTGACGCCGCTCCCGGAATCGGGCAAGGTCGATTATCTGCACTCGCTGGTAGCGGATGCCGTCAGCAAAGGCGCGAAAGTCATGAACGCCCACGGCGGCGAATCTCGAGGATCATTCTTCTATCCTGCGGTGCTCTACCCGGTGACCACCGAGATGCGCGTGTATCAGGAAGAGCAATTCGGCCCGGTGGTGCCCATCGTCCCCTACCGCGATCTGGACACCGTGATCGACTACGTTCTGGAGTCAGACTTTGGCCAACAACTGAGCATCTTTGGCACCAACTCCACCGAGGTCGGACGGCTGGTCGATACTTTCGCCAATCAGGTCGGCCGTATCAATATCAATGCCCAGTGCCAACGTGGGCCGGACACCTTCCCGTTTAATGGCCGGAAAAATTCCGCCGAAGGTACCCTCTCGGTTCACGATGCACTGAGGGTGTTTTCGATCCGCACGCTGGTCGCGACCAAATTCCAGGAGAGCAATAAAGAGCTCATCAGCGACATCATCCGTAATCGTGAGTCGAGCTTTTTGACCACCGATTACATATTCTGAGCACTGAGTTCAAGAACCTACTGAAGAGGAAAATCAGCCAAGCCCGATGAATGACTTGCGATCATCTCGACTGCCACCGTTGCTGCGCCGACTTCTGCGTCCGCTGCTGGACCCTTATCGGCGCTATCGGCATGCCAAACTGATCCACGCTGTGCGGGTTTCATTGGGGCTGCTGGCCACGATCCTGCTGACCACCGGGATCAACCTGCCCCACGGCGAATGGGCCTCGGTGACGATGTTGGTTGTGATCGGCGGGCTGCAGCATCACGGCAATATCGGCAAGAAAGCCGCCGAGCGGGCCACCGGCACCTTGATCGGCGCTGGCGTTGGCCTGTTGCTGGTGGCTCAACAGGCTTACTTTGGGATTCCATGGCTGACCTATCTGGGCATGTCAGTGGTCTGCGGCTTCTTCTCGTATCACGCGATCGGCAAAGGCGGTTATACGGCCTTGCTGTCAGCAATCACGGTGTTCATCGTCGCCGGTCATGGCGACAACCCGGTAACCGACGGCCTCTGGCGAGGGGTCGACATCCTCATCGGTATCGCCCTGGCCTTGGCATTTTCTTTCGCCTTGCCGCTGTACGCGGTCTATTCCTGGCGCTACAACCTGGCGAGCGCGCTGCGCGACTGCGCAACGATCTACGGCCGAATCGTCAGTGGCCAATCGGTCACCGACGACGAACATCTCAAACTGATGAACCGGTTGAACGGCGCGATGGTGCAACTGCGTTCGTTGATGCCATCGGTGTCCAAGGAAGTGCGGATCTCCATGACCGAACTGGACGCCCTTCAGCGTAACTTGCGGATGTGTGTCAGCACCCTGGAGATCCTCGCCAACACCCGACCGGATGCCAGCGATGAACAGGCCATGGCCTCGATGCAACTGGCACTTAAAACAGAACACCGGCAGATCCGCGTGCAATTGATCGGCATGGCCCGCGCTCTGAAGTCCGGAGCCTCACAACGGCTCGAGCGCCCTATTGCTGGTTCGTCGGACGATTCAACATTGAGCGTTCCGGTCTACACCGCATTGGACGGCTACCGGCTGTTGACCCGGCAATTGGCTGCCAATCTCGACGATATGCGCCAACGTCTGGCGAAGACTGCGGTGCACTGGAAGATCTGAAAACCAGTCACTGCGCCGCAGCGCGCCGAAAACCGAGGCTCCAGCCCTGCTGCATGCCCGCCGCAGCGAGCAGAATCGCGATGACGCCCAGCCACTGCATCAGCTCAAGGCGATGGCCGAAGGCGAACCAGTCGACGAAAATCGCCGCAATCGGGTAGATAAACGACAGCGCACCGGTCAGTGCCGTCGGGAGTTTTTGAATCGCACCGTAAAGCAACACGTACATCACTCCGGTGTGCACCACACCGAGTGTCAGCAGGCTGGCCCAGGCGCCAGACTCCTGCGGCAGCGCAGCGATATTCGCCCACGGCGCCAACAACAGAACACCGGTGCAGACCTGAATCAGGGCGATCAAATGCGGTGGAGTGCCGGTCAGACGCTTGATAATCAGTGCAGCGAAGGCATACAGCAGCGCGGCGCCCAGCGCCAGACCGATACCCATCAAGTAATCGCCGCCCGCTGCGCCCTGTTCACCATGAGCGCTGACGATCGCCAACATCCCAAGAAACGACACGCCGAGCCAGAATAATTTCTGCGCAGTGATCTTTTCTCCAAGAAACAGCGCCGCCAACCCCACCAACATAAAGGGTTGAACGTTGTAGACCGCGGTACCGATGGCAATCGAGGCTCGGGAATAAGAGGCAAACAGCAGCACCCAGTTGCCGACAATCGCCACACCGCTGAGCACCGCCAGAATAAAGGTCGTGCGCGTCAAAATACCCGGACGCAAAAACCCCAATACCGCGCAAATCAACAGCAACGTTGCAGCGCCAAACACGCAGCGCCAGAACACCACGTCCAGCACCGGCTGCCCGGATACCAGCACGAACCATCCAATGGTTCCCGAAATCAGCATGGCGGCGGTCATTTCAAACGACCCACGACGTATCGACTTGTCCATCATCAGTCTCCTCAGCAAGAGCCTGAATTATGACAATCCACAGTGAGTCAGCTCCAGCCCCAATAGCAGGCTAAAATCAGTTTCTGCCTTTCTTATCAAGGCATATTGAACCCTTTGCCTAATGAGGTTTGTATGACCGATGACATCGACCAAGTGTTGATCGCCGCCCTTATGGAAGACTCCCGGCGCTCACTCAAAGCCTTGGCGCAAATCAGCGGCCTGTCTTCGCCCAGCGTTGCGGAACGCCTGCGCAGACTCGAAGAGCGCGGCGTGCTCAAGGGTTATACCGTCGAGATAGATCCCAAGTGCTTCGGTTATCAACTCCAGGCCATCGTCCGCATCCGCCCACTGCCCGGCCGGTTGCAGGACGTCGAACGGCAGATCCAGGCAATCCCCGAATTTACCGAATGCGACAAAGTGACGGGCGACGACTGTTTCATTGCTCGCCTGCATGTTCGCTCGATGGAACAACTGGACACCCTGCTCGACCGGCTTAACAGCTACGCGGAAACCAATACTGCCATCGTCAAGAAAACCCCGGTGAAACGGCGATTGCCGCCGATGGGATAAAAACTATATTCCAGCAAGAGAGCGGCGTTATTGCTGAACAGCTTTCACGCAGACAACAAAAAGCCCGCCGAAGCGGGCTTTTTGCTCAAGGCCTGTGATCAATCATCGCGGCTCATGATGCCAAACAGCTGCAACAAGCTGATGAACAGGTTGTAGATCGATACATACAGGCTGATGGTCGCCATGATGTAGTTACGTTCGCCGCCATGGATGATGGCGCTGGTCTGGAACAGAATGCAGACCGAGGAAAACAGCACGAAGCCCGCGCTGATCGCCAGTTGCAGGCCGCTGATCTTGAAGAACATGCCCGCCAGTGTCGCGCCCAGCAGGACGAAGAAACCGGCAGTGATAAAGCCGCCGAGAAAGCTCATGTCCTTGCGGGTGATCAGCACATAGGCGGACAAGCCGCCAAACACCAATGCAGTCATCGCAAAGGCCGAGCTGACCACTTCAGCGCCGCCCTGCATGCCCAGGTAACGATTGAGAATCGGGCCCAGCAGGAAACCCATGAAGCCGGTCAGGGCGAAAGCCGATACCAGGCCCCAGGCCGAGTCACGGAGTTTGTTGGTGAGAAAGAAAAGGCCGTAGAAGCCGATCAGCACTACAAAAACGTTCGGATAGCCGACGCGCATCTGCTGTGCAACGAACGCCATCACGCCGCTAAACGCGAGGGTGAGAGCGAGTAAGCCGTAAGTGTTGCGCAGGACGCGGCTAACCTCTAGCTGCTCAGCCTGCACGCTGTTATTAACTGCGTAATCCTGTTCGCGCATGGCGACACTCCTGTAGGTTTGAAACGTTCAGTCGCAAAGATCATAACAGACGCTCTGTAACAAGCTACGCAGAGAGTTTGACAGTGTGTTTCATTCAGGTATTATGGCGCCCGCAACGCAATACGGAGGTGTGGCCGAGTGGTTTAAGGCAACGGTCTTGAAAACCGTCGACTGTAACAGGTCCATGAGTTCGAATCCCATCGCCTCCGCCATATTTGTACGTTAGAGCCCTGATTTTTCAGGGCTTTTTCGTTTCTGGGGTTTGGATGACGGCTCTACTTTTTCGAGGCGTTACAAAACTTTCTAGTTTTTCCCCCCTTCCTCCGGCGTTCTGCCGACCGCTTCATTTCCCAATCGTGTATCACAACATTTCGGATGCTACGCTGACCTCTTCATGGAGGATTCGCCATGCCAAACTCAGACCTGCTCCCTTCTCCGCTATTCAAAATCAACGAAAGCCAACTCACCCTGGAGGCGGCCATCATGGTGCTCATGCTCTGGGTCGAGCGGCGCGGATCGGCCGAGGTCGCCAGCAGATGGCGGCGCACGAGTCGCGGCCCGATTGCTTGGCATCGATCAGAGCTTGGCCGATACACCCATCCAGGCCCCCTTGGCGGTGATGGATTTGCCGGACGCCGAAACTGTTGCTGATGCTTGTTCTTAGCCGCGTTGAACAGCTTGCCCAGGATGCAGTCAAACAGGCTTGGGACTGTGGGCGCTACTAGACATCAAGGGGCCTAATCCTGCGTACGTAGTACACAATCGACCTAGCATTCAAAGTTGTTTCTGCCCCTCGAAAAATGCTTTCAAAAGGATAGATAAAAATGAGAAACCTCATTTCTGTGGTCGTTGTAGCGACTTCATTTGCCATTGGTACGGCATTCGCTCAAGTACCCGCGAAACCTGATGTGAATCCAATCACAAATGGCGCGGTCAATATGGTAGCTACGCCTACTACCACCGCAGCAAAAACTGCAGAGACCAGTGACTCTCAAGCTGGAGCATTGAACGAGTGCTACAACACCATTGGCGATCAGCCCCGGACAGCGTTGCAGCCTTGCCTTGAGCGTAAGACTCGCGAAGCCACGTCGCAAATGAATATCGCCTACAAAAAAATGGAAGCTAAGACAAAGGAGATCGATTCGAGTGCGACGGCCAAAGCCCTTACCTCGCTGCTCACCTCTCAGAAGGCTTTCGAGAAGTTCAAGGATGCACAGTGTCAGTGGGAAGGTGACTCCGTGATGGGGGGCTCGGGCTCTGGAGATATTTTAAGTTCCTGCAAAGTCGATTTGATCCGCTGGAGAACGAAGCAACTTTCCGATTGAGTTTATTGACATAGGCGACTGGCTATCCCACCAACGAGAACCAGTTCGCCATTGAGGCTGTCATCATGGAGCTGTCGAACTGGGTTGAGGCGCGCGGCTCAGCCGACGTCGCCGATAACGTGCGCGGCGCTCTGGACACCATCGACAAGAATGAAGAGTTCATCAAAATGACGCTTGCGGTACTGATGACGCCCGAGTGACTGCAATTGATCAAAAACACCACACTCGCCCCCCTAGCACCCCATGCTGGGGACTGATTCGACCTAAACCATTGTTTTATAAGAAATACAGTCTCTTTTTAAGGCGGCAAAAAATCTGCTTTTTTGTGGTTTTGCAAACGGTAAGCCGCGGCTTATAGCGGAGGTTTTGCGCACAATTTCTCGGCGTCCTGCCGGCTAACACTCTCCCCCTTGCGAATCAATCACGGCGCCCTGCTACGCTGAAAACTCCACGGAGGATTCGCGATGCCAAACTCAGATCTGCTCCCTTCCCTGCTGTTCAAACTCAACGAAAACCAGCTCGCGCTGGAAGCCGCCATCTTGGAGCTTTCAAACTGGGTCGAGCAACGTGGGGCCGCCGATGTCGCCGACAACGTGCGCGGAGCCTTGGAAGCCATCGATAAAAACGAGGAGTTCATCAAGATGACGCTCGCGGTGATGATGGCGCCGGAGTGAATTTTCGGTGTCAAAGCCTGGGATGCCGTATAAAAATCAAACAAGACCTTTATATTCAAGGTCTTGCGCTACGAATACACCATAAAAGCAGGCAACTTTTTCGACTCTTTAGACCTCAATAAACATTGGTCCAAACGGTTGCGTTTTGGGGAAGAATTCCCTGTAGCGAGCCACCTCTTCCCGGCGCTCTGCCGACCTGAACTCCAAGCCCATAGTTCGCTCCTGCTACGCTGAAAGCTCCACGGAGGATTCACGATACCAGGCCTTGCAGGTTGGCGAACAGATAGCGGTTTTCGCCATCCTTCTGGAGTTCGATGTTCATCCAGTCCAGATCTGACATGACCACAGCATCGGCCGGCAGCCTGGATTGCTTGCGCGCCTGGCAGATTGCACGGCGCACGGTATCAATGGCCGTGTCGGTCGCCTTTGGATGCATCTATATTCAGGGCCGCGAGGTCGCGCTTGATGTCGCGAACCACGTGGTGATGGTGCTTGCCGGTGAGCTCGGCTACACATGTGGCACATTCTGGGCGTGGGACGACACGCCAATCGCCAGGTAAACCCCTCCGCCACTCTCCCACTCAACGCGAAAAACCTGGGCCAGGATTCTGGAACGGTATTTATTTTCCTACCCATCCCAACTTCGTTGGACTTTTAATGATGTCACTGTGACACTAAAGGCAATTTAATACTGACCGTTTTCGTACGCGCAATTTATAGATAAGCGCAAGGAAGCCGTTTTGGCGTTACCCACTGGATGCAAGGAAATGAACCACATGTTCAAGAAAACTCTGGCTGTCATCTCGCTGGCGGCACTGGTTGCCGGCTGCCAATCGACAGGCGAGCAATACCAGGCTGACGTGTTCGATGCCAGCCAGGTAAACACCAAGCAAGAAGCCAAGACCGTCACCATCATTTCGGTGTCCCCGGCCAAGATCAAAGTCAGCAACGAAGCCAACCGCAAGGCAGCGACCCTGGTCGGCGGCCTGATCGGTGCGGTTGGCGGTGGTGCACTGGGTGCGACCCATAACCGTGATACCGCCGTGATCGGCGGTGTAGCCGGTGGCGCCGCCGGTGCCCTGGCAGGCTCGATGGTCAACGACACGACGCTGGTACCAGGCGTGCTGTTGGGCTACTCCGAAGCCGGCAAAATCTACACTTCGACCCAGGTCGGCAAGCCTTGCGAGTTCGCTCCAGGCCAGGTTTCCCTGATGGTGCAGATGCTCAACAACGAGACCCGCATCCAGCCAAACGCCACTTGCCCGCCACCTGCCAAAGCTTAAGAGACCGACATGAAAGGATTCAGCGTTACATTGCTGCTCTCGCTGGTGGCCACACAGGCCTTCGCCCAGTCGCAATTCGACCAACTGCACCAGATCGAAGTCCAGCAGTTGCAAGACGAAGCCACCCGGCAAGCTGACTATCAGCGCCAGGTAGCCGCCGCACAGGCACAAGCCGCCGCGCGCGATGCCACCAACCGCCGCAACCAGCTGGCCGCGCAAAAGCATGCTGCCGAACAGGCTGCTTCCGAACGCCAGGCCAAGGCTCAGGAAAACACCCGCCTTCGCACCCGTGCCGAAAAGGCCGAGGACGAAGACCGAGAGTTCGATATCGAAGAACGCAAGCTGCGTCTGCAGGCGCTCAAGGCCAAGACCGACCGAAGCAACGACTACATCGATGCCGAGCTGCACAACAGCGCCGCCAAGACCGACGTCATCCAGTCCAATGCCGATGCCACGCGCAACGTGAGCTCAGGCTCCAAGGCACTGCTGGAAGACTCGGGCAAAGCCGAGGTCAATCGCTCGACCAAATGGTTTGGCAACAACTGATCGTTGCCGCATCAGACAAAGCCCGCGTCAGCGGGCTTTTTTTGGGTGCGCCCAGCATGGGCGAAATCTTGTGGGTGAAAGTCCCGCCGTGAGCTGACCACAGCGAACGAAGTGAAGCGCAACTGCATGAGGGCGATGAATCAATTTGCGATCCTGTACGGAGATCGATTTATCAGGCCAACCTGGTGAAATTAAGGCCTGCCTGACGGCAGGCCGTTACCGGCCCGCACACAAAAAATCTGACACTCTCTAGGCAGTCCTCTCTCGCCCTCCCCAACATTTCGACGGCAATCGGCAGTACATCTGCCGCCCTCCTACGGTGTCCTGCCGGGCGAACACAATTCACCTTTTCAAACTGAACAAAGCGTCTATCCTCCCTTAAGTCGGCTATGCCTGGATGATCGCCAAGGAGGTGTTCGCAGTGCAGTTTTTCTGGTCTCTATTCGCCCCGCGCCATAACTATCGAAATTACGCACTGATTGATCACAAGGGAGTGTGCCTGGCCTTCAAGCGATGCTGCCTACCACCGCAGAACGGTCACTGGGTGGAAGTCGAAGATTAATGCCTGAACTGGCGTCAATACCCACTTCCGCCCAGTGCGCGCATCCCCCCAAAGGCCGCCGCACACACTCATAGGAAGCTAGTCCACCCCTACAGCTCGTCGCCTCAAATCACTCTCTACGCAGCTGTCGATTACTGTTTATGCAAGCAATATCAGTAAGAGGCAGCACCATGGACAGCGACGAGGCCCCTGACTGAAAAAGCTCAGGGTCCTTGTTCATTTTGTACAGGGGGCGGAGTCTGGCCCAACGTTGACTTTCAGGAGGTCATCATGTGGCTCAACACATCTGAGCAGGACCTAAGGCACGACCTCCAAGGTGTTGCCTCTGATTTGAGGTGGTCGGCTGTCGAACTGATGCGTATCGCTGAAGTATTGAACCAGACTGGAAACGAAGCCGACGCTCAGGCAGCACTGAGAATGTGCCAGGTATTCCAGGCAGGCGAGGACAAGCTAACGGCATACGCCGATGAGGTGAAGGCGCGGATAATCCATCGGACCGAAGCCAATTAGGTGGTCTGGCAGTTGCCCGTCAGTTTGAGACAGGCACGAGAGCAAGCCACCTGCTCCGGTGTCACCGTGCGTGCGCTCAATCCACTATGAATAGTTTTGCGCCCGGACCACTGTAGGATTGATGCGCCTCTGCGTTGTCGCCAACCTGATAGCTCATTCCCGCGGTCAACACGAACTTTCGCCCGTCTTCGAGAGTGGTTTCCAGCTCACCGTCCATACAAAACAGCACATGCCCTTTGTGGCACCAATGGTCCGCGAGGTAGTTCTGGCTGTACTCAACCATGCGCACCCGAATTTGATTAGGCTTGTCACCGAAAAAGCGGGTTCGCCAATAGGCCACCCCGGTCTCTCCCAAATGCTCTGTCCTTTCGATCTCCGCCCAGTTGGTGACGCCAAAAGCGAACGCATCCATTTTCATATTTCTTTTCCTTACGAGTTTTTGGCTAATAGCTTCAGCCATCAGCCTACCACTCACGCCTCCGGAGTCTGCACCGCACCCAAGCTGATGAATGGCTGAGCCGGCTATACCGGCTCAGCCGCTCACGTCACTAGTTTTTTTGAGCGTTTTCAATATCCTGCAAAGCCTGATTGGTCAGGCTTATGCATTTTTGTTTGTCGCCAGCTTTTTGCGCTTTTTCCGCTGCTTTTCGCGTAGCTTGAATTTGACCCAGCATAGGCTGGCCCATCACAGCGGTCGCCTTGTCGTCCCTAATCTTTTTCAGATTGATGGCACATAGATCCTCCGCAGCAAAGAGCGGCGTCGCTACCAGAATTGCAACCATGAACAGAATGGATCGTTTCATAGGACTCTCTCATCTATAAGTGGCATGGAATATCACTATAGATCGTGATAGGTAGTAATGCGTGGCAACACGTAATAAACAAGCAATCAAGGACCTAAGATGGCACCGATCGAGCAGCATCACGAACTGGCTCTGCAGAAATTCCTCGCTGAACACCCTCTCCTCAGGGACGAACTCGATCACCTGAATCCTTTGGCTGCCCAGGCGAAAGGCGAGACGATGGAGCAATACCGAGATGAACGCTTGCACGAAGCGTTTGAGGCCGAGGCTGAACGTCTGGGTTTCTTTGCCTGGGAACTGACGCTGCAACTCACCACCGCAACGCCTGAGGATTTCGAAACCCGCAGGATTGAGGTGCACAAAGAGGTGGCGGAGATGGCCGGGATGGATTGGGCTGAATACTGCCAATTGCATGGGCTCGACACGTGACCGAAAAACGGATCGAACTGCGGCACCCATGAAGGTTCTATACAGATGACATTTCGCTAATGCTGCCCTCCTCCCCTAAAAACCATACCCACCTTGGCCTGCTACACGCTCGAAAATGGCGAGGTCGTATCGGCCTGTGCATGGTCGCGAGCCTTTCCATATTAGCCGGGATGACCGACGCCATAGGTTTCATGGCCACCGGTGACTTTGTGTCGTTCATGAGCGGCAACACCACTCGCCTGGCTGTAGCAATCAGTGATGGTGACCTGGGGTTGACCCTGCGACTCTTGATCCTCGTAGCCACATTCATCGTCGGCAACGCACTGGGTGTTCTTGTCAGCCGTTTCGGCGGTCGGCGCGCCCTTCCCTTGTTGTTGTGTATTGCAACCCTGCTGTGCGGCGCCGCTGCCTGGCCGTTTGACACTCAGTTACCAGCACTGCTCGCCGCGATCATTGCCATGGGGATGCTTAACGCCGCAGTCGAAGAGGTTAATGGCCTGCCTGTCGGACTGACCTACGTGACGGGCGCACTTTCGCGCTTTGGCCGTGGACTGGGACGTTGGATGCTCGGAGAGCGTCGTAATGGCTGGCGCGTGCAGTTGATTCCCTGGACCGGTATGTTTGGCGGCGCGGTTCTGGGCGCTGTGCTGGAGCATCAGCTTGGGCTAAAAGCGCTGTTTGTGAGCGGTCTGATTTCCGCCCTTATTGGCTTTGCCTCATTGAAGATCCCTCGTCGCTGGCAACTGGGATATATGCCGCGCTGATATGCCTGATAAGCGTAGATACAGCCTTACCCGGGAATGCTGAAACGGATTTCGCCGACCCGGCGATAAAGCTTTATCATTGCGCAAGGTTTGCTGACAGAGTCCGTCATGAAGTTTGCCATTGCCCTTTTCTCCGCTGCCCATGCGCCCTCCTCGCGCCGCGCTCTGCTGTTCGCTCAAGCGGCGCTGGCCGGTGGTCACGAGATCGTGCGGCTGTTTTTCTATCAGGACGGTGTTCACAGCGCATCGAGCAATATCGTCACGCCGCAGGATGAGCAAGACTTGCCGTTGCAATGGCGTACGTTCGTCACTGAGCATCAGCTCGACGGCGTGGTGTGTATTGCTGCCGCTTTGCGCCGTGGTGTGTTGGATGAAGAAGAAGCCCAACGTTATCAGCGCCCCGCTGTCAATTTGAGCGCGCCTTGGGAGTTGTCCGGGCTGGGGCAACTGCACGACGCCGTGCAATCGGCCGACCGATTGATTTGTTTCGGAGGGCCCTGAAATGCCTAAATCGTTGCTGATTATCAGTCGGCAGGCGCCTTGGTCGGGTCCCAGCGCCCGCGAAGCGTTGGATATCGTATTGGCCGGCGGGGCTTTTGACTTGCCAATCGGCCTGCTGTTTCTGGATGACGGTGTGTTCCAGCTTGCGTCGATGCAGGATGCCAAGGCCGTTCAGCAAAAAGACCTCAGCGCCAATCTGCAGGCGCTGTCGCTGTTTGGTGTTGAAGATGTTTTTGCTTGCAGCGACAGCGTAATGGAGCGTGGGTTTGCGCCACTCAGCCGAAACATGGACGCAGTGCAGTTGCTGAATCCGGAGCAAATCTCCTCAATTATTGATCGTTACGACCAAGTGATAACTCTCTGATGTCGACTTTGCATGTGTTGTCCCACTCACCGTTCACCGATAACCGGCTGACCAGTTGCCTGCGTCTGCTCGGCGCGCAAGACGCCATTCTGCTCTGCGGCGACGCGGTATATGCCCTGCAACCCAATAGCGCACCGTTCAACGCGCTGCAGGCTCGGGTCGATACGTTGCGCTTGTTCGCCCTGGCGGAAGATATTCAGGCCCGCGGGCTGGATATTCCTGACTGGATCAAAAGTGTCGATTACCCAGCTTTTGTCGAGCTGTCGATTCATTACGACAAGGTCAACACTTGGCTATGAAGTCGCTCACTGTGGGTGCACAAAACATCGACCTCGATAAAGACGGGTATCTGGTCGACCTGAGCGATTGGTCCGAAGAAGTGGCAAGTGCGCTGGCAGCTGCCGAAGACCTCGAACTGAGCCCCGAGCACTGGGAAATTCTCGACTTGCTGCGCGGGTTTTACCAGGAGTTCCAACTGTCTCCGGCGACCCGCCCGCTGATCAAATACACTGCACTGAAGCTGGGTCCGGACAAGGGCAACAGCCTGCACCTGAACCGACTGTTCAAAGGCACTCCCGCCAAACTTGCCGCCAAGCTGGCGGGCCTGCCCAAACCGACGAATTGCTTATGACTGATTTTGCGCCGCTGATGACCGAAACACCCGCCGAGCACCCTTTCGCGCCATTCGTGCGAATCCTGGGCAAGGGCAAGCGTGGTGCGCGCAGCCTGACCCGCGACGAAGCTCGCGAGGCCATGGGCATGCTGCTCGACGAAAAAGTCGAAGACACGCAGCTGGGCGCCTTCCTGATGCTGTTGCGGCACAAGGAAGAAAGCCCGGAGGAGCTGGCCGGCTTTACCGAAGCCGTTCGTGAGCGCCTGAATGCACCCGCCTTGAAGGTTGATCTGGATTGGCCGACCTATGCTGGCAAGAAACGTCATCTGCCGTGGTATCTGCTGGCAGCCAAATGCCTGGCTCAGAATGGTGTGCGTATTCTGCTGCACGGCGGCGGCGCGCATACCGCCGGCCGGCTCTATAGCGAGCAACTTCTCGATCAATTACAGATCCCGCTGTGCCGCAATTGGCAGCAGGTCGCAACGGCGTTCGAACAAGGCAATCTGGCGTTTATCCCGCTCGGCGATTGGGCGCCTCAGTTGCAACGGATGATCGATCTGCGCAACACCCTGGGCTTGCGCTCGCCCATCCATTCACTGGCACGCATCCTCAATCCGCTGGGCGCCCGCTGTGGCCTGCAAAGCATTTTCCACCCCGGCTACCAAGGCGTGCACCGCGATGCCAGCGGCTTGCTCGGCGACAACACCATCGTCATCAAAGGCGATGGCGGTGAGATCGAAATCAACCCGGACACCATCAGCCATCTGTACGGCACAACCGGCGGCGAAAGCTGGGATGAAGAATGGCCTGCGCTGTCCGCCCAGCGGCATGTCAAACCCGCTACCCTCGACCCCGAGCAACTGAGCGCGCTCTGGCGTGGTGACGTGCAGGACAGTTACCCGCAACTGGCCCTGATCTCGACCATGGCATTGGCCCTGCGCGGCCTCGGCACGCCGCGAGAGCAGGCGTTCGAACTGGCTCAGCAGTATTGGGACGCACGAGACAAATCGATTTAACCGATCATTGACGCCCAATCTTTGCGCTTTTTGTTCGAATCCATCCGATTAGACTGAACTCCAACGCATATTGGCTTAGGAGTTTCTGATGGGTTTGCTGATTGAAGGGCACTGGCGTGACCAGTGGTACGAGAGCAGCAAAGACGGCGCGTTCCAACGCGAACAAGCGCAGCGCCGCAACTGGCTGACCGCCGACGGCAAGCCCGGACTTACCGGCGAAGGTGGCTTTCCCGCCGAGGCGGGTCGCTATCACCTCTATGTGTCTCTCGCTTGCCCTTGGGCGCACCGCACACTGATCTTGCGCAAACTCAAAGACCTTGAAAGCCTCGTCGACGTCTCTGTTGTCAGCTGGTTGATGCTGGAAAACGGCTGGACCTTCGATAAAGCGTTCGGCTCCAGCGGCGACCACCTGGGCAACCAGACCTACATGCATCAACGCTACACCGCAGATGCCGCCGACTACACTGGCCGCGTCACGGTGCCCGTGCTCTGGGACAAGCAACAGAACCGTATCGTCAGCAATGAGTCGGCGGAAATCATCCGCATGTTCAATAGTGCATTCGATGGCTTGACCGGAAACGGTCTGGACTTCTACCCGCAACCTCTGCGAGCAGAAATTGATGAGCTGAACGCGAGGATCTATCCGGCGGTCAATAACGGTGTTTATCGGGCCGGCTTCGCCACCTCACAGACGGCGTATGAAGAAGCCTTCGATGACCTGTTCGCCGAACTCGATTGGTTGGAAAAGAGACTGGACGACAAGCGCTATCTGGCCGGTGAATACCTTACCGAAGCCGATATCCGACTGTTCACTACGCTGATTCGCTTCGACGCGGTGTACTACAGCCACTTCAAATGCAACCTGCGGCGAATTGCCGATTACCCGAATCTGTCGAACTGGCTACGTGAGTTGTATCAGTGGCCGGGGATTGCCGAGACCGTGGACTTTACCCACATCAAGGGGCATTACTACGCGAGCCATCGCACGATTAATCCTACCGGGATCGTGCCGAAAGGGCCTGCGCTAGACCTTAATGCCAGCCATGATCGGGGGCGGTTGAGTGGGAAAGGGATTTGGCAGAAGGCTGAGGTCTGATCCAAGGGTTTTATTGGCCTCGATGACCCCATCGCGAGCAGGCTCGCTCCCACAGGGTTCGTGTGGTCCTTGTGGAAGCGGGCTTGCTCGCGATGGGCGCGGCGCGGTGTCACTGATGCGCCGCAATCTCAAACCTGCGACTGAGCCCCTTCAAACCATTTCAGCTTCTCGCGAAGCTGTACCACTTCTCCCACAATCACCAGCGTCGGCGCATGCACTTCATGCTCGGCAACCAGCTGCGAAAGGTTGGCCAGCGTGCCAGTAAAGACCCGCTGATTCGAGGTGGTGCCCTGCTGGATCAGTGCTGCTGGAGTATCCGCCGAACGACCGTGCTTGATCAGTTGCTCACAGATGATCGGCAAGCCAATCAATCCCATGTAGAACACCAGCGTCTGTGCTGGAGCTACCAAATCGCTCCACGGCAAATCCGTGGTGCCATCCTTCAGGTGCCCGGTCACGAAACGCACCGACTGCGCATAATCACGATGTGTCAGTGGAATCCCGGCATAAGCCGCACAACCGCTCGCCGCGGTGATACCTGGTACGACCTGAAACGGAATGCCGTGGGCCGCCAGCTCTTCGATCTCTTCGCCGCCACGGCCGAAGATAAACGGATCGCCGCCTTTGAGGCGCAACACCCGCTTGCCCTGCTTGGCCAGTTCAACCAATTGCTGATTGATCTGCTCCTGAGGTATCGCGTGATCCGCCCGACGCTTGCCGACGTAGACCCGGTCGGCATCGCGACGGCACAGCTCAAGAATCGCCGGCGCCACCAAACGGTCGTACAACACCACATCCGCTTGCTGCATCAGACGCAGGGCGCGGAAGGTCAGCAGGTCCGGATCGCCCGGCCCTGCCCCAACCAGATAGACCTCACCCGTTGCAACAGGCGCGGTGCCATTGATTTTGGCTAGCAACAAGCGCTCGGCTTCCGCGCCCTGCCCGGCCAGTTGGCGGTCGGCAATCGGCCCCTGGAAAACATCTTCCCAGAACGCCCGACGCTGCTGCACATCCGGAAACAGACCTTTGACCTGGTTGCGAAAGCGCGCCGCCAAACCCGCCAGCTGGCCATAGGTCGACGGAATCCAGGTTTCCAGTTTGGCCCGAATCAGCCGTGCCAGCACCGGTGCATCGCCGCCACTGGAGACTGCGATAACCAATGGCGAACGGTCGACGATCGCCGGGAAAATCACGCTGCACAATGCCGGAGCATCGACCACGTTGACCGGCACGCAGCGCCGATGCGCATCTTTGGAAACCTGCGCGTTGAGCGGTTCATCGTCGGTGGCCGCGATAATCAGCACACAACCATCAAGGTCAGCCTCGGCATAGCCGCGCAAGACCCATTCACCGCCACTGTTCTGCACCAGCTCGCGGAGCTGGGTTTCTATCTCAGGTGCAACCACCCGCAGCAGCGCACCGGCATCGGCCAGCAGGCGGGACTTGCGCAAGGCAATCTCCCCCCCACCGACGACCAACACACGACTGCCGCGCAGGTTATGGAACAGCGGCAGAAATTCCATTTAGCCGATGACCTCAATGCCGCCCATGTATGGCTTGAGTACGGCTGGCACACGGATCGAACCGTCGGCCTGCTGATAGTTTTCCAGCACTGCCACCAGGGTACGACCGACCGCCAGACCGGAACCGTTCAAGGTGTGAACCAGTTCCGGCTTGCCGGTTTCCGGGTTGCGGAAACGCGTCTGCATACGACGGGCCTGGAAGTCACCGCAGTTGGAGCACGACGAAATCTCGCGGTATTTGTCCTGGCTCGGGATCCAGACTTCCAGGTCATAGGTCTTGACCGCACTGAAACCCATGTCACCGGTGCACAGCGCCAGCACGCGATACGGCAGTTCCAGCAGCTGCAGAACCTTTTCGGCGTTGCCGGTCAGGCCTTCCAGCGCTTCCATCGACGTCGATGGCTCAACGATCTGGACCATTTCAACCTTGTCGAACTGATGCTGACGAATCATGCCACGAGTGTCGCGACCCGACGCACCGGCTTCACTGCGAAAGCACGGCGTGTGGGCAACAAACTTCAACGGCAGTTGCTTGGGATCGAGAATCTCGCCCGACACGATGTTGGTCAGCGACACTTCAGCGGTCGGGATCAGGTACAGATCAGCTTCGCCTTCGCGGCTGATTTTGAACAGATCTTCTTCGAACTTCGGCAATTGACCGGTGCCTTGCAACGCCGGCGCCTGAACCAGATACGGGGTGTAGGCTTCTTCGTAACCGTGTTCAGTGATGTGCAGGTTGATCATGAACTGCGACAGCGCGCGGTGCAGACGAGCGATCGGGCCGCGCAGCAAGGAGAAACGGGCGCCAGAGAGCTTGGCCGCGGTCTCGAAGTCCAGCCAACCGTATTGCTCGCCCAACGCAACGTGGTCCTTGACCTCGAAATCGAAGGTGGTCGGCTTGCCCCAGCGGCGCACTTCAACGTTGGCCTCTTCATCGGCGCCAATCGGCACGGACTCGTGAGGCAGGTTCGGAATGTTCAGCAGGATCGAGTCCAGCTCGGTCTGAATCGCGTCCAGCTCGACTTTACCGATGTTCAGCTCGTTCGCCATACGCTCGACGTCCGCCATCAACGGCCCGATGTCTTCGCCGCGTTGCTTGGCCTGACCGATGGATTTGGAGCGCGCATTACGTTCAGCCTGCAGTTGTTCGGTGCGGGTCTGGACGATCTTGCGCTGTTCTTCCAGCGCTTCGATGCGCGCGACATCCAGGGTAAAGCCACGGGATGCCAGGCGGTCCGCTACGTCCTGAAGGTTGCTACGTAACAGTTTGGAATCGAGCATGTCGGTCTCTCGTTTATCAAAGTTTGGTCAAGGACAGGCCAGCCCAGGTCGCGAGCAGCCCGCCGAATACGCTGATGGCCGCATAGCCCAAGGCCAGCGGTACCTGTCCGCTTTCCAGCAGACGCACCGTATCCAGTGAAAAGGATGAAAAAGTCGTCAGGCCGCCAAGAAAACCCACCATCAATCCGGCACGCACCTCAATCGGCACCTCCGGACGCAGCATGAACAGGCCATACAAGAAGCCGATCAACAGGCAGCCCACGATATTAACGGCCAGCGTCGCCGTATAGAAGTGCCGCGGCCAATTAGCGTTGATCCAATTACCGGTAGCAAAGCGTAACAGGGTCCCGGCGATGCCCCCTACGGAGACCGCAATGATCAACGGAATCAAGGTCTTCTCCGCTGTTTTGGGCTGAGCCTGTCCAGTTTGGCGAGGTGATTGAGCTTCTCGCCGATTTTCAGTTCGAGGCCACGGGGTACTGGCTGATAGAAGTGTTGCGGCTCAAGATCATCCGGGAAGTAATCCTCACCGGCGGCATAAGCATCGGGCTCATCGTGGGCGTAACGGTATTCGTCGCCATAACCCAGCTGTTTCATCAACTTGGTCGGTGCATTGCGCAAATGCAGCGGCACTTCCAGGGAACCATGTTCGGCGGCGCTGCGCATGGCGGCCTTGAAGCCCATGTACACCGCATTGCTTTTCGGCGCACAGGCCAGATAAGTGATGGCCTGGGCCACCGCAAGCTCGCCCTCGGGACTGCCCAGACGCTCTTGAACATCCCACGCCGCCAGACACAGGCTCAAAGCGCGCGGATCGGCATTACCGATGTCTTCACTGGCCATACGCACCACGCGCCGCGCCAGATACAGCGGATCACAACCGCCGTCGAGCATGCGTGCAAACCAATACAGCGCGCCGTCCGGGTTGGAACCGCGCACCGACTTGTGCAGCGCGGAAATCTGATCGTAAAAAGCTTCGCCACCCTTGTCGAAACGTCGCCGGGTGTCGCCCAGCAGGCTTTGCAGCAGTTCGACACCGATTTCAGTACCGTCTTCGGCCAGATCGGAAGCGTTCTCCAGCAGGTTGAGCAGGCGTCGGCCGTCGCCATCGGCTGCCGCCAGCAGCATCTTGAAGCCTTCATCACCGAGACTCAGCTGTCGCTTGCCCAGACCGCGATCTTCGGTCAGTGCACGCTGCACCAGTTTGTGCAGTGCCGCCTCATCGAGACTTTTCAGCACATAGACACGAGCGCGGGACAACAATGCGTTGTTTAACTCGAAGGATGGGTTTTCCGTGGTTGCGCCGATGAAGATCAAGGTGCCGTCTTCAACGTACGGCAGAAACGCATCCTGTTGCGACTTGTTGAAGCGATGCACTTCGTCGACGAACAGAATGGTTCGCTTGCCGTATTGCCCAGCCTGTTGCTTGGCAATATCGACCGCCTGACGAATCTCTTTGACCCCGGCCAGCACAGCCGAGACCGTTTCGAAGTGCGCGTCCGAGACTTTCGCCAGCAAGCGCGCCAGAGTGGTTTTACCCACCCCCGGCGGTCCCCAGAAAATCATCGAATGCAGGGCGCCCTGCTCAAGGGCTTCGCGCAGAGGCTTGCCGCGAGCGAGCAGGTGTTCTTGACCGACGTACTCATCCAGGTTGGTCGAGCGCAAGCGCGCGGCCAAGGGCTGAGCAATCGGGTCACTTCGAAACAGATCCATGGGCAGCGTTTGAAACCTCTTGGTTCTTTATTCTTGCTCTTTATTCCTGGATCACGTCGGCACCCTTGGGGATGTCGAACTTGAACTTGGATGCGGCGATCGCCTCGTTGGCCTTGACCCCAGTGAACAGGATATTGGTGCGCTGACCGACGCTATCGATCAACTGCATGTCATTGACCATGCCGTTGCGGAACGACAGACGCAGGCTGTCGAACAAAGTGTCTTTGGTTTTCGGCTTGAGGGTGAAGTCGATCACGCCGCCAGCTTCCTTGGCACTGATGTCGAAACTCTCGCTGATCTTGGACACATCACCGGACAGCAGCAAGGCCGGGGTCTGAGTCAGGCGCTGATCGAGCTTTTTGATGGTGACCTGCTCCAGGTCCGGATCCCACAGCGAAACCTTCTTGCCATCGGAGACCATCAACTGCTCTTGTGGCGCATCGGTATGCCAATAGAAAAGGCCTGGACGCTGCAAGGCCATTTCACCGGCCGTTTCCTGCAACTGAGTACCGCTGCCGTCGAGGGTCAACTGCGAGAAACGCGCCGTCAGCGTCTGCGATTTTTCGAGCAATTGGGTCAGACGCGCCACAGCTTTGTCATCGGCATGGGCCGAGAGCGCGGTTAAAGCCAGTACCGGCAGCAACAACATGCGGATAAGACGCATGGGAGTCCTCATAAAATTCGTTGGAGTGCAGGCGGCGTGTCGCCACGCCGCTTATGTCAGATCAGTGGTCAGTCGCGCATTGGGGCCGGCGCTAATACTTCACGGGAGCCATTGGTGTTCATGGACGTCACAACCCCGGCCATTTCCATGGCTTCGATCATGCGAGCAGCGCGGTTGTAGCCGATTTTCAGCTTGCGCTGCACGGCCGAGATGGAGGCACGGCGGCTTTCCAGAACGAACTTGACCGCCTCGTCATAGAGCGCATCGCTTTCACTGTCGTCACCACCCTCGCCGCTACCGCCGTCAAAACCGCTACCGGGCTCTTCGACACCTGCAAGGATGTCTTCATTGTAATCGGGCGAGCCGCGCAGCTTCCAGGCTTCCACCACCCGGTGGACCTCATCGTCAGAAACGAATGCTCCATGTACCCGGATCGGCAGGCTGGTGCCCGGCGGCATATAAAGCATGTCGCCGTGCCCAAGTAGTTGTTCCGCGCCACCCTGGTCGATGATGGTCCGTGAGTCGATCTTGCTCGACACCTGAAACGCCATACGGGTCGGAATGTTGGCCTTGATCAGACCGGTGATCACGTCCACCGAAGGGCGCTGGGTCGCGAGGATCAAGTGAATACCGGCAGCACGGGCCTTTTGAGCGATCCGTGCGATCAATTCTTCGACCTTCTTGCCGACGATCATCATCATGTCGGCGAATTCGTCGACTACCACCACGATGGTCGGCAGCGTTGTCAGGAGCGGCGCTTCGTCATGAATGCTTTCGCGCTTATACAAAGGATCAACGAGTGGCGTGCCTGCGTCCTGGGCCTCTTTAACCTTTTGGTTGAAGCCTGACAGGTTGCGCACACCCATCTTCGCCATCAGCTTGTAGCGACGTTCCATCTCGGCGACGCTCCAGCGCAGGGCGTTGGCCGCGTCCTTCATATCGGTTACCACCGGGCACAGCAGGTGCGGGATGCCTTCGTAGATCGACAACTCGAGCATTTTCGGGTCGATCATGATCAGCTTGGCGTCTTCCGGGCCAGACTTGAACAGGATCGACAGAATCATCGCGTTCACACCCACCGACTTACCGGAGCCGGTGGTACCGGCCACCAGCAAGTGAGGCATTTTCGCCAGGTCGACGATGATCGGCTTGCCGCCGATGTCGTGGCCCAGGGCCAGGGTGACCGGGGACTTGGCATTATCGTATTCCGGGGTGGACAAAACCTCGGAGAAACGCACGATCTGCCGGTCTTCGTTGGGAATCTCGATACCCACGGTGGTCTTGCCGGGAATCACTTCCACCACCCGCACACTGGTCACCGCCAGCGAACGCGCCAGGTCTTTGGCCAGGTTGGAAATACGGCTGACCTTGACCCCCGCAGCCGGCTGAATCTCGTAGCGGGTAATGACCGGGCCAGGATGGATCGAGTCGACCGAGACTTCGACGCCGAATTCCTTGAGTTTGATTTCCAGCAAATGGCCGACCGCAGCCAACGACTCAGGCGAATAGTTGAGTTGTTTCTTTTCCGCGGGGTCAAGAATAGAGATGGGCGGCAAAGTGCCTTCAACCGCGCTGTCGATAAACAACGGAGCCTGTTTCTCTTTCTGTACACGATTGCTCGGCTCTGGCGCTTTGGCCGGTGCCGGGGCGATGACTGGAGGAACCTGCTTCTCGCGATCGGACATGTGCTTGCTCAGGGCCTGCTCACGCTCGATCAAGCGCTCTTTGACTTTGGCCTGTTCACGTTTGTCGGTCACAGTCGGAGCAACAACGTCATTGACCCGGTTATCGACTTCACGCAATTGCGCAACCAGTTGCTTGCGTTCATTGCGCGCCGCCCACCAGCGATTGGCAGCGCCCTGAAACAGTTCGAACAGATCAAGGGTGATTTTACCGGTCACGTCCATGACCTTGAACCAGGAGAGGTCGGTGAACACCGTCAGGCCGCACAGAAACAGCGCAATAAACATCAGGGTACTGCCCTGGATGTTGAGCGCATTCTTCGCCAGGTCACCCAGGCTTTCGCCCAAGGCACCGCCAGCACCCGCCGGCAAGCCGGTCGGCGCATGGAAGTGGATGTGTGCCAGGGCAGCGCCCGACAGCACCAGAAATACCAGGCCAATCAGCCGCCAGGAAAACAGCCAGCCGCTCCATAGCCAGGGTTCGTGGCGCTGACGAAAAATCTGATAAACCTTGATCGCCAACAGCAATGGGAAGATATAAGCGAAATAACCCAGCACCATGAACAGAATATCGGCGCTGTAGGAGCCCGCAGGCCCGCCGAAGTTCTGCACATTTTCAATTTTGCTGTTGTGACTCCAGCCCGGATCGTCCTTGCCATATGTCAACAATGCCATCATCAGGAACAGGCATAAGGCTCCAATGGCAATCAGCGCACCTTCCTTCAAGCGGTAGTGCAGTTGCTGACGCCAGAGCGGAACTACTGTTTTAGGTGTAGCGGTGGATTTCTTCAAAACGCGTCTTTTCCTGCGCCTGTAGCGCGACCAACTGTTGATTGACTATAAAAACTGCTCAATCCGAGCAGGTAACAAAGTTAACGAGCGCAACTGAAGCTACTTTTAACACTCTGGCACTGCATTCCGAAACCGTAGAAGCTGCCGAAGGTTCGGGCCGCGTTCGGACGATCGTTGAATGCCAATGATTATCCAACATATGGATACAAACAGGCATTGTACGGGTTTGCCCGCCCGATGCCACGCCAGAGCGGCTTCGGTGTAGCATAGCCAACAGCACTTTACGCGCGGTTCAATTTGAGCATGCATTCTCTTTTGTGACAAAGGCTTATGAGGTGTTTTTATGAGCGAAGCGAAGCATTCACGCCTGATCATCCTGGGTTCAGGGCCTGCCGGTTACAGCGCCGCCGTTTATGCCGCTCGCGCCAACCTCAAGCCAATGGTCATTACCGGCCTGCAAGCCGGTGGCCAGCTGACCACCACCATCGAAGTCGACAACTGGCCCGGTGACGTGGAAGGCCTGACCGGACCGGTACTGATGGAGCGCATGCAGAAACACGCTGAGCGTTTCGACACCGAGATCGTCTACGACCACATCCATACCGCAGAGTTGCAGCAGCGCCCGTTTATCCTCACCGGCGATAGCGGCACTTATACCTGCGACGCTCTGATTATTGCTACCGGCGCCTCCGCGCAATACCTGGGCTTACCTTCCGAAGAAGCCTTTGCCGGCAAAGGCGTCTCGGCCTGTGCAACCTGTGACGGTTTCTTCTACCGCAATCAAGTGGTCGCAGTGGTTGGCGGCGGCAACACCGCAGTGGAAGAGGCGCTTTACCTGTCCAATATTGCCAAGGAAGTCCACCTGGTTCACCGACGCGACAAACTGCGCTCGGAGAAAATCCTTCAGGACAAACTCTTCGAAAAGGTCACCAACGGTAATATCCGCATGCATTGGAACCAAAACCTCGACGAGGTGCTGGGGGATGCCAGCGGCGTAATCGGAGCCCGTTTGCGGGATAGTAATACGGGCGAGACCAAAGACCTGGCGCTGACCGGCGTATTCATCGCCATCGGCCACAAACCCAACACCGACCTGTTCCAGGGCCAACTGGAAATGCGCAACGGCTACCTGTTGATCAAGGGCGGCAGCGAAGGCGATGCCACCGCAACCGGCATTGAAGGTGTTTTCGCAGCCGGCGACGTCGCCGATCATGTCTACCGCCAAGCCGTGACCTCCGCCGGAGCCGGCTGTATGGCGGCACTGGACGCCGAGAAGTACCTCGACGACAACTAATCATTTAGCGCCTCACGGCGGGCCATACGACCCGCCATCACCCTCCCCTCCTACAAGCCTGAATGCCATGCTGACCTGGTTACAACGCAATACCCTGACCTTTCCGCCACTGGAAAAGGCCATGCGCGATCCCAATGGCTTGCTCGCCGCCGGCGGCGATCTGTCCGCCGATCGCTTGATCCAGGCCTACCGCCACGGCTGCTTTCCGTGGTTCTCGGAAGGACAGCCGATTCTCTGGTGGTCGCCCGATCCGCGCACTGTGTTGTTTCCAGATGAGCTACATGTCTCCCGCAGCCTGAACAAGCTGCTGCGCCAACAGCGCTACGAAGTGACCTTCGACCGCGATTTCGCCTCAGTCATCCAGGCCTGCGCTGCGCCGCGCGACTATGCTGACGGCACCTGGATCACCGACGCCATGCAGACTGCTTACACGCAATTGCATGCGCGAGGTTATGCACATTCAGTTGAGGTGTGGGATCAAGGCACTCTGGTCGGCGGGCTCTACGGCCTGGCGATGGGGCAGCTTTTTTTCGGTGAATCGATGTTCAGTCGCGCCGACAACGCCTCGAAGTTCGGTTTTGCGACGCTGGTCAAACACCTCAAGGAATGGGGATTTGTGCTGATCGACTGCCAGATGCCCACAGACCATCTGCACAGCCTTGGTGCTCGCGCCATACCTCGCAGCAGCTTTGCCGGCTACTTAAAGCAGCATCTCGATCAACCCAACACTGCCACTTGGGTTTCCTAGGCGACTTGTCCCAGCCTGGCTTACACTTAATTCAAAAGCTTATCCCGAGGGTTGATCATGACCGAGTTGGCGCGCTTGAAGTTTTATGCCACTCAGCCCCACTCTTGCAGCTATCTGCCCGAAGAGCAGGCCACCACGCTGTTCCTCGACCCTAGCCAGCCCATGGATGTGCATGTCTACGCAGATCTGTCGGAAATGGGCTTTCGTCGCAGTGGCGACCACCTTTACCGGCCGCATTGCCAAAACTGCAACGCCTGTGTTCCGGCGCGAATTCCCGTGGTGGAATTTCTGCCTAACCGCCAGCAGAAACGTATTTTCAAGCGCAATGCCGATCTGCAGGTACGACCTGCAAAACCTGGCTTCAGCGAAGAGTATTTCGATCTTTACCAACGTTATATCGAGCAGCGCCATGCTGATGGCGATATGTATCCGCCCAGCCGCGATCAGTTTTCAACATTTTTGGTCCGTGACCTGCCGTTTTCCAGATTCTATGAGTTCCGCCTTGAGGGGCGCCTACTGGCGGTCGCCGTCACTGATCTGCTGCCCAACGGCTTATCGGCGGTCTACACCTTCTACGAACCCGCAGAAGAACGCCGCAGCCTGGGCCGCTACGCGATTCTCTGGCAAATTGGCGAGGCCCGGCGCCTGCAGCTGGACGCTGTCTACCTCGGGTACTGGATAAAAAACTGCAAAAAGATGAGCTACAAGACCCAGTATCGCCCCATCGAGCTGCTTATTAACCAAAGATGGGTCACCTTGAACTAGAAGCCCTTGGCTTAAACCCCATTTTTCGGGCACAATGCACGCCGCTTTTGCCTGGCGCAGTTGCACCGGGCCACTCATTGGATACCGAGGGCTTTACTGCATGTCGAAAGAAGACAGCTTCGAAATGGAAGGCACTGTCGTCGACACCCTGCCCAACACCATGTTTCGTGTGGAGTTGGAAAATGGGCACGTCGTAACCGCGCATATCTCCGGCAAGATGCGCAAGAACTACATTCGTATTCTTACCGGTGACAAAGTGCGCGTCGAGCTGACGCCCTATGACTTGAGCAAAGGGCGCATCACTTACCGCGCTCGTTAATCAAGTCAATACAGAACGCCCGGCTTATGCCGGGCGTTTTTGTTTGTACGGGATTTGAAGCAACGACGCAGGACAAATGTGGGAGCGGGCTTGCTCGCGAATACAGTTTCACATTCAGAATTGATGCAAGCTGACCCACCGCTATCGCGAGCAGGCTCGCTCCCACTGGGGATTGGTGTGATTCTTCAAGACAGCAAAAAGGCGCCTTTCGGCGCCTTTGTGCTTTATTGCGGTTAACGTCAAGCCATCTCGGCAGTGGTCTCGAACTCGAAGGTCAACTCGCCGTCCTTGAGGTCGATGTGTACCACTCCGCCATGCTCGGCCAATTCGCCAAAGAGAATTTCCTCGGCCAGCGGACGCTTGATTTTGTCCTGAATCAAGCGAGCCATTGGTCGCGCGCCCATCTGCACATCGTAACCACCCGCCGCCAGCCAACTGCGCGCAGCATCGGTCACTTCGAGCAATACACGCTTGTCTTCCAGTTGCGCCTGAAGCTCGGTAAGGAACTTGTCCACCACGCTTTTGATGACCTCATGACTGAGGCGACCAAACTGGATAATGGTGTCCAGACGGTTACGGAATTCCGGTGTGAAGCTCTTCTTGATCGCTTCCATGGCATCGGAGGAGTGATCTTGATAAGTGAAGCCGATTGACGCACGCGCTGCAGTTTCGGCACCGGCGTTGGTCGTCATGATGACGATTACGTTACGGAAATCTGCCTTGCGCCCATTGTTATCAGTCAGCGTACCGTGATCCATCACCTGCAATAGCAGGTTGAAGACTTCCGGATGCGCCTTCTCGATCTCATCGAGCAACAGCACGCAGTGAGGTTGCTTGGTGATCGCTTCGGTCAGCAAACCGCCCTGATCGAAGCCCACGTAGCCTGGAGGTGCACCGATCAAGCGGGAAACGGTGTGGCGCTCCATGTACTCGGACATATCGAAGCGAACCAGCTCAATCCCCAACGCCTTGGCCAGCTGCCGCGCAGCTTCGGTTTTACCGACACCCGTAGGACCTGCGAACAGGAACGAGCCCACTGGTTTGTCAGGCGACTTCAAGCCGGCACGGGACAACTTGATCGCAGTCGACAAGGAATCGATCGCAGCATCCTGCCCAAACACTGTCAGCTTCAAATCACGCTCAAGGTTACGCAGCAGCTCTTTGTCCGAACTGGTGACGTGCTTAGGCGGAATCCGAGCGATCTTCGCCACGATGTCCTCGACCTGAGGCACCTCGATGCGTTTCACACGCTTCTCGATTGGCTGCAGGCGCTGATAGGCACCCGCCTCGTCGATGACGTCGATCGCCTTGTCTGGCATGTGCCGATCATTGATGTAGCGCGATGCCAGCTCAGCTGCGGCACGCAATGCCTCATCACTGTACTCGATACCGTGATGCTGCTCGAAGCGCCCCTTGAGGCCTCTGAGAATGCCGATGGTGTCTTCTACCGATGGTTCAGACACATCAACCTTCTGGAAGCGACGCGCCAAGGCACGATCCTTCTCGAAGATTCCGCGGAATTCCTGGAAGGTGGTCGAGCCGATGCAACGGATATCACCCGAAGACAGCAACGGCTTGAGCAGGTTCGAGGCATCCATGACGCCACCGGAAGCCGCACCCGCACCGATGATGGTGTGGATTTCGTCGATGAACAGGATCGCCTGCGGACGTTTTTTCAGCTCGTTGAGCAACGCCTTGAAACGCTTCTCGAAATCGCCGCGGTACTTGGTCCCTGCCAGCAGCGCCCCCAGATCCAGGGAGTAGACGACGCTGTTGGCCAACAGATCAGGTACCTGATTGTCGACGATGCGCTTGGCCAGCCCTTCGGCGATTGCGGTTTTACCCACGCCTGCCTCACCCACCAACAGCGGATTGTTTTTGCGTCGACGCGCCAGAATCTGCGCAACGCGCTCGACTTCCAGCTCACGCCCTACCAATGGGTCGATTCGACCCTGGCGCGCGAGCTCGTTGAGGTTGCTGGCATAAGCATCCAGAGGATTGCCTGAAGAAGAAGACTCACCGCCCTCGTCGTCCTGCATATCTTGCTCACCTTCAGAGTGATCGCCATGCCCTGGCACCTTCGAGATACCGTGAGCGATGTAGTTGACGACATCAATGCGCGCAACGCTCTGCTGTTTCAGCAGAAACACTGCCTGACTCTCTTGCTCACTGAAGATTGCGACCAGCACGTTGGCGCCAGTCACCTCGCGTTTGCCCGAGCTCTGTACGTGAAAGACAGCACGTTGCAGTACACGCTGGAAGCCCAGGGTTGGCTGGGTTTCGCGATCCTCGTCATGGACAGGGATCAATGGCGTGGTGGAGTCGATGAACTCCTGCAGGTCATGCTTGAGTTTGTCGAGGTTTGCGCCGCAGGCACGCAAAACGGTGGCGGCTGCCTCATTATCCAAAAGAGCCAACAGAAGGTGCTCGACCGTCATGAATTCATGACGTTTTGAGCGGGCCTCCTTGAAGGCGAGATTGAGGGTGACTTCGAGCTCGCGGTTTAACATAGCTTCACCTCATACCCAAGTGGTCGGCGTTAACCGTCCTTCTCGATTTCACAGAGTAGCGGATGCTGGCTTTCCCTGGCGTACTGGTTGACCTGCATGGCCTTGGTCTCGGCGATGTCGCGGGTAAACACTCCACATACTGCCCGTCCTTCTGTATGAACGGCCAGCATTACCTTGGTCGCCAACTCTCGATTCAGGTTAAAAAACACCTCGAGCACTTCGACGACGAAATCCATCGGTGTGTAGTCATCGTTGAACAAAACCACCTTGTACATCGGCGGCGCCTGTAAAGCAGGCTTAGCCTCCTGAACAGCAATGCCTGCGGAATCGTCGTCGTGTTCCTCCGGGTGATCTTTCTGGAGAGTCGGGCGATCCTGATTGAATGTTAGTCGAATCTGGCTGATTGCATGCATGGAAAGAAAGGTTCGTTAGTTGAGCGAATACAGTGGTGGGGGCGCTCAGGCAGGATTTCAACTCTGACCGCCCGGTCACCTTGACTATCGGTAAAACGGTGTTACAACCAATAGAGCCCACAGTGGGTAAAAAAGGTCCGCACCGTCAACCAGATTTCCTGGTTTGAGTGCCGATGAACTGGATGATACTCCAGTGATGGAGTCTGTTGCAGAGGGATATGAGCATGGCGAGTGGCAAGGTCAAGTGGTTCAACAATGCCAAGGGGTATGGATTCATCAACGAGGACGGCAAAGACGAAGATTTGTTTGCCCATTACTCGGCCATCGAGATGGAAGGCTACAAAACCCTGAAAGCCGGTCAGCCCGTGAGTTTTGAAATCATCCAGGGACCCAAGGGCTTGCACGCCATCAAAATCAACTCGGTCAAAATCCAGACCACTGAGGCTGCCACGCCCTCTCACCACCAAACCGTATTAAGCTGACAACACCAAACATTCAGTCATAAAAAAACCGGCCGACTCAATCACTTGAGTCGGCCGGTTTTTTGCTTAGCGCGGATCAGCTCACATGTGAGAGATCAAAGCATCGCCGAACGCGGAAGAAGACAGCAATTTAGCGCCGTCCATCAGACGATGGAAGTCATAGGTCACGGTTTTGGCCGAGATAGCGCCGTTGGTGCCTTTGATGATCAGGTCAGCCGCTTCGGTCCAGCCCATGTGGCGCAGCATCATTTCAGCAGACAGGATCAGCGAACCCGGGTTCACCTGGTCTTTGCCAGCGTACTTTGGAGCGGTACCGTGGGTGGCTTCGAACATGGCGATGGTGTCGGACAGGTTGGCACCTGGCGCAATACCAATACCGCCCACTTCGGCCGCCAGGGCATCGGACAGGTAGTCACCGTTCAGGTTGAGGGTCGCGATCACATCGTATTCAGCCGGGCGTAGCAGGATTTGCTGCAGCATGGCGTCGGCGATGGCATCTTTGACGATGACGTTCTTGCCGGTTTTAGGGTTCTTGAACTGCATCCAAGGCCCGCCGTCGAGCAAGGTAGCGCCGAACTCTTCAGCCGCCACTTCGTAGGCCCACTCTTTGAAGGCACCTTCGGTGAACTTCATGATGTTGCCTTTGTGCACGATGGTCAGCGAGTCGCGGTCATTGTCAACCACGTACTGCAGGGCTTTGCGCGCCAAACGCTTGGTGCCTTCCAGGGAAACCGGCTTGATGCCGATGCCACAGTTCTGGTCGAAACGGATTTTAGTAACACCCATTTCGTCTTTCAGGAATTTGATGACCTTGATCGCTTCTGGCGAACCGGCTTTCCACTCGATACCGGCATAAATATCTTCTGAGTTTTCACGGAAAATAGTCATGTCGACGTCACCTGGTTTTTTGACCGGGCTAGGCACGCCTTCGAACCAACGTACCGGACGCAGGCACACGTACAGGTCCAGCTGCTGGCGCAGAGCAACGTTCAGGGAGCGGATGCCACCACCCACTGGAGTGGTTAGCGGGCCCTTGATGGAAACGACGTAGTCTTTAACAGCGTCCAGAGTTTCCTGAGGCAACCAGGTGTCCTGGTCATAGACCTGAGTAGCCTTCTCGCCGGCGTAGACTTCCATCCAGGAGATTTTACGATCGCCGCCGTAAGCTTTCTTAACAGCAGCATCGACAACCTTGATCATGACCGGGCTGATATCGACGCCAATACCATCACCTTCGATAAAAGGGATGATCGGGTTATTAGGAACATTGAGAGAATGGTCTGCGTTGACGGTGATTTTGTCGCCGACTGCAGGAACCTGAATCTTCTTGTATCCCATGCTGAACTCCGTTGTGTGGATTGAACATCTGGCTGCGCAGGAGCGTAACCCAGTTAAATCTGGACGGGAACCTTATGTTCCATACATCCAGGGCCGAACCTATACCCTTTGCTGCTTACAAGTCTGAAAGCAAAGGGAAAACCGACAAAGTTCAGTACTGAGACGACCAGTGTACGGCGACACCCGAACGCGATCCTTTAGACCAATGGATGTCATCTCAAATACGCGACCTATCGTCGCAACACTAAAGACCTATGTATAATGCGCCGGTGACCACAGAGTCACACTGGCTGACCTGTCTGGAATGAGACTTTCAAGCCCGAAAAGGCTGAGTTGTTACCGCGACCCAGCCGCCTGACGTTCGACTGATGCACCCAACATCACCGCGAAGAAACCTCGACTTTCGGCTCATGGATGACTTTGAACGAAAGCGCCTATCCCGCGCATCTCGAGATTCCGAACACGCCTAGCAAAGAAGAGAGTTAATCCGAATATGCCCACCCGTTCGAAGATCATCTACACCTTTACCGACGAAGCCCCCGCCCTCGCCACCTACTCACTGCTACCCATCATCGAAGCCTTCACGGCCTCCGCTGATATCTCGGTGGAAACCCGCGACATCTCTCTCGCAGGACGCATTCTGGCCAGCTTCCCCGAGCAACTGGGCGCAGGCAAAGCAGTGCCGGATCACCTCGCCGAGCTGGGCGACCTGGCCATCACGCCCGAAGCCAACATCATCAAGCTGCCGAACATCAGCGCCTCGGCTCCACAGCTCCAGGCGGCGATCAAAGAACTGCAAGCCCAGGGTTTTGAACTGCCGGACTATCCGGAAACCGTGACCAGCGATGCCGACAAGAGCGTCAGGGCGCGTTACGACAAAATCAAAGGCAGCGCCGTGAACCCGGTTCTGCGCGAAGGCAATTCTGACCGCCGCGCGCCACTGTCGGTCAAGAACTACGCCCGCAAGCACCCGCACAAAATGGGCGCCTGGAGCGCGGACTCCAAGTCCCACGTCGCTCACATGAGCGCTGGCGATTTCTACGGCAGCGAAAAAGCGGCCCTGATCGACGCCAAAGACAGCGTTAAAATCGAACTGATCGCTCGGGATGGCAGCACCACCGTCCTGAAAGAAAAAACCGCCGTGCAAGCCGGCGAGATCCTCGATTGCGCCGTCCTGAGCAAAAAAGCCCTGCGCAGCTTTATCGCCACTGAAATCGAAGACGCCAAGAAACAAGGCGTTCTGCTGTCGGTTCACTTGAAAGCGACCATGATGAAGGTCTCCGACCCGATCATGTTCGGTCAGATCGTTGCCGAGTTCTACAAAGACGCCCTGGCCAAGCACGCTGACGTGCTGGCACAGATCGGCTTCAACCTGAACAACGGCATCGGTGACCTGTACGCTCGCATCAAGGCCCTGCCGGCCGAGCAGCAAGCCCAGATCGAAGCCGACATCCAGGCCGTCTACGCCGCGCGCCCGGCGCTGGCCATGGTCAACTCCGACAAAGGCATCACCAACCTGCACGTACCGAGTGACGTGATCGTCGACGCTTCGATGCCGGCCATGATCCGTGACTCCGGCAAAATGTGGGGCACCGACGGCCAACTGCACGACACCAAGGCCGTCATCCCGGATCGCTGCTACGCCACCATCTACCAGGCGGTTATCGAAGACTGCAAGCAACACGGCGCCTTCGATCCGACCACCATGGGCAGCGTGCCAAACGTTGGCCTGATGGCGAAAAAAGCCGAAGAGTACGGCTCCCACGACAAAACCTTCCAGATCAAGGCCGATGGCGTTGTTCAGGTCACCGACGGCGCTGGTCGCCTGTTGCTGCAACAGGAAGTGGAAGCTGGCGACATCTTCCGTATGTGCCAGACCAAAGACGCACCGATCCAGGACTGGGTCAAACTGGCTGTCAACCGCGCTCGCGCGAGCGACACCCCAGCCATTTTCTGGCTGGACCCAATGCGTGCCCACGACGGCGCGGTGATCGAGAAAGTTCAGGCTTACCTGAAGGATCACGACACTTCGGGCCTGGACATCCGCATCATGTCGCCTGTTGACGCCATGGCGTTCACGCTGGCCCGCACCCGCGAAGGCAAAGACACCATCTCGGTCACCGGCAACGTGCTGCGCGATTACCTGACCGACCTGTTCCCGATCATGGAACTGGGCACCAGCGCCAAGATGCTGTCGATCGTTCCGCTGATGAATGGCGGCGGTCTGTTCGAAACCGGCGCCGGCGGCTCCGCGCCGAAACACGTCCAGCAACTGCTCGAAGAGAACTTCCTGCGCTGGGATTCGCTGGGTGAGTTCCTGGCGCTGGCGGCTTCCCTCGAGCACCTTGGCACCACCTACAACAATCCGAAAGCCCAGGTACTGGCCAAGGCCCTTGATCAGGCCACCGGTCAATTCCTGGACAACAACAAGTCGCCTGCACGCAAAGTCGGCAACATCGACAACCGCGGCAGTCACTTCTACCTGGCGCTGTACTGGGCTCAGGCCCTGGCTGCCCAGACTGAAGACGCTACGCTGCAGGCGCAATTCGGCCAGCTTGCAAAGAGCCTGACCGAGAACGAGGCGACCATCGTTGCCGAGCTCAACGCCGTTCAGGGCAAACCAGTGGAAATCGGTGGTTACTACTACGCCACGCCAGCACTGATCAGCAAGGCCATGCGCCCTAGCGGAACCTTCAACGCAGCGATCGCTGCGCTGGTTTCCGACAACCTGGCTGCCTGATAGCGCTGCACTGAAACACCAGAACCCCGGCCCCGTGCCGGGGTTTCTGTTTTTGGCTTGCGCTCTTTGCTCTTTGTAGGAGCCGAGCTTGCTCGCGATGCAGGCGACGCGATGTGTCTGTTGCACCGAGGTGATGCCATCGCGAGCAAGCTCGACTCCTACAAGGACCAGTGCTCACCCGGATATTGCGGGCGTACCGATCCGCGTTCGCTTTATGATGGCCTTCTCCCCCAAGGCAGAGCATTCCTATGGATTGGCAACCCCACATCACCGTCGCCACGATCATCGAAGACCAGGGCCGTTTCCTGATGGTCGAGGAACTCGCGGACGGACGAGCGGTACTCAATCAGCCAGCCGGGCATCTGGATCCAGACGAAAGCCTGATCCAGGCGGCCATCCGCGAAACCCTGGAAGAAACCGGCTGGGACGTCGAACTGACTGGTGTCATCGGCATCTACCTCTATACCGCTCCGAGCAACGGAGTGACCTACCAGCGCGTATGCTTTGCCGGTAAACCGCTACAGCATCATGCCGATTATCAGTTGGATGACGGCATTATCGGCCCGCGCTGGCTAACCCGAGACGAACTGCTGGAACAGCGCCCATACTGGCGCAGTGAGCTAATCATCCAGTGCATCGACGATTATTTGGGCGGCAAGTTGCACAGTCTCGAGCTGATCCGTCCTTCTCTTTAGCCTTGCAGGCTCCAGCCTGCTAGAATCGCGTCCTTTTTCAAGACACTCATTGAATCCCTATGCGTGATCCAGCTCCTTCTGACACACAAAAGAAGCGCGTTATCGTCGGCATGTCCGGCGGCGTGGACTCTTCCGTTTCCGCCCTTCTGCTGATCGAGCAGGGATACCAGGTGGAAGGCCTGTTCATGAAGAACTGGGAAGAGGACGATGGAACGGACTATTGCACCGCCATGGACGACCTGGCCGACGCTCAGGCCGTTTGCGACAAGATTGGCATCAAGTTGCACACCGCCAACTTCGCTGCCGAGTATTGGGACAATGTGTTCGAGCACTTCCTGGCCGAATACAAAGCCGGCCGCACGCCGAACCCGGACATCCTCTGCAACCGCGAAATCAAGTTCAAGGCATTCCTCGACTACGCACTGATGCTCGGTGCCGACCTGATCGCCACCGGCCACTACGTGCGCCGTCGTGACATCGATGGCCGCACCGAGCTGCTCAAAGGCCTGGACCCGAACAAGGACCAGAGCTATTTCCTGCACGCCGTCGGCGGCGAGCAGATCGCCAAGACCCTGTTCCCGGTCGGCGAACTGGAAAAGCCTGCCGTTCGCGCGATTGCCGAGAAACACGAACTGGCCACCGCAAAGAAAAAGGACTCCACAGGAATCTGCTTTATCGGCGAACGTCGTTTCAGCGACTTCCTCAAGCAGTACCTGCCAGCGCAGCCGGGCGAAATCAAAACCACCGAAGGCGAAGTGATCGGCCGTCACAGCGGCTTGATGTACCACACCATCGGTCAGCGCCAGGGCTTGGGTATCGGCGGCCTGAAAGATGCCGGTGAAGAGCCGTGGTACGTGTTGATCAAGGACCTTGAGCACAACGAGCTGATCGTTGGCCAGGGCAATGACCACCCATGGCTGTTCTCCCGCGCCCTGCTCACCTCGGACATCTACTGGGTCAACCCGGTCGACCTGAGCACGCCGCGCAAGCTCACCGCAAAGGTCCGCTACCGTCAAAGCGACCAGCCTTGTACGCTGGAAAAAACCGCCAACGGTTATCGTGCAATCTTTGACGACCCGCAGCGCGCAGTCACGCCAGGCCAATCCGTGGTGTTCTACGACGGTGAAATCTGCCTTGGCGGCGGCGTCATTGAAGTGGCCGAGCCCTGGAGCAGCAAGGACCAGCGCGCATGAGCCCGACTCAGGAGCAACTAACAGCCTTGGGTGGTGTATTTCTCGCAGCGGTCCTGGTCGACAAAATCGCCAAGACCGGCCAGGTTACTGAGGCCGGCCTGAGCTGCATGCTTGGCAGCCTGCTGATTCGTGATCCGAAAGACACCCTGGAAGTCTATGGTGGCGACGACATCAATCTGCGTGAAGGTTATCGCGCACTGATCGGCGCACTGGAGCGTGACCCCAACACCTTGCAACGGGAACCGCTGCGTTATGCGCTGTCGATGCTCGGTCTCGAACGGCAACTGGCCAAGCGTGACGACATGCTTGAGATCATCGGCAAACGCTTGCCGCAGATTCAGTCCCAGGTCGAGCACTTCGGCCCGGCTCACGAAAACGTGGTGGCTGCCTGTGGCGCGCTGTATCAGGACACCTTGAGCACCTTGCGCCAGCGCATCCAGGTGCACGGCGACATGCGCAACCTGCAGCAGCCAAGCAATGCCTCGAAAATCCGCGCCCTGCTGCTGGCCGGTATCCGCTCGGCACGGCTCTGGCGCCAACTGGGCGGCCATCGCTGGCAGCTAGTGGTCAGCCGACGCAAATTGCTTAAAGAGCTTTACCCGCTGATGCGCAGCAGCTGAATCGCGCCTGCAACACCGTTTTGTAGTTTGTTACGCGTAAGACGCTGGTCAGTTGGCAACGGACCAGCGGTTTTTTTCATGTATGATACGCGCCCCATTTCGTTGCCCGACTGTCCGAGAACACCCTATGCAGCTCTCTTCGCTCACTGCGGTTTCCCCTGTTGACGGCCGCTACGCCGGCAGAACCCAGGCCCTGCGCCCAATTTTCAGCGAATACGGTCTGATCCGTTTTCGCGTCATGGTTGAAGTGCGCTGGCTCCAGCGCCTGGCCGCTCACCCAGCCATCACCGAAGTTCCGGCGTTCTCCGCCGAAGCCAACGCGGTATTGAATACCCTGGCTGAAAACTTCTCTCTGGAGCACGCCGAGCGCGTCAAAGAGATCGAGCGCACCACCAACCACGACGTCAAAGCCATTGAGTACTTGCTCAAAGAGCAAGCGGCCAAGCTCCCAGAGCTGGCCAAGGTCAGCGAATTCATCCACTTTGCCTGCACCAGCGAGGACATCAATAACCTGTCCCACGCCCTGATGCTGCGCGAAGGCCGCGATGAAGTCATGCTGCCACTGATGCGTCAAACCGCTGAAGCCATCCGCGAGCTGGCCATCCGCTTCGCCGACGTGCCGATGCTGTCGCGCACCCATGGCCAACCGGCTTCGCCGACCACCCTGGGCAAAGAACTGGCCAACGTGGTTTACCGTCTTGAGCGTCAAATCGCCCAGATCGCTGCCGTTCCGCTGCTGGGCAAGATCAATGGCGCTGTCGGCAACTACAACGCGCACATCTCGGCCTACCCGGAAATCGACTGGGAAGCCAACGCCCGCGCCTTTATCGAAGATGAGCTGGGTCTGGGCTTCAACCCGTACACCACGCAAATCGAGCCGCATGACTACATCGCCGAGCTGTTCGACGCTATGGCGCGCTTCAACACCATCCTGATCGACTTCGATCGCGATATCTGGGGTTACATCTCCCTGGGCTATTTCAAACAGCGCACCATCGCTGGCGAAATCGGTTCCTCGACCATGCCGCACAAGGTCAACCCGATCGACTTCGAAAACTCCGAAGGCAATCTGGGTATCGCCAACGCACTGTTCCAGCATTTGGCGAGCAAGCTGCCGATCTCCCGCTGGCAGCGTGACCTGACCGACTCCACCGTTCTGCGCAATCTCGGTGTCGGCTTCGCTCACAGCGTTATCGCTTACGAAGCAAGTCTCAAAGGAATCAGCAAGTTAGAGCTCAATGCTCAGAAGATTGCTGCAGACCTGGATGCGTGCTGGGAAGTCTTGGCCGAACCGATCCAGACGGTCATGCGTCGCTACAACATCGAGAACCCGTACGAAAAGCTGAAAGAGTTGACCCGTGGCAAGGGCATCAGCCCTGAAGCGCTGCAAACTTTCATCGACGGCCTGGAAATGCCCGACTCCGCCCGTGCCGAGCTGAAAAAGCTCACCCCGGCCAATTACATCGGTAATGCCGTGGCACAAGCCAAGCGCATCTGACCGCTCGTAATACATTTAGACGCCCGGCAGCGCCGGGCGTTTTTATTCCCGTCTGAAAAGTGCTTTTTTTCAATAGGTTACACATGAATCCTGATATTCCTCTTCAACTTCTGGGCGGCATCACTGCACGGGAATTCCTGCGCGACTACTGGCAGAAAAAACCGCTGCTGATTCGCCAGGCAATTCCTGACTTCGAAAGCCCGATCGATGCCGACGAACTGGCCGGCCTGGCGCTGGAAGAAGAAGTCGAATCGCGCCTGGTCATCGAGCACGGCGAGCGTCCATGGGAATTGCGTCGCGGCCCGTTCGCCGAAGACGAATTCAGCAAATTGCCTGAGCGCGAATGGACCCTGCTGGTACAAGCGGTCGACCAGTTCGTGCCGGAAGTTGGCGAATTGCTGGAACATTTCCGCTTTCTGCCGAGCTGGCGCATCGACGACGTGATGATCAGCTTCGCTGCGCCTGGCGGCAGCGTGGGTCCGCACTTCGATAACTACGACGTGTTCCTGCTGCAAGGCCACGGCAAGCGCAACTGGAAGATTGGCCAGATGTGCGATTCCGAGAGCCCGCTGCTCGAGCACGCCGACCTGCGTATTCTTGCCGACTTCCAGGCGACCGACGAGTGGACTCTGGAACCGGGCGACATGCTGTACCTGCCGCCACGCCTGGCCCACTGCGGCGTAGCTGTCGACGACTGCATGACCTACTCGGTGGGCTTCCGTGCCCCGAGCGCCGCCGAAGTGCTGACCCACTTCACCGACTTCCTCAGCCAGTTCCTGCCTGACGAAGAGCGCTACACCGATGCTGACGCTACCCCTGTCAGCGACCCGCACCAGATCCAGCACGACGCCCTCGACCGCTTGAAAGGCCTGCTGGCCGAGCACATGAGTGACGAACGCCTGTTGCTGACCTGGTTCGGCCAGTTCATGACCGAGCCGCGCTACCCGGAACTGGTCGTCGGCCCTGATCTTGAAGAAGATGATTTGCTCAGCAGTCTCGAGCAAGGCGCAGTGCTGATTCGCAACCCGAGCGCACGCCTGGCGTGGTCGGAAGTGGACGAAGACCTGTTGCTGTTCGCCAGCGGCCAGAGCCGTCTGCTGCCAGGCAAGCTGCGCGAGCTGCTGAAAATGGTCTGTGCCGCCGATGCGCTGCACAGCGACAACCTCGGTAGATGGTTGGCCGACGAAGATGGGCGCAACCTGCTCTGTGAACTGGTCAAGCAAGGAAGCCTGGGGTTTGCCGATGAATAAGATTCACGTACGTGTCGCAGACTGGCAAAAGGATAACGCCGAGATCCGGCGCATTCGTGAAGCGGTGTTCATCGCCGAGCAATCCGTTCCGCCAGAACTTGAATGGGATGCCGACGACGAAAGCGCCGTGCATTTCCTCGCCTACGAAGGCGATTTTCCGATTGGTACCGCACGCCTGCTGCCCGATGGGCATGTCGGTCGGGTCTCAGTACTCAAGGACTGGCGCGGACTGAAGGTCGGCGATACGTTGATGCAGGCAGTGATCGGCGAAGCCGAGAAGCGTGGCCTGAAGCAGCAAATGCTCAGCGCGCAAGTTCAGGCGACGGCTTTTTACGAGCGCCTGGGCTTCACCATCGTCAGCAGCGAGTTCCTTGAAGCAGGCATTCCGCACGTTGATATGGTGCGCGGCACGGCTTGAGGCCGCGCCGCTCCCATCGCGAGCAAGCTCGCTCCTACAGTGGATTTGCGTCGTATCGCGATTTTGTGATCGACGAAAGTCAACTGTAGGAGCGAGCTTGCTCGCGATAGCGGCCTCCAGAACACCACAAAACGCCCCGTCATCCTCCGATGCCGGGGCGTTTTGCTGTCTAGGATTCAACTTGCCCCACTCCAGGCCGACAAACTGGCAATATCAAGCCTCTTGAACGCGGAGATAAACGGACATGTCCCTACGCACCCTGCTCACTACGCTGCTACTGACCTGCACTTTTTCGGTCTTGGCCGCCACCGAGATCGTGCCGCTAAATTACCGCACTAGTGCCGATCTTCTGCCTGTAGCGCAGAACTTCATCGGCAAGGACGGCAAAGTCAGCGCTTATGACAATCAGCTGATCGTCAACGCCGAACCTGAAAAGATCGAGGAGCTGCGCGCCTTTCTCGCGCAACTGGACACAGCGCCGAAACGCCTGCTGATCACTGTCGACACCAACGAAAACAACCAGCAAGACAACACCAATCAGCAGACGCAGATCATCACCTACAGCACCGACAGCCGCGAAGGCGGGATTCAGCAGGTCCAGACCAGCGAAGGCACACCCGCCCTGATCCAGGTCGGCCAGAGTGTGCCGCTGACCAGCACCCAGACCGATGCCTACGCCAGCCTGCCAAACCAGACCAACACCGCCACCCCCCCGCAAAATCCGGCCAACAACTACGCCCACCTGCAAAGCCAGACCCAATACCGCAACGTCACCCAGGGTTTCTACGTCACAGCCAGCGTCACCGGAGATATCGTTCACCTCAATATCAGCACCAATCGCGACCGTATGAGCCAGGAACGTCCCGATGTAGTGAACGTGCAAAGTACCGACACCACCGTCAGCGGCCGCCTCGGCGAATGGATCACCCTGGCCGGGGTCAATCGCCAGACACAGGCCGATAAACAGGGGCTTGCACGCAGTTACTCGACCCAGGGCCGGGATGACATGACCTTGCGCGTGAAAGTCGAAACTTTGGACTAAAGCACCAAAAACTGACTGATTAGTCGTATTAGACCAAAGATGTAGTGCCTTAAAAAACGCACTACAAAACATTTGACGGGTTAAAAAAGCAGAGGCATGATGGCCCCGCTCCCGCTGATCAGAGGCCCTGGAAAGGGCTTTCGAATCGCCGCTCTAACTTACCCACCTGAGCCGATTCGTGTCTGTACCGCCCACAAGGCAGTTTGACGAGGTTGCGACTGGAACGAAGTTGTCCCGAGGGACGGAAGCGTAATTAGGTAGACCGGCAACACACTGATGATCGTATAAAGGCCCACAATGCCCGAATGCGCCCAACAGCACGCCCTTACCTGCTCACCTCCATTCTCGAGCCCATCGTTCACCCGTCGCCTTCCCCGCCGAACCCGACTTGACCACCTAAGCTTCCGGTCAGCGAGCAGCCATCTACGCAACCTGTCAAACCTGCGTATCTGGCAGCACGAATTTTCCACCCAAGAACGACTTTTCATACAAGACGCGACGAGGTTTATCTCCATGGCACTGACACGCGAACAGCAAATTGCAGCCCTCGAAAAAGACTGGGCTGAAAACCCACGCTGGAAAGGCGTGACTCGCGCTTACTCCGCTGCTGACGTCGTCCGTCTACGTGGCTCGGTTCAGCCTGAGCACACCCTGGCACGTATGGGCGCCGAGAAGCTCTGGAACCTGGTTACCCAAGGTGCCAAGCCGTCCTTCCGTCCTGAGAAAGATTTCGTCAACTGCATGGGCGCCCTGACCGGTGGCCAGGCTGTTCAACAAGTCAAAGCCGGTATCCAGGCGATCTACCTGTCGGGCTGGCAAGTCGCTGCAGACAACAACTCTGCAGAATCGATGTACCCAGACCAGTCGCTGTACCCGGTCGACTCCGTTCCGACTGTTGTGAAGCGCATCAACAACTCGTTCCGTCGTGCCGACCAGATCCAGTGGAAAGCCGGCAAGAACCCAGGCGATGACGGCTACATCGACTACTTCGCACCGATCGTGGCTGACGCTGAAGCCGGTTTCGGCGGCGTACTGAACGCCTACGAGCTGATGAAAAGCATGATCGAAGCAGGCGCTGCCGGCGTTCACTTCGAAGACCAGCTGGCTTCCGTGAAAAAATGCGGCCACATGGGCGGCAAAGTACTGGTTCCTACCCAGGAAGCGGTACAGAAGCTGACCGCTGCCCGTCTGGCGGCTGACGTTGCCGGTACACCGACCATCATCCTGGCCCGTACCGACGCCAACGCCGCTGACCTGCTGACTTCCGATTGCGATCCATACGACAAGGAATTCGTGACTGGCGAACGTACGCAGGAAGGCTTCTACAAAGTGCGCGCCGGCCTCGACCAGGCTATTTCGCGCGGCTTGGCCTACGCGCCGTACGCCGACCTGATCTGGTGCGAAACCGCCAAGCCGGATCTGGCCGAAGCTCGTCGTTTCGCCGAAGCGATCAAAAAGGAATACCCGGACCAACTGCTGTCGTACAACTGCTCGCCTTCCTTCAACTGGAAGAAAAACCTGGACGACGCGACCATCGCCAAGTTCCAGCGCGAGCTGTCCGCCATGGGTTACAAGCACCAGTTCATCACTCTGGCCGGCATTCACAACATGTGGCACAGCATGTTCAACCTGGCGCACGACTACGCCCGCAACGACATGACCGCTTACGTGAAATTGCAGGAGCAAGAGTTCGCTGACGCCGCCAAGGGTTACACCTTCGTGGCTCACCAGCAGGAAGTCGGCACCGGCTACTTCGACGACATGACCACCGTGATCCAGGGTGGCTCGTCTTCGGTTACCGCACTGACCGGCTCCACTGAAGAAGAACAGTTCCACTGATTGAGTTCGCACCCTGAGCAAACGGCCATTCCAGGCTGTATAGAAAGCTAACTGGGATGCCGCACATCTGACGCCCCGACTGGTTCGGGGCGTTTTTTTTGCGCGCAATCTTCCCAAATGAAAAATTAACTCAGTCCCGCGATCCTGCGTTCGAGCGCGAAGCGGTCGTAAACCAAACGACACGGTTTTGCAGGTTAACCGGGTGTGCCGATTCTGCGACCGCTTCGCGGCCGAACGCGGGCTCGCCAGCTGCTACAGGAAAGCACGCTTCGTCAGCGGCTACCCATGCGCACAAAAAATTGATCCAGAACGGTATTTCGACCCACAAAAAATGTTAAAACGGCCGAGCTCGCAACTTGCAATAGAGGGTATGTAAGTGCAACTTCTCAGCCATCACCCCGAATAACAGTTTAAAAACCCTCTCAAACAATATTGATTATCATTTAGCGAGGGAACTGTTCGTTACAACTCCCACAAAACATAATTAGCAAAACCCCGCCTAATGCCCGCAACGTATGGGCTGCGGGGGCCCGGAGGCACGCTATGTCCTTATTTCAATAAATAATTTCGCTACAGAAAATTTACTTGCCCGGTGTTTAGCCATAAAATCAGCGGGATTGATTGCGCTGCGACATATCGTCACTGCTTTATTTCTATTCAAGCTCAGAGACCTTTGCTCTCTGTTAAGGATTACCAGCATGCCCGAAGCGACAGGACTCATGGCCCACAACTGGGGCTTTGCCATTTTCCTTCTGGGTGTCGGCGGCCTTTGCGCCTTCATGCTTGGTGTTTCCAGCCTGCTTGGCTCCAAAGCCTGGGGCCGCAGCAAAAACGAACCGTTCGAGTCCGGCATGCTACCCACCGGTGGCGCCCGCTTGCGGCTCTCAGCCAAATTCTATCTGGTCGCGATGCTCTTCGTGATCTTCGATATCGAAGCCCTCTTTCTCTTTGCCTGGTCTGTGTCCGTCCGCGAAAGCGGCTGGACCGGATTCGTCGAAGCTCTCGTTTTCATAGCAATTCTGTTGGCAGGCCTTGTCTACCTATTTCGAGTGGGCGCCCTTGATTGGGCTCCGGAAGCTCGTCGCAAGCGGCAAGCGAAGCTGAAACAATGAGGCTTTGGCGATGCAATACACTCTCACCAAGATCGACCCGGATGCTCCTAACGAGCAGTACCCGATCGGTGAACGGGATACCGTTTCCGATCCGTTAGAAGATCAAGTCCACAAAAACATCTTCATGGGCAAGCTCGAAGACGTGCTGAACAGCACGGTCAACTGGGGGCGTAAAAACTCCCTGTGGCCGTACAACTTCGGCCTTTCGTGCTGCTACGTGGAAATGACTACCGCCTTCACGGCGCCCCATGACATCGCACGCTTTGGCGCCGAAGTTATCCGGGCATCACCGCGTCAGGCGGATTTCATGGTTATTGCCGGAACCTGCTTCATCAAGATGGCGCCGATCATTCAGCGTCTCTACGAGCAAATGCTCGAACCGAAGTGGGTTATCTCCATGGGTTCGTGCGCCAACTCCGGTGGCATGTACGACATCTATTCCGTCGTTCAAGGGGTGGATAAGTTCCTGCCCGTGGACGTCTACGTGCCTGGCTGCCCGCCCCGCCCTGAAGCTTTTCTGCAAGGCTTGATGCTCTTGCAAGAGTCGATTGGCCAGGAGCGTCGCCCACTTTCCTGGGTCGTTGGTGATCAAGGCGTTTACCGCGCCGAGATGCCGTCGCAAAAGGAACAGCGCCGTGAACAGCGTATTCAGGTAACCAACCTGCGCAGCCCCGACGAAGTCTGATCCAGCTCTGTTCTTACAAAGAAACAAGAAACTGGCTTCATTCTTTACGTTGACCGAAAGCGATAAAAAACCATGACTACAGGCAGTGCTCTGTACATCCCGCCTTATAAGGCAGACGACCAAGATGTGGTCGTTGAACTGAACAACCGTTTTGGCCCTGAGGCGTTCACCGCCCAAGCCACCCGCACCGGCATGCCGGTGCTTTGGGTTACCCGCGCCAAACTCGTCGAAGTCCTGACCTTCCTGCGTAACCTGCCCAAGCCGTACGTCATGCTGTATGACCTGCACGGCGTGGACGAGCGTCTGCGCACCAAGCGCCAGGGTTTGCCGAGCGGCGCCGACTTCACTGTGTTCTATCATCTGCTGTCGATCGAACGTAATAGTGACGTAATGATCAAGGTCGCCTTGTCCGAGAGCGACCTTAGCGTGCCGACCATCACCTCGATCTGGCCGAACGCCAACTGGTACGAGCGTGAAGTGTGGGACATGTACGGCATCGACTTTGCCGGCCACCCACACCTGACCCGGATCATGATGCCGCCGACCTGGGAAGGTCACCCGCTGCGCAAGGACTACCCGGCCCGAGCCACCGAGTTCGATCCGTTCAGCCTGACGCTGGCCAAGCAACAGCTGGAAGAAGAAGCCGCGCGCTTCAAGCCGGAAGACTGGGGCATGAAGCGTTCCGGTGCCAACGAGGACTACATGTTCCTCAACCTTGGCCCGAACCACCCTTCGGCTCACGGTGCATTCCGTATCATTCTGCAACTGGACGGTGAAGAAATCGTCGACTGCGTTCCGGACGTCGGTTACCACCACCGTGGTGCCGAGAAAATGGCCGAGCGCCAGTCCTGGCACAGTTTCATCCCGTACACCGACCGGATCGACTACCTCGGCGGCGTGATGAACAACCTGCCGTACGTGCTCGCGGTCGAGAAACTGGCCGGGATCGTCGTGCCACAGAAGGTCGACGTCATTCGCATCATGATGGCCGAGTTCTTCCGGATCACCAGCCACTTGCTGTTCCTGGGTACCTATATCCAGGACGTCGGCGCCATGACCCCGGTGTTCTTCACCTTTACCGACCGGCAAAAAGCCTACACGGTGATCGAAGCCATCACCGGTTTCCGTCTGCACCCGGCCTGGTACCGCATCGGTGGCGTCGCTCACGACCTGCCGCGCGGCTGGGACAAGCTGGTCAAGGACTTCGTCGAATGGCTGCCAAAGCGCCTCGACGAGTACGAAAAAGCTGCGCTGCAGAACAGCATCCTGCGCGGCCGGACCATCGGCGTCGCGGCTTACAACACCAAAGAGGCCCTGGAATGGGGCGTCACCGGTTCTGGCTTGCGTTCGACCGGCTGTGATTTTGACCTGCGTAAAGCCCGCCCTTACTCCGGTTACGAGAACTTCGAATTCGAAGTCCCGTTGGCCGTCAACGGCGATGCCTACGACCGCTGCATGGTTCGTGTCGAAGAAATGCGCCAGAGCATCAAGATCATCGACCAGTGCATGCGCAACATGCCGGAAGGCCCGTATAAAGCGGATCACCCGCTGACCACGCCGCCGCCTAAAGAGCGCACGCTGCAGCACATCGAAACCCTGATCACGCACTTCCTGCAAGTATCGTGGGGCCCGGTAATGCCGGCCAACGAATCCTTCCAGATGATTGAAGCGACCAAGGGTATCAACAGTTATTACCTGACGAGCGATGGCGGCACCATGAGCTACCGCACCCGGATTCGTACCCCAAGCTTCCCGCACTTGCAGCAGATCCCTTCGGTGATCAAAGGCAGCATGGTCGCGGACTTGATTGCGTACCTGGGTAGTATCGATTTCGTTATGGCCGACGTGGACCGCTAAGCATGAATAGCACGCTTATCCAGACAGACCGTTTCGCCTTGAGCGAAACCGAGCGCTCGGCCATCGAGCACGAGCTGCATCACTACGAAGACCCGCGCGCGGCGTCGATCGAAGCCCTGAAGATCGTCCAGAAGGAACGTGGCTGGGTGCCTGATGGCGCGCTCTACGCCATCGGCGAGATCCTCGGCATCCCGGCCAGCGACGTTGAAGGCGTGGCGACGTTCTATAGCCAGATCTTCCGTCAGCCGGTCGGCCGCCACATCATTCGCGTCTGCGACAGCATGGTCTGCTACATCGGTGGCCACGAGTCGGTGGTCAGCGAAATCCAGAGCAAGCTCGGCATCGGCCTGGGTCAAACCACCGCCGACGGTCGTTTCACGCTGCTGCCAGTCTGCTGCCTCGGCAACTGCGACAAGGCGCCGGCGTTGATGATCGATGACGACACTTTCGGTGACGTACAGCCTGCTGGCGTTGCCAAACTGTTGGAGGGCTACGTATGACCCTGACTTCCTTCGGCCCTGCCAACCGCATCGCGCGCTCCGCAGAAACCCATCCGCTGACCTGGCGTCTGCGTGACGACGGCGAGGCCGTCTGGCTCGACGAATACCAAGCCAAGAATGGTTACGCGGCAGCGCGTAAAGCATTCGCCGATATGTCCCAGGACGATATCGTCCAGACCGTCAAGGACGCCGGCCTCAAGGGTCGCGGCGGCGCAGGTTTCCCCACGGGTGTTAAGTGGGGCCTGATGCCCAAGGACGAATCCATCAACATCCGCTACTTGCTGTGCAACGCGGATGAAATGGAACCCAACACCTGGAAAGACCGCATGCTGATGGAGCAACTGCCCCATCTGCTGATCGAAGGCATGCTGATCAGTGCTCGCGCGCTGAAAACCTACCGTGGCTACATCTTCCTGCGTGGCGAATACACCACCGCCGCCAAGCACTTGAACCGTGCCGTGGAAGAAGCAAAAGCCGCGGGCCTGTTGGGCAAGAACATCCTGGGCAGCGGCTTCGATTTCGAACTGATCGTCCACACCGGCGCCGGGCGTTATATCTGCGGTGAAGAAACCGCACTGATCAACTCCCTCGAAGGCCGCCGCGCCAACCCGCGCTCCAAGCCGCCCTTCCCTGCCGCCGTTGGCGTATGGGGCAAGCCGACCTGTGTGAACAACGTCGAGACCCTGTGCAACGTGCCAGCGATCATCGGCGACGGCGTGGAATGGTACAAATCCCTCGCCCGTGAAGGCAGTGAAGACATGGGCACCAAGCTCATGGGTTTCTCCGGCAAAGTGAAGAACCCTGGCCTGTGGGAACTGCCGTTCGGCGTGACCGCTCGCGAGCTGTTCGAAGACTACGCCGGCGGCATGCGCGACGGCTTCAAGCTCAAGTGTTGGCAGCCAGGCGGCGCCGGTACCGGCTTCCTCTTGCCTGAGCACCTGGACGCACAAATGTACGCCGGCGGCATCGCCAAGGTGGGCACCCGTATGGGTACCGGCCTGGCGATGGCCGTGGACGACAGCGTCAACATGGTCTCCCTGCTGCGCAACATGGAAGAGTTCTTCTCCCGCGAATCCTGCGGCTTCTGCACCCCGTGCCGTGATGGTCTGCCGTGGAGCGTCAAGCTGCTGCGTGCGATCGAGAACGGTGAAGGGCAAGCCGGCGATATCGAGACCCTGCTGGGTCTGGTCGGTTTCCTCGGCCCTGGCAAGACTTTCTGTGCTCACGCACCGGGCGCCGTGGAGCCATTGGGCAGCGCAATCAAATATTTCCGCCCAGAGTTCGAGGCCGGCATCGCACCCACCAGTGCTGTCGTCCCGCCTCTGGCTCGCCCGATCCCGATTCCGGTCGGCGCGTAAACGTATCGAACGAGGGTGGTCCGTGCCGCCCTCTTATCATCCGAAGTCGCGTTGTTTGCGCCGGATGAGCACCAAGATTCCATTAGCCACGCCCGCTGACACCGGGCCAACGAAGAACTTTGAACCATGGCCACTATCCACGTAGACGGCAAAGCGCTCGAAGTCGATGGGGCAGACAACCTGTTACAGGCGTGTCTGTCGCTAGGCCTCGACATCCCGTATTTCTGCTGGCACCCCGCCCTTGGCAGCGTTGGCGCCTGTCGCCAGTGCGCGGTCAAGCAGTACACCGACGAGAACGACAAACGTGGTCGTATCGTCATGTCCTGCATGACCCCTGCCACCGACGGCAGCTGGATTTCCATCGACGACGAAGAAGCCAAAGTGTTTCGCGCCAGCGTCGTCGAATGGCTGATGACCAACCACCCGCATGACTGCCCGGTCTGCGAGGAAGGCGGTCACTGCCACCTGCAAGACATGACGGTAATGACCGGCCACAACGAGCGCCGTTACCGCTTCACCAAGCGTACCCACCAGAACCAGCAACTGGGCCCGTTCATCTCTCACGAAATGAACCGCTGCATCGCTTGCTATCGCTGCGTACGTTTCTATAAAGACTACGCCGGCGGCACCGACCTTGGTGTGTTCGGCGCCCACGACAACGTGTACTTCGGTCGCGTTGAAGACGGCACCCTGGAAAGTGAGTTCTCCGGCAACCTCACCGAGGTCTGCCCGACCGGTGTGTTCACCGACAAGACTCACTCCGAGCGCTACAACCGCAAGTGGGACATGCAGTTCTCGCCGAGTATCTGCCATGGCTGCTCCAGCGGTTGCAACATTAGCCCGGGTGAGCGTTACGGCGAAGTGCGTCGTATCGAAAACCGTTTCAACGGTTCGGTGAACCAGTACTTCCTCTGCGACCGTGGCCGTTTCGGTTATGGCTACGTCAACCGCGAAGATCGTCCGCGCCAGCCGCTGTTGGCTGACGGTCAGGTCAAACTCGGTCTCGACGCTGCACTGGATAAGGCCGCCGAGCTGCTGCGCGGTCGCAACATCGTCGGTATCGGCTCGCCACGCGCCAGCCTCGAAAGCAACTTCGCCCTGCGCGAACTGGTCGGTCCAGAGCACTTCTACTCAGGTATCGAAGCGTGCGAGCTGGAACGTATTCGTCTGGTCGTGCAAGTGCTGAAAGACAGCCCGCTACCGACTCCAAACATGCGCGACATCGAAGACCACGACGCGATCTTCGTGCTGGGTGAAGACCTGACCCAGACCGCCGCCCGTATGGCGCTGGCCCTGCGTCAATCGGTCAAAGGCAAAGCCGAAGACATGGCCGATGCCATGCGCGTTCAGCCTTGGCTCGACGCCGCGGTGAAAAACATCGGTCAGCACGCGCTGAACCCGCTGTTCATCGCCAGCCTGGCTGAAACCAAGCTCGACGATATCGCTGAAGAGTGCGTTCACGCCGCTCCAGACGACCTGGCTCGTATCGGTTTCGCCGTGGCTCACGCCCTCGACGCCAGCGCTCCAGCCGTTGAAGGCCTGGACAGCGACGCGGTTGAACTGGCTCAGCGCATTGCTAACGCCCTGTTGGCTGCCAAACGTCCTCTGATCATCGCCGGTACTTCCCTCGGTTCGAAAGCGCTGATCGAAGCTGCCGCCAACATCGCCAAAGCGCTGAAGCTGTGCGACAAAGCCGGTTCCATCAGCCTGATCGTGCCAGAGGCCAACAGCCTCGGTTTGGCCATGCTGGGCGGTGAGTCGGTAGACGCTGCGCTGACAGCTGTGATCGACGGCCAGGCCGACGCTATCGTTGTCCTGGAAAACGATCTGTACACCCGCGTTGACGCGGCCAAGGTCGATGCCGCACTGAACGCTGCGAAAGTGGTGATCGTTGCCGACCATCAGAAGACTGCCACCAGCGATCGCGCGCATCTGGTTCTGCCAGCGGCCAGCTTCGCTGAAGGCGACGGTACGCTGGTCAGCCAGGAAGGCCGCGCCCAACGCTTCTTCCAGGTCTTCGACCCGACTTACCTGGATGCGAGCATTCTGGTTCACGAAGGCTGGCGCTGGCTGCATGCCCTGCGCAGCACTTTGCTGAACAAGCCGGTGGACTGGACCCAACTGGACCACGTCACCGCAGCCTGCGCCGAAAGCAACACGCAACTGGCCGGCATTGTCAGCGCCGCACCGTCTGCTTCGTTCCGTATCAAAGGTCTGAAACTGGCTCGCGAACCGCTGCGTTACAGTGGCCGCACCGCTATGCGCGCCGACATCAGCGTGCACGAACCACGTACCTCCCAAGACAACGACACTGCGTTCTCGTTCTCCATGGAAGGTTACTCGGGCTCCGCCGAACCGCGCCAACAAGTGCCGTTCGCCTGGTCTCCGGGCTGGAACTCGCCGCAAGCCTGGAACAAGTTCCAGGACGAAGTCGGTGGTCATATTCGCGCCGGTGATCCGGGCACTCGCCTGATCGAAACCCAGGGCGATGGTCTGAGCTGGTTCGCCAGCATTCCGACTGCGTTCTCCCCTGCTCGCGGAACCTGGCAAGTGGTGCCGTTCTATCACCTGTTCGGCAGCGAAGAAACGTCTTCGAAAGCCGCTCCGGTTCAGGAACGCATTCCAGCCGCCTACGTTTCCCTGGCCAAATCCGAAGCGGATCGCCTGGGTGTCAACGACGGTGCCCTGCTTAGCCTGAACGTTGCCGGCCAGACCCTGCGTCTGCCGCTGCGTATCAATGATGAGTTGGGTGCTGGCCTGGTCGCATTGCCTGCCGGTCTGGCGGGTATTCCACCGGCCATCTTTGGCAAAACCGTTGACGGTCTGCAGGAGGCAGCTCAATGACCTGGTTCACGCCTGAAGTGATCGACGTGATCATCTCGGTGGTCAAGTCCATCGTGATTCTGCTCGCCGTGGTGGTTTGCGGCGCGCTGCTCAGCTGGGTCGAGCGTCGTTTGCTCGCCCTCTGGCAGGATCGTTACGGCCCGAACCGGGTTGGCCCGTTCGGCGCCTTCCAGATCGCCGCCGACATGATCAAGATGTTCTTCAAGGAAGACTGGACGCCGCCGTTCGCCGACAAAGTGATTTTCACGTTGGCGCCGGTTGTGGCCATGAGCGCCTTGCTGATTGCCTTCGCAATCATCCCGATCACCCCGACCTGGGGTGTCGCGGACCTGAACATCGGCATTCTGTTCTTCTTCGCCATGGCCGGTCTGTCGGTCTACGCGGTGCTGTTCGCCGGTTGGTCGAGTAATAACAAGTTCGCCCTGCTGGGCAGCTTGCGGGCCTCGGCACAAACCGTGTCGTACGAAGTGTTCATGGGCCTGTCGCTGATGGGCATCGTGGTGCAGGTTGGCTCGTTCAACATGCGCGACATCGTCGATTACCAGGCCCAGCACCTGTGGTTCATCATTCCGCAGATCTTCGGTTTCCTGACCTTCTTCATTGCTGGCGTCGCCGTGACTCACCGTCACCCCTTCGACCAGCCGGAAGCGGAGCAGGAACTGGCCGACGGTTACCACATTGAATACGCCGGCATGAAATGGGGCATGTTCTTCGTCGGTGAATACATCGGCATCGTGTTGATCTCGGCACTGCTGGTGACTCTGTTCTTCGGTGGCTGGCACGGTCCTTTCGGTATTCTGCCGCAGATCCCGTTCATCTGGTTCGTTCTGAAGACCGCGTTTTTCATCATGATCTTTATCCTGCTGCGCGCATCGATTCCGCGCCCACGGTATGACCAAGTGATGGATTTCAGCTGGAAATTCTGCCTGCCGCTGACCCTGATCAATCTGCTGGTGACCGCTGCGATCGTGTTGCTCAACACGCCCGCCATCGCGGCGCAGTGAGGATAGAGAATCATGAAGTATATTTTTGACATCGTGCATGGCTTCTTCACCCAGCTTCGCAGCTTGGTGATGATTTTCGGCCACGCTTTCCGCAAGCGCGACACGCTGCAATACCCGGAAGAGGCGGTGTACCTGCCGCCGCGCTTCCGTGGGCGTATCGTCCTGACCCGCGACCCTGATGGCGAAGAGCGTTGTGTAGCCTGCAACCTGTGCGCCGTGGCGTGCCCGGTGGGTTGCATCTCGCTGCAGAAAGCTGAAACCGACGACGGTCGCTGGTACCCGGAGTTTTTCCGCATCAACTTCTCGCGCTGCATTTTCTGCGGCCTCTGCGAGGAAGCCTGCCCGACCACCGCGATCCAGCTGACACCGGATTTCGAGATGGCCGAGTTCAAACGTCAGGACCTGGTTTACGAGAAAGAAGATCTGTTGATCTCCGGCCCCGGCAAAAACCCTGATTACAACTTCTATCGTGTTGCAGGTATGGCCATCGCCGGTAAGCCAAAAGGCTCCGCGCAGAATGAAGCCGAACCGATCAACGTGAAGAGCTTGCTGCCTTAAGGAAGAAAGATGGAATTCGCTTTCTATTTCGCGTCAGGAGTTGCCGTTGTGTCCACGCTTCGCGTGATCACCAACACAAACCCTGTGCACGCCCTGCTCTACCTGATTATTTCGCTGCTCGCCGTGGCGATGACCTTTTTCAGTCTCGGTGCGCCATTCGCCGGTGTCCTGGAAGTGATCGCCTACGCTGGCGCCATCCTGGTGCTGTTCGTGTTTGTGGTGATGATGCTGAACCTGGGCCCGGCCTCGGTTCAGCAAGAGCGCGTCTGGCTCAAACCCGGTATCTGGATCGGACCGGTCGTACTGGCGGCACTGCTGTTGGGTGAACTGCTGTATGTCCTGTTCGCCAATCCAAGCGCTGGCGCTATCGGTCACACCACCGTAGACGCCAAGGCCGTGGGCATTAGCCTGTTCGGTCCTTATCTGCTGGTGGTCGAACTCGCCTCGATGCTGCTGCTCGCTGCAGCCATCACGGCGTTCCACCTGGGCCGCAACGAGGCGAAGGAGTAGACCATGCCTGTTATCCCTATCGGTTCTATCCCATTGGAGCATGGTCTTGCCGTTGCCGGCATCCTGTTCTGCCTCGGTCTGGTTGGCCTGATGGTCCGCCGCAACATTCTCTTCGTGCTGATGAGCCTGGAGATCATGATGAACGCCTCTGGTCTGGCCTTCATCGTCGCCGGTAGCCGCTGGGCGCAGCCGGATGGGCAGATCATGTTCATCCTGGTACTCAGCCTTGCAGCCGCCGAGGCCAGCATTGGCCTGGCGATTCTGTTGCAGCTGTATCGCCGCTTCCACACTCTCGATATCGACGCTGCCAGCGAGATGCGCGGATGAACCTTCTCTATCTGACTTTCCTGTTCCCTCTGATCGGTTTTGTGCTGCTGGCGTTCTCTCGAGGACGCCTCTCGGAAAACCTCAGCGCATTGATCGGCGTCGGTTCCATTGGCCTCTCGGCCATTGTCGCCACTTACGTGATCTGGCAGTTCAACGTCGCGCCGCCTGAGGGTGGCCACTACACCCAAGTGTTGTGGCAGTGGATGGCGGTGGATGGGTTCCAGCCGAACTTCGCCCTGTACCTGGATGGTCTGTCCGTGACCATGCTCGGTGTGGTGGTGGGCGTCGGCTTCCTGATCCACCTGTTCGCCTCCTGGTACATGCGCGGTGAAGCCGGTTACTCGCGCTTCTTCGCCTACACCAACCTGTTTATCGCCAGCATGCTGTTCCTGGTCCTGGGCGATAACCTGTTGTTCCTGTACTTCGGTTGGGAAGGCGTGGGCCTGTGCAGCTACCTGTTGATCGGTTTCTACTACAGCAACCGCAACAACGGTAACGCTGCACTTAAAGCCTTTATCGTCACCCGTGTCGGCGACGTGTTCATGGCCATCGGCCTGTTCATCCTGTTCCAGCAACTGGGCACGCTGAACATTCAAGAGCTGATGGTTCGTGCTCCGGAACACTTCAAGGTCGGCGACTTCTGGATCGTCCTGGCGACCCTGATGCTGCTCGGTGGTGCAGTCGGTAAATCCGCGCAACTGCCGCTGCAAACCTGGCTGGCGGATGCGATGGCCGGTCCTACTCCGGTCTCGGCACTGATCCACGCCGCGACCATGGTGACCGCTGGTGTCTACCTGATCGCCCGTACTCACGGTCTGTTTGCTTTGGCGCCGGATATCCTGCACCTGGTAGGCATCGTCGGTGGCGTGACCCTGGTACTGGCCGGTTTCGCCGCGCTGGTGCAGACCGACATCAAACGTGTCCTCGCCTACTCGACCATGAGCCAGATCGGCTACATGTTCCTGGCCCTGGGCGTTGGTGCCTGGGAAGGCGCGATCTTCCACCTGATGACCCACGCCTTCTTCAAGGCGCTGTTGTTCCTTGCGTCCGGTTCGGTGATCGTTGCCTGCCACCACGAGCAGAACATCTTCAAGATGGGCGGTCTGTGGAAGAAGCTACCATTGGCTTACACCAGCTTCATCGTCGGTGGTGCCGCACTGTCGGCCTTGCCTCTGGTGACCGCAGGTTTCTACTCCAAAGACGAAATCCTCTGGGAAGCCTTTGCCAGCGGCAACCACGGCCTGCTGTACGCCGGTCTGGTCGGCGCCTTCATGACGTCGCTGTACACCTTCCGCCTGATCTTCATCGCGTTCCACGGTGAGGCCAAGACCGAAGCACATGCGGGCCACGGTATCGCCCACTGGCTGCCACTGTCGGTGCTGATCATTCTGTCGACCTTCATCGGCGCCATGATCGTTCCACCGCTGCACGGTGTATTGCCAGAAAGCGTCGGCCATGCCGGCGGCGAAGCCAAGCACAGTCTGGAAATGGCGTCGGGCGCTATCGCCCTGGCCGGTATCCTGCTGGCGGCCCTGCTGTTCCTCGGCAAGCGTCGCTTTGTCACCGCCGTCGCCAACAGCGGCATCGGGCGTTTCCTCTCGGCCTGGTGGTTCGCCGCCTGGGGCTTCGACTGGATCTACGACAAGCTGTTCGTCAAGCCGTACCTGATGATCAACCACATGCTGCGCAAAGACCCGCTCGACCAGACCATTGGTTTGATCCCGCGTATGGCCAAAGGGGGTCACACCTCCCTGAGCCGTACCGAGACTGGCCAGTTGCGTTGGTATGCGGCTTCCATGGCTGCTGGTGCCGTGCTGGTTATCGGCGCCATCGTGCTGGTAGCGGTCTGATATGAACCTTGCGAAATTGCGAAAGGAATTGAGCCCGTCATGATTCTGCCTTGGCTAATCCTGATCCCCTTTATCGGCGGCCTGCTGTGCTGGATGGGTGAGCGCTTCGGCGCTACCCTGCCACGCTGGATTGCGCTGTTGACCATGACCCTGGAACTCGCGCTCGGCCTCTGGCTGTGGGCCCACGGTAACTATTCATTTGCTCCGGCGCCTGGCGCCGATCCGACCTGGGTGATTGAGTTCAAGCACGTCTGGATCGAGCGCTTCGGTATCAACGTGCACCTGGCCCTCGACGGCCTGTCGCTGTTGATGATCCTGCTGACCGGTCTGCTGGGTGTCCTCTCGGTACTCTGCTCGTGGAAAGAGATCCAGCGTCACGTTGGCTTCTTCCACCTGAACCTGATGTGGATCCTGGGCGGCGTGGTCGGCGTGTTCCTCGCTCTCGACCTGTTCATGTTCTTCTTCTTCTGGGAAATGATGCTGGTGCCGATGTACTTCCTCATCGCGCTCTGGGGCCATAGTTCATCGGACGGCAAGAAGACCCGGATCTACGCAGCGACCAAGTTCTTCATCTTCACCCAGGCCAGCGGCCTGATCATGTTGGTGGCAATCCTGGGTCTGGTACTGGTCAACTTCAACAGCACCGGCGTAATCACTTTCGATTACTCCCAGCTGCTGAAAACCCAGATGTCGCTGACCACCGAGTACATCCTGATGCTCGGCTTCTTCATCGCCTTCGCGGTGAAGCTGCCCGTGGTGCCGTTCCACTCCTGGCTTCCGGATGCACATGCCCAGGCGCCGACCGCGGGTTCCGTTGACCTGGCCGGTATCTTGTTGAAGACCGCTGCTTATGGTCTGCTGCGTTTCGCCCTGCCGCTGTTCCCGAATGCCTCGGCCGAGTTCGCGCCGATCGCCATGACCCTGGGTCTGGTCGGGATCTTCTACGGTGCGTTCCTGGCTTTCGCACAAACCGACATCAAGCGTCTGATCGCCTTCTCCAGCGTTTCGCACATGGGCTTCGTGCTGATCGGGATCTACTCCGGCAGCCAGCTGGCGCTGCAAGGCGCTGTGATGCAGATGCTGGCACACGGTGTTTCGGCAGCCGCACTCTTTATCCTTAGCGGCCAGCTGTACGAGCGTTTGCACACTCGCGACATGCGCGAGATGGGTGGCCTGTGGTCACGCATCGCGTATCTGCCGGCGGTCAGCCTATTCTTCGCAGCCGCTTCTCTGGGCTTGCCGGGTACCGGTAACTTCGTCGGAGAATTCCTGATCCTGCTGGGCAACTTTGCCAGCGCACCATGGATTACCGCGATTGCCACCTCCGGTCTGGTGTTCGGTTCGGTCTACTCACTGATCATGATCCACCGTGCCTACTTCGGCCCGTCCAAGTCGGACGAAATACTCCACGGTATGGATGCACGCGAACTGATCATGGTGGTCGGACTTGCGGGACTGTTGGTCTACATCGGCATTTACCCGCAACCGTTCCTCGATACCTCTGCCGCTACGATGCATGGCGTACAGCAATGGTTCGGTACCGCCTCCACTCAACTCGCTTCGGCCCGGTAAGAGCGCTATGGACCTGACGATTCAACACTTTATCGCGCTTGCGCCGCTGCTGATTACCAGCGCCACGATTATCGTGGTGATGCTGGCGATCGCCTGGCGTCGCAACCACTCACAGACCTTCCTGATTTCAGTAGCGGGTCTCAACCTGGCACTGCTGTCGATCCTCCCGGCCCTGAAAGTCGCACCTCTGGCCGTGACGCCACTGCTGCAGATCGATAGCTTCGCTTGCCTCTACATGGCGCTGATCCTGGTCGCCACCCTCGCCTGTGTCACCCTCGCCCACGCCTACCTCGGCGATGGCGGTACGGGTTACCCCGGCAACCGCGAAGAGCTGTACCTGCTGATCCTGATGGCTGCGGCCGGTGGTTTGGTTCTGGTCAGCGCGCAGCACCTGGCCAGCTTGTTCATCGGCCTGGAACTGCTCTCGGTCCCGGTCTACGGTCTGGTGGCCTATGCCTTCTTCAACAAACGCTCCCTGGAAGCCGGCATCAAGTACATGGTGCTGTCGGCCGCCGGTTCCGCGTTTCTGTTGTTCGGCATGGCGCTGCTTTACGCAGAAGCCGGCAGCCTGAGCTTCAGCGGTATCGGTCACGCACTGGCCGCTACCGGTCTGCCAAGCCCGATTGCGCAACTGGGCCTGGCCATGATGCTGATCGGTCTGGCGTTCAAGCTGTCGCTGGTACCCTTCCACCTCTGGACCCCGGACGTCTACGAAGGTGCTCCGGCTCCGGTGGCGGCGTTCCTGGCGACGGCTTCGAAAGTCGCGGTGTTCGCGGTGATGGTGCGTCTGTTCCAGATCTCGCCAGTGGCCAACAGTGGCGTACTGAGCAACGTTCTGACCATCATCGCCATTGCCTCGATCCTGTTCGGTAACCTGCTGGCACTGACCCAGAGCAACCTCAAGCGTCTGCTGGGTTACTCGTCCATCGCGCACTTCGGTTACCTGCTGATCGCCCTGGTGGCGAGCAAAGGTCTGGCGATGGAAGCCATCGGCGTTTACCTGGTCACCTACGTGATCACCAGCCTCGGCGCATTCGGCGTGATCACCCTGATGTCCTCGCCGTACAAAGGCCGCGATGCAGATGCCCTTTACGAATACCGCGGCCTGTTCTGGCGCCGTCCGTACCTGACCGCCGTGCTGACCGTAATGATGCTGTCGCTGGCCGGCATCCCGCTGACAGCGGGCTTCATCGGCAAGTTCTACATCATCGCCACCGGTGTCGAATCCCACCAGTGGTGGCTGGTCGGCTCTCTGGTACTGGGTAGTGCCATCGGCGTCTTCTACTACCTGCGCGTGATGGTCACTCTGTTCCTGATTGAACCTAACCTGCGTCGCAGCGACGCTCAACTGCACTGGGAACAACGTGCCGGTGGCGTCATGCTGTTGGCCATCGCTGCTCTGGCGTTCTTCCTCGGCCTGTACCCACAGCCGTTGTTGGCTCTGGTTCAGCAATCTGGCCTGGCCGGTTGATCGCTTAGCTACACGCGGTAGAAAACAGAAACGGCACCTTGGGGTGCCGTTTTTGCGTTTGGGAGAGGGTGGTTTTTCAGGATTAAAAGATCGCAACCTTTCTTACACACGTTTCCGAGCAATCAACTCAAACCAACACTACAAAAGCCCCTTCACCATAGGCACACACGCCAGCTGAAGCCCGGAAGGGGAATGGTAAATCGCAGGCTCCTCACCAACGAAACCGTATCGTCGGTAAAAGTCAGCAGCATTCAAAGTAGCATCAAGTTTGACTTCCTCCAGGCCCAAATCCCGCGCCAGACATTCAAGGTAGTCCAGGACTCTTCTGCCGATACCTCGCTGCATAAAGCCAGGATGCACAAAGATCGCGCCGATTTCGCTGTTCTCCAGATCAAGCATTCCAGTCGCAACAGGTTCACCCTGAATACAGCCCAGATAAAAGTGTTTTTCCATCAGTTTGCTATATCCGTCCTTGGCCGACCCAGCCGTCCAGGCCAATAGCTGCTGCTCGGTATAGGCGCCGATACATTGATGTCGTATCGCTAGCAGCCGAATGTCGAATGCTGTTTGAGAATCGCTGTGGCTGGCTCGTCTAATCTCGAACATTTCACTCTCCGTCAGCCATTTACGAACGGAGAACTAAAAAGCCCCGTCCATCTCTGGCGGGGCTTGGGGTAACACGTCAAATTCTAAGCACGCATGACCTCATGGCCCGCCAGAGGCGGTCATAGAGGAGCACATCATGTTCATTCGGCGTGTGTAGATCATGGACAGATAGTGCTGTGGATGATCCGGCATGTCAAACGCGAAGCAGAATTACGAAACGTCCGCTTTCGGCTGAGGCTGTGTAGAACGTTTTCGAGGATCCCCTGTTCTCGGGGGCTTTTCAGTGTGTGTGTGGCAACTGCCGAACCGTATGTCGCGGGCCCGGCAGCGGGGACCACGCTTCAATCGATAGCGACAAACCCTTCGGTCTGGTGCTGCCACAGACGTGCATACAAACCGCCTTGGGCCAGCAGTTCGCTGCGGGTGCCGCTCTTTTCCAGAACCACCAGGCGGTCCATGCGGGTGATGGTGGACAACCTGCGTCGCAGCGACGCTCAACTGCACTGGGAACAACGTGCCGGTGGCGTCATGCTGCTGGCCATCGCTGCTCTGGCGTTCTTCCTCGGCCTGTATCCACAGCCGTTGTTGGCTCTGGTGCAACAGTCCGGGCTGGCGGGCTGATCGCTTAAGCGACACACAGCAGAAAACAGAAACGGCACCTTCGGGTGCCGTTTTTGCGTTTATGGGACTCAAATCCGCCCTTCCCCGCCCATACCCAGAATACCCTCTCTCTGATATCAGCTCCGTCCTACATCCAGTTCTTATCACTCGAAATTAACGTATCTGCTTGACCGAATCGGCTCGATTTAGCGCCTTGACCTATTCGCTTCCCGCCACCAAACTATACGCAGATAACGTACAAACCATGAATGCTCTCTTTATCGAATTACCACCGTTTCAGAGGCACCGCACGGAATATCTGGATGACGAACTGTTTCATAGTTTCCAACTGGAGTTGCTGAAGAACCCCGAGGCAGGTGACGTCATCGAAGGAGCAGGTGGGCTGCGCAAGATTCGCTTTGTCGATCAACGACGAAACAAGGGCAAACGTGGGGGACTGAGAATTATTTATTACTGGTGGTCCGGTGCAGCTCAGTTCTGGCTCTTCACGTTGTACGGCAAGAACGAGCAAGACGACCTGACTCCGTTACAGAAAAAAATATTCAAACAATTGCTGGATAGAGAAATCCACATGAGAACGAACGATGAAACGTGACATCTTTTCCGAGCTGCTAGAAGGCTTAGATGCCTTGGCCGAAGAACGCCAAGGCAAAGTCACGCTGCGCACACACAAAGTACAACTGGGCAAGCTCGCACCGATCACGGCTGAGGAAGTGGTGGGCATCCGCCACCAACTGAACCTCTCCAGATCAGTATTCGCCATGTACTTGCGCACCAACACCCGAACCCTTGAGAACTGGGAGCAAGGACGCGCAAAACCCAATGCTCAAGCCACCACGCTAATACGATTGGTTGAGCGCTTTCCGGAAACTGTGGAACAATTGGCGGCGCTGACCTGAGCAGTGTTTCCCAGGTAGAACACACAGACGACCAATAAACAAAAACCCGCACAAGGCGGGTTTTTGTTTGCAGCAAACGCAGGCTTTAGTCAGCCAGACGCCACGTCGTCCCGCCCTTGCCGTCTTCCAGCACAACGCCCATGGCGGTGAGTTGGTCGCGGATGCGGTCCGATTCTGCCCAGTCCTTAGCAGCACGGGCCGCCAGACGCGCCTGGATCAGTGCGTCGACCTGGGCCGCATCGACCCGGCCTTCAGCGCCCGCTTGCAGGAAGTCATCGGCTTGCAGTTGCAACACGCCCAGCACACTGGCCAGCTCTTTCAAGCGTGCCGCCAGACCGGCCGCCGCGTGCACATCACTGTCACGCAGACGGTTGATCTCTCGGACCATCTCGAACAGCACCGCGCAGGCTTCCGGCGTGCCGAAGTCGTCGTTCATCACCTGGGTGAAGCGTTCGACGAAAGCTTCGCCACCGGCTGCCGGAACAGTCGGCAGACCTTTGAGGGCGTGGTAGAAACGCTCCAGAGCGCCTTTGGCGTCCTTGAGGTTATCTTCCGAGTAGTTGATCGCGCTGCGGTAGTGGCTCGACACCAGCAGGTAGCGCACGACCTCCGGGTGGTACTTGTCGAGCACGTCGCGAATGGTGAAGAAGTTGTTCAAGGACTTGGACATCTTCTCGCCATTGATGCGAATCATCCCACAGTGCATCCACGCATTGGCGTACGGCTTGCCAGTGGCGGCTTCGCTTTGGGCGATTTCGTTTTCATGGTGCGGAAACTCGAGGTCGCTGCCGCCGCCATGAATGTCGAAGGTCTCGCCCAGGCAGCAGGTGGACATCACCGAGCATTCGATGTGCCAGCCCGGACGCCCGGCGCCCCACGGCGACTCCCAGCTTGGCTCGCCCGGCTTGGTGGCTTTCCACAGTACGAAGTCCAGCGGGTCCTGTTTCGACTCGTCGACTTCGATCCGTGCACCGATGCGCAGGTCTTCGATTTTCTTGCGCGACAGCTTGCCGTAGCCCATGAATTTGGCGACGCGGTAGTACACGTCACCGTTGCCCGGGGCGTAGGCGTAACCCTTGTCGATCAGGGTCTGGATCATGCTCAGCATGCCAGGGATATGATCGGTGGCGCGCGGTTCCATGTCCGGCTTGAGGATGTTGAGGCGGGCCTCGTCCTCGTGCATCGCGGTGATCATGCGCTCGGTCAAGGCATCGAACGGCTCGCCATTTTCCTTGGCGCGATTGATGATCTTGTCTTCGATGTCGGTGATGTTGCGCACGTAGGTCAGGTCATAACCGCTGAAACGCAACCAGCGAGTTACCAGGTCGAACGCGACCATGCTGCGACCGTGCCCAATGTGGCAGTAGTCGTACACGGTCATGCCGCAGACGTACATGCGCACCTTGTTGCCATCCAAGGGTTTGAAGACTTCTTTGCTCTTGGTGAGCGTGTTGTAGATCGTAAGCACAAAGATTCCTTAAATCACTGGCCCCATGAATCACGCAGGGTCACGGTACGGTTGAAGACCAGATGACCGGGTTTCGAGTCCTTGATATCCGCGCAGAAGTAGCCTTCGCGCTCGAACTGGAAACGGTCTTCCGGCTGTGCTTGAGCCAATGACGGTTCAGCACGACAACCGGTGAGCACCTGCAGGGAGTCAGGGTTGATGTTGTCCAGGAAACCTTCGCTGCCTTCAGCCTTCTCCGGATTCGGCGACCGGAACAGGCGATCGTACAGACGCACTTCGCACTCGACGCTGGCCGCAGCCGGGACCCAATGCACCACGCCTTTGACCTTGCGGCCTTCAGGGTTCTTGCCCAGGGTTTCCGGGTCGTAGGAGCAACGCAGTTCGACGATGTTGCCATCGGCGTCCTTGATCGCTTCGTCGGCACGGATCACGTAGCTGCCGCGCAGGCGCACTTCGCCATTCGGTTCCAGGCGCTTGTAGCCTTTTGGTGGCTCTTCCATGAAGTCTTCACGGTCGATGTAGATTTCACGGGCAAACGGCAGTTGGCGCACGCCCATGTCTTCTTTCGGATGGCATGGCAGTTCGAGGTTCTCGACCTGACCTTCCGGGTAGTTGGTAATCACGACTTTCAGCGGACGCAGCACGCACATGGCGCGTGGGGCGCTGTGGTCGAGGTCGTCACGGATGCTGAATTCGAGCATGGCGAAGTCGACCACGCCTTCGGAACGGTTGGTGCCGACCATGTCGCAGAAGTTGCGGATCGATTTCGGCGTGTAGCCACGGCGGCGGAAGCCCGACAGCGTGGACATGCGCGGGTCGTCCCAGCCGTTAACGTGTTTCTCGTCAACCAACTGCTTGAGCTTGCGCTTGCTGGTGATGGTGTAGTTCAGGTTCAGCCGCGAGAACTCGTACTGACGCGGGCGCGCCGGGACTGGCAGGTTGTCGAGGAACCAGTCGTACAATGGACGGTGGCCTTCGAACTCCAGGGTGCAGATCGAGTGGGTGATGCCTTCGATGGCGTCCGACTGACCGTGGGTGAAGTCGTAGTTCGGGTAGATGCACCACGTGTCACCGGTCTGGTGGTGGTGCTCGTGACGGATGCGATAAAGGATCGGGTCGCGCAGGTTCATGTTCGGCGAAGCCATGTCGATTTTGGCCCGCAGGACGCGCTCGCCGTCCTTGAATTCGCCAGCCTTCATGCGGGCGAACAGGTCGAGGTTCTCTTCGACGCTGCGCTCACGGAACGGACTGTTCTTGCCCGGTTCGGTCAGGCTGCCACGGTATTCCCTGGCTTGCTCGGGGGTCAGGTCGCAAACGTAGGCGTTGCCAGCCTTGATCAGCTCCACCGCCCAATCGTGCAACTGGTCGAAATACTGCGAGGCATAGCGCACTTCACCGGACCATTGGAAGCCCAGCCATTTGATGTCGCTTTCAATGGCGTCGATGTATTCCTGCTCTTCCTTGGCCGGGTTGGTGTCGTCAAAACGCAGGTGCGTGACGCCACCGAACTCCTCGGCCAGACCGAAGTTCACACAAATCGACTTGGCGTGGCCGATGTGCAGGTAGCCGTTGGGTTCTGGCGGGAAGCGGGTCACGATCTGCGTGTGCTTACCCGAGTCCAGGTCCGCCTGGATGATCGGGCGCAAGAAATTGACCGGAACGGCAGGTCCGGCCTTGGAATTCGAGGTAGGGTCGACAGTGGGCTTGCTCATAGGATCCTTGAACGTACAAGTGCGCGGCCTGGTGCGGCCTGATAAATCAAAGTGGCTATTAAATCGAGGCGCCTATCATAGCCGATGCGGTCAAGGCCCTGACAGGGCAGGCCTTAAAACTGCTGTTTTTAATGCAGTTCAATTGAAAAACAGCCTCGAAATTCGCGCTCGGCACGCTAAACTGCGCATCTTGGCGTTTTCTCGCCAAACCGGTTCGGGCCCGCAGGCAGTGTGAGCGTCCCGAAACCCACGAATTCCTTTAAAGAGCGATAACGATCATGACTAAAGTCAAACTGACTACCAACCACGGCGACATCGTCCTCGAGCTGAACGCCGAGAAAGCACCAATCACCGTTGCCAACTTCGTCGAGTACGTTAAGGCCGGCCACTACGAAAACACCGTATTCCACCGCGTCATCGGCAACTTCATGGTCCAGGGCGGCGGTTTCGAACCTGGCATGAAAGAAAAGAAAGACAAGCGCGCCAGCATCCAGAACGAAGCTGACAACGGTCTTTCCAACGACAAATACACCGTTGCCATGGCCCGTACCATGGAGCCGCATTCGGCTTCCGCACAGTTCTTCATCAACGTAGCCGACAACAGCTTCCTCAACCACAGCGGCAAAACCGCACAGGGCTGGGGCTATGCAGTGTTCGGTAAAGTGGTCGAAGGCACCGACGTTGTCGACAAGATCAAAGGTGTTGCCACCACCATGAAGTCCGGTCATCAAGATGTACCAGCAGAAGACGTGATCATCGAGAAAGCCGAGATCATTGGGTGATATTGCTGATTTCAGATTTGCATCTGGAAGAGGAGCGCCCGGATATAACCCGGGCGTTTCTGGATTTACTGAACGGGCGTGCCCGCTCGGCGAAAGCGTTGTACATATTGGGAGATTTTTTTGAGGCGTGGATCGGCGACGATGCCATGACCCCCTACCAGCTTTCCATTTGCCAGGCACTGCGGGAACTCAGCGATAGCGGTACGCAAATTTTCCTGATGCATGGCAATCGCGACTTCATGCTCGGCCAGGCCTTTTGCAAGGCCGCTGGCTGTAGCCTTCTCAAGGACCCTAGTGTCGTTGAGTTCAACGGTGAGCCGGTGCTGCTGATGCACGGCGATAGCCTCTGCACCCGCGACGAAGCCTATATGCGGATGCGTCGTTACCTGCGTAATCCAATCACTTTGTGGGTGCTGCGGCATCTGCCCTTGAGCACCCGGCACACGCTGGCGCGCAAGCTGCGCAGCGAAAGCCGCGCGCAAACCCGGATGAAAGCCAACGACATCGTCGACGTGACCCCCGAAGAAGTCCCGCGGATCATGCAGCAGTACGGCGTGCGCACCTTGATCCACGGCCATACCCATCGCCCGGCGATTCACACACTGCAGATTGGCGAACAACCGGCCAAACGCATTGTGCTGGGAGATTGGGATCGTCAGGGATGGGCGTTGCAGGTGGATGAGCAAGGATTCCAGCTGGCGGCATTCGACTTCGTGAGTCCGTAGCAGCTGCCGAGCCTGCGAGGCTGCGTTCGGCTGCGCAGCAGTCGTAAAACCTATGATCGCGGTTTAACAGAACAACCCCATGCACCGGACTACGACCACTTCGCGGCCGAACGCAGGCTCGACAGCTGCTACGGGACCTCGTGTCAAAGCACTCATCAATGCCCGGCCGCCACCGCCGCCCCGGCCTTCGCGGCAAACGGCGGTTTGGCAAACCACACCAGCAAGATCAACCCCATGAACATCCAACCCATCAAGGTGAAGTAGTCCACGGTCGACATCATGTACGCCTGGCTTGTGAGCACATGATCCAGTTGCGCATAGGCCGGATTACTCGCCCCGCCCAAACTGTTCAATGCATCCCGGGTTGCCGGTTCAAAGGTGCTGATGCTTTCGCTCAGATAAGCGTGATGCTGATCGGCACGACGAATCCAGATCCAGGTGGTCAACGACGCCGCAAAACTGCCGCCCAAGGTCCGCAGGAACGTCGCCAGGCCCGCACCATCGGCGATCTGGCTCGGCGGCAAGTCCGACATCAGGATGCTCAGGGTCGGCATGAAGAACAGCGCCACACCGATACCCATGAACAGCTGCACCATGGCGATGTGCTGGAAGTCCACTTCATTGGTGAATCCGGCGCGCATGAAGCAGCTCAAGCCGATCGCCAGAAACGCCAGCCCCGCCAATAACCGCAAGTCGAACTTGTGCGCGTACTTGCCGACAAACGGCGACATCAGCACCGGCAGAATCCCGATCGGCGCCACCGCCAACCCGGCCCACGTCGCGGTGTAACCCATCTGCGTCTGCAACCATTGCGGCAAGATCAGGTTGATGCCGAAGAACCCGGCGTAACCGAATACCAACACAATGGTGCCGATGCGGAAGTTGCGGTGGGCAAACAGCCGCAGATTGACCACCGGGTGCTTGTCGGTCATCTCCCAGATCACAAATACCGCCAGCGCTATCGCCGAAATGACCGCGCCAATAATGATGAAGTTCGACTCGAACCAGTCCAGGTCGTTGCCCTTGTCGAGGATGACCTGGAGCGCACCGACGCCAATGATCAAGGTCAACAAGCCCACATAATCCATCGGTTGGCGACTGATCACCACCGGCCGGGCCTTGAGTTGTTGCTTGACCACCATGACCGCGAACACACCAATGGGCACGTTGATAAAGAAGATCCACGGCCAACTGTAGCTGTCGGTGATCCAGCCACCGAGTATCGGGCCGGCAATCGGCGCGACCACTGTAACCATCGCCAGCAATGCCAATGCCATCCCCCGTTTGGCGGGCGGATAGACCGCAATCAGCAGGGTCTGGGTCATAGGATACAACGGCCCCGCCACCAAGCCCTGCACGACCCGAAAACCGACCAGTTCAGGCATCGAGGTCGAGATTCCGCAGAGAAACGAGGCCAGCACAAACAGAATGGTCGCCCAGAGAAACAGCTTCACCTCGCCGAAGCGCCGGCTCAGCCAACCGGTCAACGGCAAGGCAATCGCATTGCTCACGGCAAACGAGGTGATGACCCAGGTGCCCTGCTCCGAACTCACGCCAAGGTTGCCGGAGATTGTCGGCAAGGCCACGTTGGCGATGGTGGTGTCGAGCACCTGCATGAAGGTCGCCAGGGACAGACCGATGGTGGCGAACAACAAGCTGGGCGGCGTGAAGGAGGCGTTATTGCTCATCGCAAATCCTTTGAAACTTGGCAGGCGCTGCGGCCATTACGACCGCAGCTGACGGATTGGCGAATCAGCGTTGGGCGGTTTTACTCGCCGCAGAGCTGTTGTCGTGGATCAACCGGGTGATTATCGCGTCGGCTTCAGCCAACTGACGGTCGTAGACGTTGGTGCTGAACGAGGCCTTTTGCGGAGACTGTTGCGCCAGCACCGGACCGCTCTGGTCATGCAGATTGACCTGAACCTGAGTCGACAGACCGACCCGCAGAGGGTGTTTTGCAAGCTCCTCGGCGTTGATATGAATCCGCACCGGCACCCGCTGAACGATCTTGATCCAGTTACCGGTGGCGTTCTGCGCTGGCAGCAAGGCGAAGGCACTGCCGGTACCGGCACCGAGGCTGTCGATGGTGCCGCTGTATTTCACGTCGCTGCCGTAGAGGTCCGCTTCGATGTCCACCGGCTGGCCGATGCGCATGTCACGCAGTTGGGTTTCCTTGAAGTTGGCGTCGATCCACAGCTGATCCAGCGGGATCACCGCCATCAACGCCGTGCCCGGCTGAACCCGCTGACCGAGTTGCACGGTGCGTTTGGCGACATAACCAGTGACGGGCGCAATCAAGGTGCTACGCGCATCGTTCAGGTAAGCCTGACGCAATTGCGCGGCAGCAGCCTGCACGTCCGGATGGGACGAAACCACAGTGTCGTCAACCAGAGCGCTGGTGGTGTTGAGCTGTTGCTGCGCGTTGGCCAAGGCGTTTTGCGCCGAGGTCAGGTCATCGCGAGCGTGGGACAGTTCCTCCTGGGAAATTGCCCCGCCGGCCGCCAGATTTTTCCGCCGGTTGAAGTTGTCCTGAGCTTTTTGCACTGCGGCTTTCTGTGCACCGACTTGCGCCTTCATACCGTCGACGTTGCTGTACAGGCCGCGGACCTGACGCACCGTGCGAGCCAGATTGGCCTGCGCGCTTTGCAGACCGACTTCGGCGTCATTCGGGTCGAAGTTGATCAGTACCTGGCCTTCATGCACCAGATCACCGTCATCGGCGCCAATGCTCACCACCGTGCCAGTGACCAACGGGGTGATTTCCACCACATTGCCATTCACGTAGGCGTCGTCGGTGCTTTCATTCCAGCGACCATAGAACTCGTGCCAGCCCCAGACGCTCAGCCCACCGAGGATGACGATAACAGCCAGCACCAGCAGCATGACTTTGCGCTTGCGCGAGTTACTGGCGTCTTGGGCGTTTTCAGTAGTGTTGATTGTGTCTTCAGTGGCCATGACAAGTACCTTGAATTATTCAGCCAGCGTAGCTGGAGTTGGGTTGGCCACGGCTATCGTGTTGGCCTGAAACCCACCGCCCAGCGCCTGCATCAATTGAATCGAGAGATCGATTTGCTCGGCATTCAGGTTCGCAAGTGATCGCTGGGCCTGCAGCAGTTGCTGCTCGATGCTGAGCACGTCCAGGTAGTTACCGATACCGGAACCGAAGCGCTGGACCACGGTGTTGTAAGAATCCTGGGCAATATCGGTGGCGTGTTGCTGTGCGCCAATCTGCCGACCGATATCGCGCAGTTGAGAGATGGTGTCGCTGACATCCCCCAGCGCTTTCACCAAGCTTTTGTTGTACTGCGCCACCGCGAGGTCGTAGTTGGCGTCGCGAGAATCAAGGTCAGCCCGCAGGCGACCGCCATCGAATATCGGCAACGACACGGTGGGTGCGATGTTGAAGAAGCGGCTCGCCGAGCCAAACAGCGCATCACCCAACAGCGACTGGGTACCGGCGGCGGCACTCAGGTTCAGGTTTGGATAAAAGTTGGTCTTGCCGGCGACGATATTTTTGCTCGCCGCTTCGACCCGCCAGCGCGCGGCTACCAAGTCTGGACGACGACCGAGCAACTCGGCCGGAAGCACAGACGGCAAGGCGATGGCGCTGGCCTGCAAGACTTTCGGTCGAGCGATTTCGTTGCCGCGATCCGGGCCCTTGCCGAGCAAAACGGCAAGCGCAATTTTCGCGCTTTGCAGCCTTTTCTCTGCGTCGATCAAGGTGGCTTCGGAGCTGGCTTCCAGGCTTTCGGTTTGCTGATACTGGTATTGGCTGTCGATGCCGGAGCTCAGCCGACGCTTGCTCAGATCAAGCATTTGTCGGGTGCGTTTGAGGTCGTCATTGGCCAGGTCATGGACGATGTGCGCCTGACCCAGATTGCTGTAGGCCCGGGCGACATCGGCGGACAAGGTCAACTGCGCCGCTTGCTGATCGATTTCGGCAGCGCGAGCCTGGCCCAGCGCGGCTTCCCAGGTGGCACGCTGACCGCCCCAGAGGTCGAAGGTGTAGTTGAAGTCCACGCCCAAGCTACGCAGGGTGCTGTAGGTGCCGCCCTGCCCGGTCGGGTCCTGGTCACGGGCCAGTCGCGAGCGACTGACACTGGCGCTGGCGTCGAGGGTCGGCATCCGCGCGGCGTTAGCCGCATAAGCCGCAGCGCTGGCCTGATGGGCTCGGGCGCTGGCGATCTGCATGTCCGGGCTGTCGTGCAAGGCTTCTTTGATCAAGCTGTCGAGCTGCGGATCGCCAAGGCTTTTCCACCAGTCGCTTTTCGGCCAGGCCGCAGGCGACAAGGTGACGCCATTCAGGGATTGCCCGGCCTTGAGATTTTTCGCGTCGAGGCTGACACCTTCGGTGTTCAGGCCGCTGTAGCTGGCACAACCGGCCAGGCTCATGGCCAGCAACACCAGACTCAAGCCGGTACGCAAGGATTGACTGCTCATTTATCACCTACCCGCAGCAAGGTGATCGAGTCACCGGCTGCCAGCAAAATTTTCTTCAAGATATGTTCCAGGGTTTTCAGCTCTTGGGGCGTGATGGCACCTGCCAGCTCATTCATCGCCTCGGCACCTATGTGAGGAAGCCGGTCGGCCAACGTCTGGCCTTCTTCGGTCAGCACCAACTGCACCTGACGCCGGTCCTCTTCGGACCGTTTGCGTGCAAGGAAGCCCTTCTGCTCCAGCCGATCGAGCATCCGGGTCATCGAACCGCTGTCGAGCGACAGATGCCGGCACAGCTCGGCTGGGGTGTCGACGCCGAACTGGGCCATGATGATCAACACCTTGAACTGCGCGGCGGTGATGCCGTGGGGTTCCATGTGCGTGTCGATGATCCGGTCCTTGAGTAGCGCGGCGCGCCCCAGGAGCAGACCGAGATGGCAATTTTGAAAGTCGTCCGGCGTGAAATGTTTCATCTGACCACCAATTAGCTGCCTAGGCAGAGAGTGTATGTCGAGATGTTACTGCCTAGGCAGCGAATGTCAACGCATTAGTTAGGATGCTTTGTATTAAGGTGATGAGTGGTGCGGGAGTTGCTCCGGATCGACGACCGCAGCGCGGCCATCGCGAGCAGGCTCGCTCCCACGGGTTCAGCGTAATCCCTGTGGGAGCGAGCCTGCTCGCGATTGGAGCGACTCGGTGTATTTGAAGGAAGGGGGGTTAGAAATCCCGCTTATAGAAGATATCCAGCGAACTGGCGATGCCGCTGGCAGCCTCCAGATACACCTTCTTGCTCAGTTTGTAACGCAGCGCGATGGTATTGGCGGGCTCAAACACTCCAACCCCATACCGCAAACTGAGCTTCTCGGAGATGTTGCCGCTGGCGACCACGCTGGTGGTGTTGCCGCTGCCTTGGGTGTCGAGTTGGAAATCCTGAATCCCCAGGTCCTTGGCCAGACCGCCGGTGATCTTCGAACTGCCCATCAATCCCAGACCCAGCGCCGCCTGGGCCAGCATGTTGTTGTTTTCGCCGGTGGTGCTCAGTGGACGCCCCAGCATCAGATAGGACAGCGCCTGTTCCTGGCTCATGGCCGGCTCGGAGAAGATCTGCGTGGTCGGTTGCTCGGCGTTACCGCTCAAACGAATGCCGGCGATCACATCGTCGGTCTGGCGAATCGCTTCGATGTCCAGATACGGTTGATCGATGGGACCTGCGAACAGCAGCCGCGCACGGCGAACGGTCAGGCGCTGGCCATAGGCCCGATAACGACCATCGTTGAGCCAGAGCTCGCCTCGAGTGTCCATGTTGTCGCCGATATGCACCTGGCCTTGCAGATTGGCGGTCAAGCCAAAACCGCTGAAGCTGAGTGTGTCTTTGCCAACCTCTACATCGATGTCCATCGCCATGACCATAGGCGGTTTGCCCTCTTTGGTCTGATGGCCAACGATCACCGTGTCATCCGAGACCTTGACCGTCGATGGAGGAAGCTCACGGATGGTGATTTCGCCTTTAGGCACCAGCACCTTGCCGGCAATCGCCAGCTTGTCGTTCTTCATCGAAATTTTCAGGTCCGGCGCCACTTCCAGTACGGCATAAGGCTCGACTGTGACCGGCAGTTGCGAGCCTTTGAGGTTCAGATCGACTACCAGCGCTTCGCCCCAGGCCACATTTCCATTCAATATGCCCTGCCCGGTTTTGCCGCTTTTCCAGCTGCCATTCAGTTGCACACTTTCGCCAGCGATCAGCACCTGAATCTGTAGCGCGTCGAAACGGGTAGGCAATTCAGGCCCGGAGATTTCGCCATCGCTAAGGGTCAGGCTGCCGTTGACCTGGGGCGCGAACAAACCACCGGACAAGCGTCCGCTGCCATTCAAATGCCCTACCAGTTTCTCGACCATCGGCAAAAACGGCCGAGCCACCGTCAGGTCGAGACCACTCAAGCGGAACTCGCCGGTCAGTGGTTTGTTTTTCGGCAGCGGATTGATCTGCGCCTGCACCATCAACTCACCGAGCTTGCCACCGACGAAGTCGAGCTGGGTATCGATACGTTTGGGATTGAGGGTGCTATTGAATTTGAGTGTCTGGTAAGGGAAGTCCAGCCACTGGCCTTTTTCGCGCATGCGCAGCGTACCGCCGCTCGCGTCGACCAGGATCTGGCCTTTCGGGCCGCTGGCCGGCAGATCGAGTTGCACGTCGGCGTTGAGTTTGCCCTGCCAGGCGAAGTCCTTCGGCAGCCATTGCGCGAGGCTTTCAATCGGGAACTGCTTGAGGTGGTAACGTAACTTGGGCTCGGGCATCAGCCGCTGGTCTTCACCGCACAGGCTGGCTTGCCCGGACATCCAGCAATGAGCGGCAACGTTAATTTTGCCATCCGCCAGGCGCTCGAGTTTCGCCGGATTCTGCAACTTCCAGTCCTGGCCGCCAGCCTGTATGTCACCGCTGGCCAGACGTCCGCGCCAGTTGCCTTTATCCAGATTGCCGTCCAGCCCCAACGCCAGTTTGAGCATTGGGCCCTGGAGGTCCAGCTGCAGTTTCTGGTTTTTGACGTCGCCCTGGCCACTTGCGGTCAGCGTGCCCAAATGCGTTTCGCCAACCTGAATGCCGCTGCCTTTGAGATCGATGCGCGCCCGTTGAGCGCTGTCGAGGTTGGCGTCCAGGTTCAGGCTTTGCAGACGATTGCCGGCCATCGCCAGCTGCTGGCCTTGCAGACTCAATTTGCCTTGAGGGGCTTTCAAGGTGCCCGCGAGATCAACACGCCCGTTGAGCTGACCGCGCAATTGCGGCCAGAGCTGACCCAGGCGCGGCATTTTGATGTCGAGCTGCCCGGCCAGTTTCTGTTGCAAGCTGCCCTTGCCGTTGATGCGATTGTCACCCAGGCGAATATCCAGCGCGCTGAGGGTCCATTGTTCGCCAGCACCATCAGCCTTGGCCTGGAACACTGCCGGTTGGCCGCGCAGTTTGCCCTTGAGGTCCAGATCAGCGTTCAGCTTAAGCTGTTCATTCTTCATTTCGCCTTTGCTGCGCAACGGTCCAGCGAGATTGCCCGGCAACTCCGCCAGCCAATACGCCGGGTTGATTGCCGAGAGGTCGAGCGCAGTGTCCCAGGCGACGCCGTCGGCAAACTGCAGATTCAAATGCCCTTCGGCCTTGCCCTGCCCTGCTGCCAGTTTGAACTCAGGCAGGAAGATTTTTGTCAGGTCGCCACTGAATGGGCTGCTCAGGCTGAACGCCCCCGCCGGGCCATCGAGCGCGGCTTTGAAGTTGCCCAGATAGTTGCCATCGCGATAGGACACTTCGCCGTTGAAGGTCCGCAGCGCTACCGCCGGTTCGTCGATCAGCGGATAGAGCCGATGCCACGGGAAGTTCAGCCAGTCGACCTTGGCTTGCGCGCTAAAGCCTTCACTCCAGTCAAGTTGCCCGGTGAGTTTGAGGCTTTGTTCGGCGCTGGCACTGAGGTCCAGCGCGGCGATTTGCGCGCCTTTAGCGTCGACTTTGCCTTGCAGCAGCAGGCCGACCGGCCCCTGCTGAGCAGGCAAGGTGGCTTTGCCTAACAGTTGATAGCCGTTTTTCAGATCACCCTTGCCGGTGAGCTCAAGCTGATTGAGTTGCAGGGTGTCCGGTAAATCGGCACTGGCCTTGAAGCCCTCCGCCGTGATGCGCACTTGAGCCGGCAGGTTTTCAACCAGCGGCTGCAGCTCGCCGGTCAATTGGCCTTGCAGGTAACCCGTGCTATCCGCTTTGAGGTTCAGGGTTTTCAGCAGGTCGCCGTCGACGTTCAATGCCAATGTCCACGGCTCCGTGCCCGGCGCCGGCAAGGTCAGCTTACCTTCAGCCGCCAACGGCCAGTCGCCACTCGGTTGCAGCAGGCCGGACAGGCTCAGGCTCAGCGCATCGCGTTGCAGGTGCACTGAGTCGATCTGTAAGCCTTTGGCTGTCCAGTGCGCTGCCAATTGCAGGCCTTTGAGCTCCTCACTGCCATTGAACAGCAGGCTGCCGATTTGCACCTCACCCAACTCAATAGCCAGTGGCAGTTTCAGGTCAGGCAGGCTGATGGGGCCGCTGCTTTTATCGGTACTCGGTGGAAATTGCAGGCTGACTTGTTCAGCCTTCAGTTGATCGATGCACACCGTCATGCGCGTCAGACACAGCGGCGACCAGGCAAAAACCGGTTTGATCAGTTCGACCCGGCTGGTGTCCTGCTGCCAGATCAGATGGTCAGCACTCCATCGACCGCCCAGACGACCCTGGAAATTCTCCACCGTCAAACCCGGCACCAGACCCAGTGCCCAACGGCTACCAGCCTGAGTCCCAAGCAACGTGGCCAGCGCCAACAACACGACCATCACCAGCGTAAGAATCGCCAGCAGCGCTATTTTCAACCCACGATTCAAAGCTCAGGCCCCATGGAGAAGTGCAAACGAATACCGCCGTCGTCGTCCATCGCATGGGCGAGGTCCAGTCGCAGCGGCCCGACCGGCGAGACCCAGCGCACACCGATGCCGACTCCAGTCTTGAGGTTCGGCAGTTCAAGTTTGTCGAACGAGTTGCCCTGATCGATGAACGTCGCGACCCGCCATTTCTCGGCGATGGAGTATTGATACTCGACGCTGCCGGCGACCATGTAGCGACCACCGATGCGACGACCGTCGGAGTTTTCCGGGGACAGGCTCTGGTAGTCATAACCGCGCACGCTTTGATCGCCACCGGCAAAAAAACGCAATGACGGCGGGACCGTTTTATAGCCATTGGTGGCGCTGCCGCCGAACTGCACGCGGCCAAGGAAACGGTGCTTGTCCCAGACAGTGGTCAAGCCTTTGAGCAGGGCCGTGCCGTAGAGCAAATTGTTGTCCGACGCCAACCCTTCCTTGGCCACTTTGGCGTCGAATTGCAGACGATAGCCATTGTGCGGATCGATGCGGTTGTCGCTGCGCAGGTAGGAGTAACTGACGCCGGGCATCAGTAAATTGCTCAGGCCCGAATCATCGCCTAGACGATATTCTTCGCGTTGCCATTTCAGCGAGATCACTCGCTGCCAACCGCTGGGCAACTTGCTGTGCCACTCGGGACCGATGGTGAGCAGCTTGCTCAGGCTGTCGGTATTGGCGATTTCTTCATATTGATAGCCACCGGCAAAGCGCAGTTTGTCGGTGAGCGGCGGGTCAAGTGGCACGTCGTACCACAGGCCGACGTTCTGCCGCGGTGCGGAGACTTCGGTTTCCCAGCCGTAACTGTGGCCTTGGGGGTTGACCCAATGCCGGGTCCAGTTGGCCTTGGCGCGCGGACCGACGTCAGTGGAGAAACCCAGGCCCAGGCCCATGGTCCGTGGCTTGCGGGTTTCCAGCTGCACCGCCACCGGGATCACATCGTTGGCCGCGGCGGCGGGTGCGGCATCGACCCGCACACCTTCAAAATAGCCGCTCGACTGCAACGCTTGGTTGAGTTCGGCGATCAGTTCGGAGTCGTAGGGGTCGCCCGCCTTGAACGGCACCAGGCGTTGCAGCAAATCGTCATCGAACGGTGTATCGCCGGCGAAGCTGACCTTGCCCAAGGCGTAGCGCGGACCGCTGTCATAGATCAACTCGATGTCGGCGACACCGGCCTGGGGATCGACGGATAATTTTTGACTGGTAAAGCGTCCGCTGAAAAAGCCGTAGCGCGATGCCTGATTCTGGATCAGCCGCTTGGCATCTTCATAACGGCCGTGATTGAGCACCGCGCCGGATTTGAGCTGATCGCTTTTCGGCACGCGGAAGGCTTTGAGGGAGGCTGCGGGGCCATCGATACGCAGAGTGACATTGCGTAAATGCACAGGCTCACCGGGATCAATGTTCAACACCAACCGTGGCGACGTGCCGCCTTTGACTTCGCTATTGAGCTGCGGCTGATAGAAACCCAAGGCCTGGGCGGCCTTTCTTGCTTGTTCTTCGGCGCCACGACTGAAGCGTAACAAAGCTTCTTCGTCGCGATCGCCAAGACCACCGATATAGCCTTCCACATTGGCCTTCAGCTCATCGTTGGACGGTTTGATCCGCACATCCAATTCACTTTGTGCCAACGCCGCACAGCTTGTGACCAGCATGAGCAAGCCGCTGGTAAATCTTCCTGGAAACTTCATAGGCGCGGATGCTATCACGAGCGTGGGAGCGTGATAGAGCCCCGCAGTGACCGGAAAGTTCTAGATTAAGCAGTTGCTGTTTGTAACACCTGAGGATTGGGGTGAAAAAACACATGCTCGCGGACAGATCCTATAGCGACCTCGCCAATCTCCTCGTAACCCTGACGCTTATAGAATTCCAGGTAACGAGGGTTTCCGGTGTCGAGCACTACGCCTTCTGAGTGTTCGTCCTCTGCGCACCAGTTATGCACGGCTTCCAAGAGTTGCTCGCCGAAGTGCTTGCCTTGGAACTGCGGGTGAATTCCCAGCAGGGGCAGGACGTGAACCGCATCGGATGGCAGGCAGGCCACCACCGCCGCGTGGTAATCCAGATAGCGGCGCGTGCAACGAAACCCGGTGCTCAGCACCATACGCAGGCGCCAGGCCCAACTCTCGGTGATGCCCAGGCGGCGTTGTGGTGGTGCGATCAGGGCGATGCCGATCAACCGGTCGTTGACCAGCAGGCCGATGGCTGGCAAATCCTGGAGAAAGTGCTGCTTGACCAGTTCACGCACTGTTGCCCGGACCCGCTGCTCATAGCCGGGTCTCTCAGCCTCGAACAGAAAACCGAAGGTCGGCTCATGCCGGTAGGCCTGATACAGCAAGGAACGCGCTTCGCGGGAATAACCGCTGCCGAGCATATGGATGTCGGCGATGGCAGTTGAGGTTTCAGGCATAACAATTGATCTCCCCTGGACGCGGCTCAAAAGGCCCCGTTCTTGTTACTACGAGCGTTCGATAGCAACCACAGTTCCCTACACGAGGACTTCACACTCCACACCCAAGGACATTAGCAGCGCATCTGACCCACCGCCACGCTGGTCGCCGTCGGACTTGTCAGCTAGCATCGCAGTTTTGCCAGGACTGTCGACCATGAAGATCGTCTCGTTCAACATCAACGGCCTGCGCGCCCGGCCCCATCAACTGGCGGCGCTGATCGAGAAGCACCAGCCGGACGTGATCGGCCTGCAGGAAACCAAGGTCCATGACGACCAGTTCCCGCTGGCTGAGGTTCAGGCCCTGGGTTATCACGTGCATTACCACGGACAAAAGGGCCATTACGGCGTCGCCCTGCTCTCTCGCCAGGCACCGAGCGCACTGTATAAAGGCTTTGCCAGTGACGAAGAAGACGCTCAGCGGCGCTTTATTTGGGGCACTTTCGCCGACGCCAACGGCGTACCGGTGACCATCATGAACGGTTATTTCCCACAGGGTGAAAACCGTGACCACCCGACCAAATTCCCGGCCAAGCAACGTTTTTACAGCGATTTGCAGCAACTGCTGGAAACACAGTTCAGCAACGACCAGCCGCTGATAGTCATGGGGGACGTAAACATTTCCCCGGAAGACTGCGACATTGGCATCGGTGCGGACAACGCCAAACGCTGGCTGAAAACCGGCAAGTGCAGCTTTCTCCCGGAAGAGCGCGAGTGGATGGCCCGCCTGAAGAACTGGGGCCTGGTGGACAGCTTCCGTCACCTGAACCCGGATGTCGCGGATCGTTTCAGCTGGTTCGACTACCGCAGTCGCGGTTTCGAAGACGAACCGAAGCGTGGCCTACGCATCGACCTGATCATGGCCTCCCAAGGCCTGCTGCCGCGAATCAAGGCTGCCGGTGTCGACTACGATTTGCGCGCAATGGAAAAACCTTCCGATCATGCGCCGATCTGGCTTGAGTTGAGCTGAGTCCCAGAGGCCAACACCAACCAACTGTGGGAACGTCGCCCGGCCCTTCCCACAGTTGACCCGAGGCGTTTCAACGATCGCATTCCTGCGCATCAGTCATATTTCGGAAACCTGACTGACTTATTCTCCCGGCACTTCCTTTGGCCTTAGAAGGTGTCGGCCTGATGCTGCGCGCTCTGTTTGTGATGATGCTTTGCGGCTTGCTGCCTTTTTCTGCCTTCGCCAACGGGTTACCGACCCCGGACCGTGGCCCTGCCCTGCGTATTCAGGGCTCCAACACCATCGGTGCCACACTGGGCCCGGCGCTGGTCAAAGGACTGATGGAAGCGCAAGGCTTGCGCGAGATTCACAACGAAATCTCTGGCAAAGACAACGAACAGCGCGTCGTCGGCAAAACCGAGCAGGGACGCAGGGTGGTGGTGGATGTCGCCGCCCACGGTTCCAGCACCGGTTTTACTGCACTTAAAACGGCGAACGCCGATCTGGCTGCGTCATCAAGGCCGATCAAGGACAGTGAGTTAGTCGACCTGGAAGCGCTTGGCGACTTGAAAAGCCCCGGCGCCGAGCAAGTGATTGCCATTGATGGGCTGGCGATCATCCTTCATCCGCAAAATCCCTTGAGCCAGCTAAACACCGAGCAACTGGCACGAATTTTCAGCGGTGAGGTGACCACTTGGGAAGAACTCGGCGGCGTTGGCGGGCCGATTCACCTGTATGCCCGGGATGATCAGTCGGGCACTTACGACACCTTCAAGGAGCTGGTACTCAGTCGTCGCGGCAAAACCTTGGGCAGTACGGCGCAACGTTTCGAATCCAGCGAACAGCTGTCCGACGCAGTCAGCCAGGACCCTCAAGGCATCGGCTTTATTGGCCTGCCTTATGTGCGCCAGGCCAAAGTCGTGGCGATTGTTGATGGTGACTCGCAACCGATGTTGCCCCAGAGCAGCCTGATCGCCACCGAAGACTATCCACTGTCACGGCGTCTGTTCTTTTACCTGCCGCCCAATGGGCAAAATCCATGGGCCAACGCGCTGGTGGCATTCGCCCAGAGCAGCAACGGCCAGGCAATTGTCGCGGCCAATGGTTTTATCGCTCAAACAGTACAAGCCATGACGGTAACGCCTAGCCCTCAAATGCCTGACGGCTATCAGGCCATCACCCGCCATGCGCAACGGCTGACGGTGAATTTTCGCTTCGAGGAAGGCAGCGCCAGCCTGGACAATAAAGCCCGGCAGGATCTGTCGCGGGTCCTCGACTATGTAAGGCTCCATGACAAACTGAACGGACAGGTGACGCTAGTGGGTTTTGGCGATGCCAAGAGCGACCCGGCGCGGGCGACATTGCTGTCGAAGCTACGGGCCATGGCGGTGCGGCGGGAATTGGTCAAAAGCGGCATGGTGTTTCGTGAGATCCGTGGCTTTGGCGCCGAGATGCCAGTGGCAGCCAATAGCGCGGATGAAGGCCGGATCAAGAACCGGCGGGTGGAGGTTTGGGTGTATTGAGGTGGAACTGGGGGTGAGTCGACCCCACTTGGTACTTTTCCTGACAGAGCTGTTTTGACAGGTCTGACGCATTCGCGAGCAAGCCCGCTCCCACACTGGATCTCTGCTGGACGCTGATTACGCGTACACAGGAGGTCTAATGTGGGAGCGGGCTTGCTCGCGATGAAGGCGCCTGGGCCTTAATGCCCGCTACGCATCATCTCTTTCGGCACATATTTACCAATCTCGAATTTGCCGATCGCGGCGCGGTGCACCTCGTCCGGGCCGTCGGCCAGGCGCAGGGTGCGTTGCATCGCATACATATAGGCCAGCGGAAAATCGTTGGAAACCCCGGCCCCGCCATGGATCTGGATCGCCCGGTCGATGACCTTCAAGGCCACGTTCGGCGCGACGACTTTGATCTGGGCGATTTCGCTTTTCGCCACTTTGTTGCCAACGGTGTCCATCATGTACGCCGCTTTCAGTGTCAGCAGCCGCGCCATGTCGATCTCCATCCGTGAGTCGGCGATCTTGTCGATATTGCCGCCCAGACGAGCCAAAGGTTTGCCGAACGCGGTGCGACTGATCGAGCGTTTACACATCAACTCCAATGCGCGTTCGGCCATGCCGATGGAACGCATGCAGTGGTGAATCCGGCCTGGGCCAAGGCGACCTTGAGCGATTTCAAAGCCGCGGCCCTCACCCAGCAGCACATTCTCGTACGGTACACGGACGTTTTCGAACAGCACTTCCGCGTGTCCGTGAGGCGCATCGTCGTAGCCGAATACGGGTAGTGGACGGACGATCTTTACACCTGGAGCATCCGCCGGCACCAGAATCATCGAGTGCTGCTGGTGACGTGGCGCATCCGGATTGCTCAGGCCCATGAAGATCAGGATCTTGCAGCGCGGATCGCAAGCACCCGAGGTCCACCATTTACGCCCGTTGATCACCCACTCGTCACCCTGACGCTCAGCGCGGGCGGCCATGTTGGTGGCGTCGGAAGAAGCCACATCCGGCTCGGTCATGGCGAAGGCCGAACGAATCTCACCGCGCAACAGCGGCTCCAGCCAGCGTTGCTTCTGCCCTTCGTTGGCGTAACGCACCAACACCTCCATGTTGCCGGTGTCCGGTGCCGAGCAGTTGAACGGCTCCGGCCCGAGCAAGGATCGGCCCATGATTTCCGCCAACGGCGCGTATTCCAGGTTGGTCAGACCGGCGCCGAGCCCGGACTCCGGCAGAAACAAATTCCACAAACCTTCGGCCTTGGCCTTGAGTTTGAGCTCTTCCATGATTGCGGTCGGCTGCCAGCGATCACCTTCGGCGACCTGGCGTTCGAACACCGCTTCAGCCGGATAAACGTAAGCGTCCATGAACGCGGTCACGCGCTCACGCAGTTCCTGAACCTTCGGGGAATAAGCGAAATCCATGAGCAGCTACCTTCTTCTAGGAGGTTGTTGAGGTCATGTAATCGATGCTAGAACAGCTACGAAAATTTACCTAGCCTATTCTCGGCGTGTATTAACATTCATCACCGATATATGATCGGCTGATCGAGACCCAACAATAAGAGCGCAGCGCAATGAATCTGAGCAAGGTCGACCTGAATCTTTTCATCGTCTTCGACGCGATCTACACCGAAGCCAATCTGACCCGCGCCGGGCAGATCGTCGGCATCACTCAGCCAGCCGTCTCGAACGCTCTGGCCCGCCTGCGCGAGACCTTCAACGACCCGCTGTTCGTGCGCACCGCCCAGGGCATGGTGCCCACACCCATGGCGCAGAACATCATCGGCCCGGTGCGCAATGCGTTATCGCTGTTGCGCGTGTCGGTTCAGGAAAGCCGGATTTTCAATCCATTGCAGGCGGCCAAGACCTACCGCATCAGCATGACCGACCTTACTGAAGCGGTGATCCTGCCGCCGCTGTTCCAGCGCCTGCGACGTTTGGCGCCAGCGGTGATCATCGAGAGTTTCCTCTCCAAGCGCCGCGAGACCACCAAAGAACTGGCGGCCGGTCGCCTCGACTTCGCCGTCGATGCCCCCCTCAACACCGATCCACAAGTGCGCCACGTCAAGCTGATGGAAGACCGCTACGTCTGCGCCATGCGCAAGGGGCATCCTCTTGCGGGCAAAGAGAAATTCACCCTCGATGACTACCTGTCACTGACCCATATCCATATTTCCAGCCGCCGCAGCGGGCTGGGGCATGTCGACCTGGCGCTGGGAAAGATGGGCATCCAGCGCAAAATCGCCCTGCGTTCGCAGCACTACCTGATGGCATCCCAAGTGCTGCAGCAGACCGACATGGTGATGACCGTACCGGAACGTTTCGCCCGTCGGCATGACCTGTATTCGGTCAACTTGCCGGTCAACGACGTACCACCGGTTGAAACCCACCTTTACTGGCACGAAAGCACCGATCAAGACCCGGCCAACCGCTGGATGCGCGAACAGATGATCGAGTTGTGCCAGCAGGTGACGGTGCATGAGAAGAAGCTGGATAAAGCGTAGGCCTCTGGACCGTGTCATCGTTCATCGCGAGCAAGCCCGCTCCCACACTGAATCTCTGGCGTTCACAGGTTATGTGTCCGCAGGGGATCTAATGTAGGAGCAGCCGGTCGACGCTCGATTGCTCGCGATGAGGCCAGTGATAACACCGAAGAACTACATCGCTTGACGTATACGTCAAGCAGCAATTAGCTTAGTGCCAAGACCTTTCTTGAGCGCTTCCATGAGCAGCCCGACTTACAGCATCTCCGACCTCGCCCGCGAGCTCGACATCACTACCCGCGCCATTCGCTTCTATGAGGAACAAGGCTTGCTCGCCCCCGAGCGGCGCGGCCAGGAACGTATTTATTCACCCCGCGACAAAGTCAGCCTGAAGCTGATCCTGCGGGGCAAGCGCATCGGCTTTTCCCTAGCCGAGTGCCGCGAGCTGATCGAACTCTACGACCCCACCAGTGGCAACCAGAAACAGTTACACAGCATGCTGGCGAAAATCACCGAGCGCCGCGAGCAGCTTGAACAGCAAATGCTGGATATAGAACAGATGAAGCTGGAGCTGGACACGGCTGAAGAGCGCTGTACCCAGGCGCTGGAACAGACGATCGAGAATCAGAAAACCGTTCAATGAACGAGATGACTCTTTGAAATTGAAATCCGCCCCCGTAGCAGCTGCCGCCAGGCTGCGTTCGGCTGCGCAGCAGTCGTAAATGGCCACGACTCAATAGTGAGCGAAAATCGAGTCGACCGGATAGCGACCGCTTCGTCCGAATGCGGCCCAGATCGAACGCAGGCTTCGCCAGCTGCTACGGATCTGCAGTCGGCGCGTCCCTTAATGCGATATCAACAAAAACAGGTAAACCTCCCATGTCTCTCCCAACCCATGTGCGCCTTATCGAAGTCGGTCCTCGCGACGGCCTGCAGAACGAAGCCCAACCCATCAGCGTGGCGGACAAGGTGCAACTGGTCGATGCACTGACCGCTGCCGGTCTCGGCTATATAGAAGTCGGCAGTTTCGTTTCGCCCAAATGGGTGCCGCAGATGGCCGGTTCCGCCGAGGTCTTCGCGAAAATCCAGCGCAAGCCGGGCGTGACCTACGGTGCGCTGGCGCCGAACCTGCGCGGTTTCGAAGACGCGCTGGCGGCCGGGGTGAAGGAAGTCGCGGTGTTTGCCGCCGCTTCCGAAGCGTTTTCCCAACGCAACATCAATTGCTCGATCAACGAAAGCCTGGAACGTTTTGTACCGATCATGGACGCCGCCAAACAGCACGGCGTCAGCGTGCGCGGTTACGTCTCCTGCGTGTTGGGCTGCCCCTATGAAGGTCAGGTAGCGCCCGAACAAGTCGCCTACGTGGCCCGGGAGCTTTATGCCATGGGCTGTTATGAAGTCTCTCTCGGCGACACCATCGGCACCGGTACCGCCGGCGCCACGCGCACGATGTTCGAAGTCGTTGGTGCTCAGGTGCCACGGGAAAAACTGGCCGGGCATTTCCACGACACCTACGGCCAGGCGTTGGCCAATATCTATGCCAGCCTGCTGGAAGGCATCGCCGTGTTCGACAGTTCCATCGCCGGTCTCGGTGGCTGCCCATACGCAAAAGGCGCCAGCGGTAACGTCGCCACCGAAGACGTGCTGTACCTGCTCAATGGGCTGGGAATCACAACCGGGATCGACATGGATCGCTTGATCCTCGCCGGCCAGCAAATTTGCACGGTACTGGGGCGCCCCACAGGTTCTCGCGTGGCCAAGGCCCGTAGCGCAGTGTGAGGGGTAGATGTGTCTGGGTGTTACCGACCACTCTAGTCCGTAGCGAAAACGAGTAACACGGAAACAGATGGCGGGGTTTTGGCTGACTTAACTTTCTTACAAAATCATCAAGCTATTGATTTTAAAGGACTTTAAAAAGTTGGCACGGCTTCTGCTATCTCTACTGCATAACAAGAATAAAAAAAGCAGCAACCCTAATAAAAATAAGACGTAACGACTCTGACATAACAAAAACAACACGGCAGAGACGCAGCTAACAGATTTTTTTGGAGAAGGTGTGCTTTTCAGGGTGCTTTTCGAAGTAACCCGCAACCGGGCAGAGAACAATAAAACTACCTTCAGGTAGCTCCCGAACTGGTTGGATCGCTCAGCGAAAAAGCAGATCAGCGCTCAAAAAAATACGTTTGCTCTTGATCCCGGATGGGGATCGACAAAAATAGCGGTAAAGGGCCACGGTTACCAAAAACAACAATAGACCGCCCCTCAACAATAAAAAAAGAGCACGTAACAACAAATTAAAGGGGAGCTTCGGCTCCCCTTTGTGCTTTCTGGTGTTTGCCATTTCCACTGCGCCCCCTTGTGGGAGCGAGCCTGCTCGCGATAGCGGTGGATCGGTCGACATCTATATTGGATGTGCTGCCGTCATCGCGAGCAGGCTCGCTCCCACAGGGGATTGTGCTCAGACGTGGTTACCTCGCAACTCCTCGATACTGATCTCCCTCATCCGAAACTTCTGAATCTTGCCGGTCACGGTCATCGGAAACTCGTCGACGAACTTGAAGTAACGCGGCGTCTTGAAGTGCGCGATGCGCTCCTTGCACCAGGTTTGAAGTTCCAGCTCGCTGGCCGTATGACCGGGATGGAATTTGATCCAGGCGACGATTTCTTCGCCGTACTTGGCGTCTGGAATGCCGATGATCTGCACGTCCGCCACCGCCGGGTGGGTGAAGAAGAACTCTTCAAGCTCCCGGGGGTAAACGTTTTCGCCACCGCGAATGATCATGTCTTTGTTACGCCCGGCGATGCACACGTAGCCATGCTCGTTCATGGTCGCCAGATCACCGGTGTGTATCCAGCCGGCCTGATCGATGGCCTCCGCAGTGCCTTGCGGATTGTTCCAGTAACCGAGCATCACGCTGTAACCACGGGTACACAGCTCGCCGATCTGCCCGCGCGCAACCGTGTTGCCGGCCTCATCGATGATCTTGCTTTCCAGTTGCGGCTGGGTTCGGCCGACCGTGGTAACGCGTAACTCGAGATCGTCCGCAGGACCGGTCTGCAATGACACCGGACTGGTTTCGGTCATGCCATAAGCAATCTGTACCTCGCTCATGTGCATCTCGCTGATGACCCGGCGCATCACTTCGATCGGGCAAGTTGCTCCGGCCATGATCCCGGTGCGCAGGCTCGACAGATCGAACTCGGCGCGCCGAGGCTGATCGAGCATCGCAATAAACATGGTGGGCACGCCGTACAGCGCCGTGGCCTGTTCTTCGGCGACAGTGCTCAAGGTCAGTAACGGATCGAAGGCATCGTTCGGGTAGATCATGGTGCTGCCATGGGTCACGCAACCGAGGTTGCCCATGACCATACCGAAACAGTGATACAGCGGCACCGGAATCACCAGCCGATCCGCGGCCGTCAGCCCAAGGCTTTCGCCGACCATGTAGCCGTTGTTGAGAATATTGTAATGACTGAGGGTCGCGCCTTTGGGGAAACCGGTCGTGCCGGAGGTGTACTGGATGTTCACCGCTTGATCGAAATGCAGGCTGTTCTGCCGAGCATTCAATTGCTCAATCTCCACCCCAGTGCCCAAAGCAGACAACTGCGACCACGGCAGGAAACCCGATGACGGCTGCGCATCAAGACTAATGACTCCGCGCAAGTCCGGCAGCCGTTCGCTCTGCAGCAAGCCGATGGGGTGCTCTGCCAGTTCCGGTGCCAGGCTTTGCAGCATGGCGTGGTAATCAGAAGACTTGAAGGACCCGGCGCAGACCAGCCATTGGCAGCCGGATTGCTTCAACACATATTCCAGCTCAGAACTGCGATAGGCCGGATTGATGTTGACCAGGATCACTCCGATCTTGGCGCTGGCAAACTGACTGATGCACCACTGGGCGCAGTTGGGCGCCCAGATACCGAGACGGTCGCCAGCCTGCAAACCCAGCGCCATCAACGCTCTGGCATGCAGGTCAACGGCTTCGGCCAGTTGCTTCCAGCTGTAACGCAATTGCTGATGGCGAACCACCAACGCCTCGCCTTCTGGATACTGTGCAGCCGTGTTGTCGAACGCCTGACCGATGGTCAGCGCCAGCAAGGCCTTGTCCTGCGAGCCACGGGTGTAGCTCTGACTTGGGTGAAAACCTGGTTGATCCATAACGACCCCTATTGTCTTTATTGGCGGGTGTGCGGGAGCCGGGGTTGCCCCAATGCCAGTCAGTTAAGCGAACGCTGCCTTTTGTAGGAGCGAGCTTGCTCGCGATGGACGTTAACGATGACGCATGTTTGCTGGATAAACGCGTCGCCCTCAGATCCATCGCGAGCAAGCTCGCTCCTACACATACCCTTAACTGACCGGCATTGGGGCTTGCCCGCGAAATGGGCGCCGCGATTCGTCTGAAAAACCGCGCTATCGTTCATCGCGGGCAAGGACTAGGCGTCCCCCCTGCTCCTACAGAAAACACCTCTACTCTCGCTCAAGTTGACGTTAACGTAAAGGGTGATTGACAGCCGCTCATCGCAGGCTTACGTTAACGTAAAGGTGAGAGCTGACCGGGCGCTCTCCACTCCCGACAAAAAGACCAAAGGTGACCCATGAGCTACCCATCCCTGAACTTCGCCTTGGGCGAAACCATCGACATGCTGCGCGATCAGGTTCAGTCCTTCGTCGCCAAAGAGATCGCCCCTCGCGCTGCGCAGATCGACATCGACAACCTGTTTCCCGCCGACCTGTGGCGCAAGTTCGGTGACATGGGGCTGCTCGGGATCACTGTTCCGGAAGAATACGGCGGTGCGGGCCTGGGCTATCTGGCCCACGTGGTGTCCATGGAAGAAATCAGCCGCGGCTCGGCCTCGGTCGCCCTCTCCTACGGCGCGCACTCCAATCTCTGCGTCAATCAGATCAACCGTAACGGCAACCATGAGCAGAAAACCAAGTACCTGCCGAAACTGATCAGCGGCGAACACGTTGGTGCCCTGGCCATGAGCGAACCTAACGCCGGTTCCGATGTGGTCTCGATGAAATTGCGCGCCGACAAACGCGGCGACCGCTATGTGCTCAATGGCAGCAAGACCTGGATCACCAACGGTCCGGATGCCAACACCTACGTGATCTACGCCAAGACCGACCTGGAAAAAGGCGCCCACGGCATCAGCGCCTTCATCGTCGAGCGCGACTGGAAAGGCTTCAGCCGCAGCAGCAAATTCGACAAGCTCGGCATGCGCGGTTCGAACACCTGCGAGCTGTTCTTCGACGACGTCGAAGTCCCGGAAGAAAACCTGCTAGGCGCCCTCAACGGCGGTGTGAAAGTGCTGATGAGCGGCCTCGACTACGAGCGCGTGGTGCTCTCAGGCGGCCCGACCGGGATCATGCAAGCCTGTATGGATCTGGTCGTACCGTACATCCATGACCGTAAACAGTTCGGCAAAAGCATCGGTGAATTCCAGCTGATTCAAGGCAAGGTCGCTGACATGTACACGCAGCTCAACGCCAGCCGTGCTTACCTGTACGCCGTGGCCCAAGCCTGCGAGCGCGGCGAAACCACCCGCAAGGACGCCGCTGGCGTGATCCTCTACAGCGCCGAACGTGCAACCCAAATGGCCCTCGACGCGATCCAGATTCTCGGCGGTAACGGCTACATCAACGAATTCCCCGCAGGTCGTCTGCTGCGCGACGCCAAGCTGTACGAAATCGGCGCCGGCACCAGCGAGATTCGTCGCATGCTGATCGGTCGTGAACTGTTTAACGAGACGAAGTAATTCGTCAGCTGCAAGCGGCAAGCTTCAAGCGGCAAGTGGATTCGCTCTTACTTGCAGCTTACGGCTTGAAGCTTGCGGCGCTTACGGAGTAAGCCATGATTTTGCATACCCAGCTCAACCCGCGCTCGGCGGAGTTCGCCGCCAACAGCGCGGCAATGCTCAAACAGGTCGACGCGCTGCATACCTTGCTCGCCCAGGTCCAGCAAGGCGGCGGCGCCAAGGCCCAAGAGCGCCACACATCCCGGGGCAAACTACTGCCGCGCGAGCGCATCAATCGCCTGCTTGATCCGGGTTCAGCGTTTCTGGAAATCAGCCAATTGGCGGCCTATGAGGTCTATGGCGAAGATGTTCCGGCCGCTGGCGTGATCGCCGGGATCGGCCGGGTCGAAGGCGTCGAGTGCATGATCGTCGCCAACGACGCCACGGTAAAAGGCGGCTCCTACTATCCGCTAACCGTGAAAAAGCACCTGCGCGCCCAGGCCATCGCACAGCAGAATCGCCTGCCCTGCATTTATCTGGTGGACTCCGGCGGCGCCAACCTGCCGCGTCAGGATGAAGTGTTCCCGGACCGCGAGCACTTCGGGCGGATCTTCTTTAATCAGGCCAACATGAGCGCCATGGGCATTCCGCAGATTGCCGTGGTCATGGGTTCCTGCACCGCTGGCGGTGCTTATGTACCGGCCATGGCCGATGAAGCAATCATGGTCCGCCAGCAGGCCACCATCTTCCTCGCGGGCCCACCGCTGGTGAAAGCCGCTACGGGTGAAGTGGTCAGCGCCGAAGACCTCGGGGGTGCCGATGTGCACTGCAAGATCTCCGGGGTGGCCGACCACTACGCCGACAGCGATGAACATGCGCTGGCACTCGCTCGACGCAGCGTCGCCAACCTCAACTGGCGCAAACTCGGTGAATTGCAGCAGCGCGCACCGATTGCGCCGCTACTCGCCAGTGACGAGCTGTATGGCGTGGTTCCGGCCGACGCCAAGCAGCCGTTCGATGTGCGCGAAGTGATCGCGCGGTTGGTGGACGGTTCGGTGTTCGATGAGTTCAAAGCGCTGTTCGGTACCACGCTGGTGTGCGGTTTTGCCCATCTGCATGGTTACCCGATCGCGATCCTCGCCAACAACGGCATCCTCTTCGCTGAAGCGGCGCAGAAAGGCGCGCACTTCATCGAACTGGCCTGCCAGCGCGGCATTCCGCTGTTGTTCCTGCAGAACATCACCGGCTTCATGGTCGGTCAGAAATACGAGGCCGGCGGCATCGCCAAACACGGCGCGAAACTGGTGACCGCGGTGGCCTGCGCCAAGGTGCCGAAATTCACCGTGATCATCGGCGGCAGCTTCGGCGCCGGTAACTACGGCATGTGTGGTCGCGCCTACGATCCACGGTTTTTGTGGATGTGGCCCAACGCACGCATTGGCGTGATGGGAGCAGAACAGGCCGCCGGCGTGCTGGTGCAGGTCAAACGCGAGCAGGCTGAACGCAGCGGCCATCCCTTCACCGACGCTCAGGAAGCCGAGATCAAGCAACCGATCCTCGACCAATACGAACAGCAAGGCCATCCCTACTACTCCAGTGCGCGGCTGTGGGACGACGGTGTCATTGACCCGGCGCAGACCCGCGACGTCCTCGCGCTGGCCTTGTCGGCCTCGCTGAATGCCCCTATCGAACCGAGCCGCTTCGGCGTGTTCCGCATGTGACTTGGAGCGAAAAAACATGAGCGACTTCAACACCCTCGAACTGCTGATTGACCCGCGTGGTTTTGCCACGCTGTGGCTCAGCCGCGAACAAAAGAACAACGCCTTCAACGCCGAGATGATCCGAGAACTGATCATCGCCCTGGATCAGGTCCAGAGTAATACGAGCCTGCGTTTTCTGCTGGTGCGCGGGCGCGGCAAACACTTCAGCGCCGGCGCTGATCTGGCCTGGATGCAGCAGTCGGCTGAACTCGACTACCACACCAACCTCGACGATGCCCGCGAACTGGCGGAACTGATGTACAACCTGGCCAAGCTGAAAATCCCAACCCTGGCGGTGGTGCAAGGCGCAGCCTATGGCGGCGCGCTCGGCTTGATCAGTTGCTGCGACATGGCCATCGGTGCTGATGATGCGCAGTTCTGTCTGTCGGAAGTACGCATCGGCCTGGCACCTGCAGTGATCAGCCCGTTCGTGGTCCAGGCCATCGGCGAGCGTGCGGCACGGCGCTATGCCCTGACCGCTGAACGCTTCGGCGGGCAACGGGCACGGGAAATAGGCTTGCTGGCCGAAAGTTACCCGGCCAAAGAACTGGAGCAACAGGTCGAACTCTGGATCAACAACCTGCTGCTCAACAGTCCGGCTGCCATGCGCGCCAGCAAAGACTTGCTGCGCGAAGTCGGCAACGGCGCCCTGACCCCGGCGCTGCGACGCTATTGCGAAAACGCCATTGCGCGGATCCGGGTCAGCCCCGAAGGTCAGGAAGGCCTGCGCGCCTTCCTGCAAAAACGTCCGCCAAGCTGGCAGCCCGACACGACCACTAAGGAGCCGCGTTGATGAGCGCCCCTCTTCTCACCACCCTGCTGGTGGCTAACCGCGGCGAAATCGCCTGCCGGGTGATGCGTACCGCCAAAGCCCTGGGTCTGACCACCGTGGCCGTGCACAGCGCTACTGACCGCGATGCGCGGCACAGTCGCGAAGCCGATATCCGCGTTGACCTGGGCGGTAGCAAAGCCGCCGACAGCTACCTGCAAATCGACAAATTGATCGCCGCCGCCAAAGCCAGCGGCGCCCAGGCCATTCACCCCGGTTACGGTTTTCTTTCGGAAAACGCCGGGTTCGCCCGCGCCATCGAAGCCGCCGGTTTGATTTTCCTCGGCCCACCCGCTTCAGCCATCGACGCCATGGGCAGCAAATCCGCCGCCAAGGCGCTAATGGAAACCGCCGGCGTACCGCTGGTGCCCGGCTACCACGGCGATGCCCAGGACCTGGACACCTTCCGCGACGCCTGTGAGCGCATTGGCTATCCAGTGCTGCTCAAGGCCACGGCCGGTGGCGGCGGTAAAGGCATGAAAGTGGTCGAGGACGTCAGCCAGTTGGCCGAAGCCCTGGCCTCGGCTCAGCGTGAAGCGCAATCGTCATTCGGCAATTCGCAGATGCTGGTGGAGAAATACCTGCTCAAGCCACGTCACGTGGAAATCCAGGTGTTCGCCGATCAACACGGCAACTGCCTGTATCTCAATGAGCGCGACTGCTCGATCCAGCGTCGCCACCAGAAAGTCGTCGAAGAAGCGCCAGCGCCGGGGCTGAGCCCTGAAGTGCGCCGAGCCATGGGCGAATCCGCCGTGCGCGCTGCGCAGGCGATTGGTTATGTCGGCGCTGGCACGGTGGAGTTTCTGCTGGATTCGCGCGGCGAATTCTTCTTCATGGAAATGAACACCCGCTTGCAGGTTGAACACCCGGTCACTGAAGCCATCACTGGCCTCGATCTGGTGGCCTGGCAGATTCGCGTCGCTCAAGGCCAAGTGCTGCCGATGACTCAGGAACAGGTCCCGTTGATCGGGCATGCGATTGAAGTTCGCTTGTATGCCGAAGACCCGAGCAATGACTTCCTGCCGGCGACTGGTCGTCTTGATCTGTACCGCGAATCAGCAGCAGGCCCGGGGCGGCGTGTCGACAGCGGCGTGGAAGAAGGCGATAGCATTTCACCGTTTTACGACCCGATGCTCGGCAAGCTGATCGCTTGGGGCGAGAACCGTGAACAGGCCCGTTTGCGTCTATTGAGCATGCTCGATGAGTTCGCCATCGGCGGGCTGAAGACCAACATCAGCTTCCTGCGGCGCATTGTCGGCCACCCGGCCTTCGCGGCAGCGGAACTCGATACCGGGTTTATTCCACGCTATCAGGACCAACTGCTGCCAGCGCCGAACGAGCTGAGCGACGAGTTCTGGCAAGCTGCGGCTCAAGCCTTTGCACAAAGCCAGCCGGACACCGTGCGTAAAGATGACCGCAGTTCGCCGTGGGCGATTGCCAGCGGTTTCCGTGCCGGGTTGCCGGCACAAACCACCCTGCACTTGAGTTGTGAGGGGCAGGATAAAACGGTCACCCTGGACATTGCCAGTACTCGCTCTGCCGAGCTTTCGGGTGAGCAGTTGCTGATCGAGCACGACGGCCTGCGTCGTCAACATCGGGCAATACGCCGCGGCGACACGCTCTATCTGCATTGGGAGGGCGACCTGCGCAGCATCAAGCCGTACGACCCGATTGCCGAAGTCGAGGCCAGCCATAGCCAGCACGGCGGCCTTACCGCGCCCATGAACGGGAGCATCGTGCGGGTGCTGGTCGAACCTGGACAAGCCGTCGAAGCCGGTGCGCAACTGGTGGTACTGGAAGCCATGAAGATGGAACACAGCATTCGCGCACCCCATGCCGGAGTGATCAAGGCGCTGTATTGCCTGGAAGGCGAGATGGTCAGCGAAGGCAGTGCGTTGGTGGAACTGGAGTCAGTGCAGTGAGGTCATCGGTCCTACGCGTTGCGCAGGACCGATCAGACTAGAACTTCGCCGTGGCCTGCACGACCACGCCAATGATTCGGCATTCATCGGTGTAGAGGGTTTTCGGATAGGTCGGGTTGAGCGGGACGAGGTAGCGTTGCCCGCCCTCTTCGATCAACTTGCGAAAAGACGCTTGCGCACTGCCCGGCCACCGGGCAATAACCAGTTTGCCAGGCACCGCTTCAACAGCCGGGTCGACCAGAATCAGCATGTCTTGCGCAATACTGATGCCGCTCGGGGCTGTCATGGCATCCCCGACCACCACCAGCCAGAACGCTTCGCCTTGAGCATGATAATCGGACAGTTCATAGCGTCCGCTGGAATAGGCCCGTTGCGCCTCGTGCACTTCGCACACACCTTGCCAGTCACTGACCGGATAGCGGAAGTATGGGTTGTACTTGTCTGCCAGCGAGAGGTCGTAACCGTCACCTTCACTCTCCTCACCCTTGGAAGCTCCTGGCTCCCTGATCACCAGCGCCACTTCCAGAAACCCTAACCCCAGCTCCTGAAGAACACGGTTCATGTCTTCAATCTTGGGTTGGCGACGTTTATTCAGCCAGTGGCCAACGCCGCCCTGGGACATCCCTAGGCGCTCTGCGAGTTTCTCTTGAGTGATCTTGAGATCACTCATTTTGGCCTTGACCAATTCGATCCATTTATCCATGGCCGGAACAATACTTTGTGCACTCGGGCTCTCAATACACACATTGTAGTATTTAAATTTTCATCACAAATACACTATGTACTAGGCTTGAGTTTACTTACTTGGCCCACCATCAGAGCACCCGGAATCATGAGCACTCCCAACGATGACTCGTTAGAAATGAAAGCAGATGTCACCTTTGCTTCGCTGAAAGGCAACGCCGCAGCACAGCGCGCCTTAAACTATTACTTGAAACCAGCTGTTTCAGAATCCGAAATCGAAGAAAAACTCTTTGATGTGAAAGGCGGTATCAGCAGCGAAGAAGCCATGGTCCACGCCTCGGGCCTGTTGCGTTGTGCAGCGGCAACTGCTTATGAATCCGCAGAAAACCTCCATGGCGCACACCGCGATCTGGCGTTTTCGGTGGTGCATATGATTGATTTGGCCAAAGCCATGGTGGACAGATCACTGGATGGAAACCAGGCCGATTGAATAGCGTAGCCCGCAGGGTCAACGCAGTGACGGCGTGATGGATTGAATGCGCTGGGGTTTGGGAGAGAACAGGAAAAAATGTCCAACGCAGCGGAAAACATTTGACTTGCAAATGATAATGATTATTATTGCTCGCAGCTGATCGCGAGATCAGTCGATACTCCAAGAGACCTTAGGTCGGACTCCTGGACTATCTCCTCATCAGGCTAATCACGGTTTTTGACCCGGCTTTTTGCCGGGTCTTTTTTTTGCCAGTTTTTCAGGCTTGGCTTCAGGCTAATGAAGACTGGGTACCGCTAGGTTCGATGGCGACGATCGATATCAAAAGGATGTCGTCTTGCAAGAAAACCCCAGCAATGTTGGGGAAAAAGTACCGAAAATAGCACTTGAGAGTCCATCGCATAGTCACTAAGCTGCTGCTGCGTCAAGGACGACGCCCCCACCTTTTTCTCCTCGAAATTCCCCCCCTGTTTCTCCCTCTCTTACGTGTAAAGTAGCAGTCATAAAAATCATACTCAGGTATCCAGACTATGGCCGTGGCTCAAGGCTCCTTTCAAATTACTGCTAACTTCGACAGCGGCAATATCGAGGTGCTGGACACCAGCAATCCGCGGCAAGTGCTGCTGGCTATCAAGCCGGACACCCGCAGCCAGCACTTCCAATGGTTCCACTTCAAAGCCAGCGGTCTGCATGTGGGTCAGGAACATTGGTTCCGTCTGAGCAACGCAAGCAAATCCTCCTATAACAAAGCGTGGAACGGTTACCAGGCCGTGGCCTCCTACGATCACGTCAACTGGTTTCGTGTGCCGACGATTTTCGAGGGCGATACCTTGCGCTTCAGCCTCGAAGCCAGTGCAACGAACGCCTGGTTCGCCTATTTCGAACCCTATAGCCGCGGACGTCATGACTGGCTGATCGAGCAGGCGCTGGCCAAGGCCGGCACCGAACTGCTGGCTACCGGCAAAAGCGTCGAGGGTCGCGACATTCAGTTGCTGCGCAAGGGCACCGGCGCCGAAGGCCAACGCAAGGTCTGGATCATCGCTCAACAGCACCCCGGCGAACATATGGCCGAGTGGTTCATGGAAGGCGTCATCGAGCGTCTGCAACAGCATGACGATCCCGTGATGAAAAAGCTTCTGGCCAGTGCCGACCTGTACCTCGTCCCCAACATGAATCCGGATGGCGCCTTCCACGGCCATTTGCGCACCAACGCCATGGGCCAGGACCTCAATCGCGCCTGGCAGAGTGCGAGCCAGGACATCAGCCCGGAAGTGTTCTTCGTTCAGCAGCAAATGGAAAAGTACGGCGTCGACCTGTTTCTCGATATCCATGGCGACGAAGAAATCCCCTACGTCTTCACCGCTGGCTGCGAAGGCAACCCGGGGTACACCCCACGGATCGAGAAACTCGAAGAGCATTTCCGCAGCCACCTGAAACACCAGACCCGCGACTTCCAGACCACCCACGGCTACACCCGTGACAAACCGGGCAAAGCCAATATGACCCTGGCCTGCAACAGCGTCGGCGAGAAATTCGATTGCCTGTCACTGACCCTGGAGATGCCGTTCAAGGACAACAATGATGCACCGAATGCACTCACCGGATGGTCGGGTAAACGCTCCATGCACTTGGGTAAGGATGTGTTGACGACGGTGGCGGACATGGTCGAAGTGTTGCGCTAAGCCACAATTGGGCTGCATGCCATCAACCGGGCATGCAGCCCGCTTCACTCCACTGCCACCCGCCGACAATCCTTGGGCCCCAACAACCGTCCATCCTCCGAGCGCAGCTCCAAACGCCGCAGCGGTTGCCCTTGCTCGCGGTCAACCATCGTCGAATGCTGCTCCCCCGCCTCATAGAAAAACGCCTCGCCCCACTGCCGCAACCCGATGATCAGGTTGAACAGGCCGTTACCTTTTTCGGTTAGCACGTATTCCTGATAAGCACTGCCATCCGAGGCTGGCACCACTTCGAAAATTCCGTGGGCCACTAACGTTCGCAAGCGCGCCGAGAGGATGTTCTTGGCCATGCCGAGGTTGCGCTGGAACTCGCCGAAGCGACGAATGCCATCGAAGGCATCACGAATGATCAGTAACGACCACCAGTCGCCAATGGCGTCCAGTGAACGGGCGACCGGGCATTCGGCGCCCGCAAGGCTTGTGCGTTGGACCATGGGTTGAGCTCACAACTCGAAGAACAGGAAAGTGGTTGCAATATAAAACCAGCCTCTCTACCGTACAAGTGGTTTTATTACGAAACCACTTGAGATGGAGCCAGGCATGACGCTTGAATCACCGATCCTTAACCCGCTTCAACAGCCATACATCAGCAAAGGTGTGGTGCTGCTGTTCGCCATCGCCTGCGGGCTGTCTGTGGGCAATGTCTATTACGCGCAGCCGCTGCTCGACGCCATGGCTCAGGCCTTCAGCATGGACCCGGCAACCATCGGCATTATCGTGACCCTCACGCAGGTCGGTTATGGGCTGGGCTTGCTGCTGTTGGTGCCGTTGGGGGATTTGCTCAATCGGCGGCGTTTGATTGTCGGTCAGATGCTGCTGTCGGTGCTCGCACTGATGATGATCGCCCTCGCGCAGAACAGCCTCTGGCTGCTGATCGGCATGGCGCTGACCGGCCTGTTGGCGGTGGTGACTCAGGTGCTGGTGGCCTATGCCGCGACCCTGGCGCTGCCGACCGAGCGTGGCCGCGTGGTGGGTGTGGTCACCAGCGGCATCGTCGTCGGCATCCTGCTGGCGCGCACAGTGGCCGGGAGCATGGCCGACCTGGCAGGCTGGCGTTCGGTCTATCTGCTGTCGGCGGGCCTGACATTGCTGATGGCCCTGCTGCTGTTGCGTGTGCTGCCGAGGAGCGAACACACGAAGCCGACCAGTACCTATATTCAGTTGATCGGCTCGGTATTTACCTTGTTCAAGGAGGAGAAAGTCCTGCGCGATCGCGCGGTCATCGCCATGCTGATTTTCGCCGCAGGCACGGTGCTGTGGACACCCTTGGTACTGCCCCTGAGCGCACCGCCGCTGTCGCTGTCACACACCGAGATCGGCTTGTTCGGCCTCGCCGGTGCCGCTGGCGCGCTCGGCGCAGCGCGCGCCGGACATCTGGCTGACCGCGGCCTGGCTCAATGGACCAGCGGCCTGGCACTTTCGCTAATGCTGGTCTCCTGGCTGGCCATAGCCTTCACTCAGTCATCATTGTGGGCGCTGTTGATCGGTGTGATTACGTTCGACCTGGGCTTGCAAGCGGTACATGTCACCAGCCAAAGCATGATCTACAGCGTGCGCCCCGAAGCCCAGAGCCGGTTGGCGGCAGGCTACATGTTGTTTTATTCCATCGGTAGCGCGCTGGGATCGATCGGCTCGACCGCGATGTATGCCTGGTCAGGCTGGATCGGTGTTTGCCTGTTGGGCGCAGGGATCAACGCCATAGCCCTGGGGTATTGGCTGCTTACCTTGAAAAGCGGCGTATTCCAACAATGCACCACGGGACCTGAGGCCAGTGACTATCTGACACCCTCGTAGCCGCTGGCGTAGCCTGCGTCCGGCCGCGCAGCAGTCGTAAAATCAGACACCGCGGTTTTTCAGGTTAACCGTGGAGGCAGGATTTAGACCGCTGCGCAGCCGAACGCAGCCTGGCGGCAGCTGCTACAAGGTCGCGATCTACGCGTCAAGCTCGACCAATCTGCGCGCCAACGCCTTGGCCTGACTGGCCACGTCCGTGACCGCGGTACTTTCCCACCACATCCCGCGCAACGGCGGGCCCATGGCGAACAAGCGGTCAGCAACCTGTCCGTCGGAATTGATCAACGCGCCGCCAGCATCGGCGGCAATCCCCAACGCCAGCGGTCCCGGCTGAACCAGACCGCGAGCCAGCAGTTGCTGGGGCAAGGGCCGGGCCACACGACGCCAGTCGTACTCGATCCCGCTGGAGTTGATCAGCGCCGCACCGCTGACCAGGGTGGTGTGCATCTCGCCGCGTCGACGAATGCGGATGCTCACCTGGCCGTCAGCCGAAGGCTCAAGGCCCTTGAACGACGCCGCCTGAATCCGCAAACGTCCCTCGGCATGCAAACGTTTCACCAGCTCGGCACTCAACGGTGGCGAACGGTGATGGTGACTTTCCCACCATGGCCGTACATGGCGCACGAACTGCCGACGCTGCACATCCGTCGCCTGACTCCACAGACGTCCGATATGCGCGCGCACGGTGTCCAGCGGCGCTTGCCAATCGATACCGACCGCCAGCGCGGTCTGGCAATGGCGGCGCAGCTCGCGCAGCAACTGCTTCGGGGTGCGAATACTGTGATCCTCGGCGAGAAAGTCTACCCAGGCTGGTGGTTGACGGCGGACATGGGGCAGCAGGCCGTGCCGGGAAAATACCTCGATCGGCCCGCGATGACCGGCCTGCTCCAGCGACACCACGGCATCGACCATGGTCAGCCCGGAGCCGATGATCAGCACCGTGGATTGCGGATCGAGTTGGGCCATAGCCGAAACATCCCACGGGTCCAATGCTGCCGCATTCAAGCCGCTGGATTCGGTTTGCGGTGTACGCGCGGCCGGAAACATACCAGTGGCCAGCACGGCAAAAACACCGCGTAGTTTCTGACCGTCGCCGAGGGTCAACAGCGCCCCGGTTTCATCTGTCTGCAGATCGACCACTTCCCCACGAACATGCTCGACGCTGGAGCCATTCTGCGCGCCCACTGCCTGGGCTTCAGCCAGTCGTTGCTGCACATACAGTCCAAAAATCCCCCGTGGCGGGAACAATTCGTTGACCGGTACATGCTGCTGATCCGACTCCGGCCAGCCACCGGCGGCGATGAATTCACCGAGCCATTGGGTCAGGTCATCAGCGTTGTCCGGGTCGACGCTCATGCGCGCCGCGTTGCCGTTCAAGGTATGCCCCAATTCGACCGCGCTGTAGGCCTCGCCCCGACCCAATTCAGCGCGGGGTTCGATCACCAGCACCTGACGCTTGCCGGGCAGACGCAACAGCTGAGCAGCCAGCAGCGCGCCACTCAAGCCACCGCCGACGATCAGGATGTCAGCGCTGCGAATGGCGGGGTTCACCTGTCCGCTGTTGGTTTCACTCATGCCGTTCTCACTTGTCAGTGCTTACCCAGATAAAAATCGTGCAAATCGTCCCGCGCCAACAACTCGCTGGCGCTGCCGGAAACCACCACCCGCCCGGTATCGAGTACGTAAGCGTGGGAGGCGTATTTCAATGCCACATTAATGTTTTGCTCGGCGATCAGAAAGCTCACCTGCTGGTCACGATTGAGCTGCGCGATGATCTCGAAAATTTCCTGAACGATGATAGGCGCCAAACCCATTGACGGCTCGTCCAGTAGTACCAAAGTAGGACGTGTCATCAAGGCCCGGCCGATGGCGATCATCTGTTGTTCGCCGCCCGAGGTCAGACCCGCCTGGGTTTTGCGTTTGGTTTTGAGTCGTGGAAACCAGTCATAAATCCGTTGCAGATCCTGCTCCATGTCCTTGCGGCTCAAGTGCCGGACAAACCCGCCGCTGCGCAGGTTGTCTTCAACCGTCAGGTGGGCGAACACATGTCGCCCCTCCAGCACATGGACCATCCCTTGGCGCACGCGCTGGCTGGGGTCGATACCGGCAGTATCGCGGCCAAAAAATTCGATCACCCCGCGACTGACCTCGGCCCGCTCGGCACGGACCAGACCGGAAATCGCCTTGAGGGTCGTGCTTTTGCCGGCACCGTTGGCCCCGAGCAAGGCGACGATGCCGCCCTTGGGAACGCTCAAGGACACCCCCGCCACCGCAAGAATCGAAGCGTCGTAGATCACCTCGATATCCTTGACCTGCAGTAGTTCATAGGTCGCAGCGCTTGGAGCAGTCTGGCTCATGGTTTATTCATCCCCGGTGCAAGTGCGTGGCGTCAGACCTTTCTCTTTGGCGAAGGCTGCGGATTTTTCGTCGATCAGCGGGCGCAGCAACACGCGGTCGGCGGCGATCCAGTCGCTGATCAGTGTCCAGTGGGCGCCGTCCCACTGCTGAACCCGCGCCGAACCACCGCCTTCATGATCGCGGCACGACAGCTTGAGGTTTTGCATCAAACCGAAGTAGCCCATGTCCTTGAGCCGCGCATCATCGATGTTCAGGTGCTCCAGGCCCCAGCGCCCTTCCTCGCCATTGAGCGGCCGCTTGCCGAATTTACCCTGACCGGTGCGAATCGCTTCCACCGCAACAGCGGCGTTCACCAGACCGGAGTTGTAGTAGACGCTGCCGAAGTTCTTCAGGTCCTTGAGATCGCTTTTGCCCTTGTCGAGGATGTACTGTTTCAAGCGTTTGTGGATCTCGAAATCGGTACTGGCCGGGTATGGGGTCAGCGCCAGATAACCTTTGGCGGCAGCGCCTGCCGGCAGCACGTCTTCACTGGAACTGGCCCAGATGTCGCCGACGATATGGTCCACCGGGAAGCCGAAGCGCGCTGCGGTCTTCACCGCCACCGGCGTCGACACGCCCCAGGTGCGCAGGAATACCCAGTCCGGATTGGCCTGACGGATCTGCCGCCATTGCGCCGATTGCTCGTTGCCCGGATCGGCCACAGGAATCTGGATGTTCTCGAAACCGTACTTCTCGGCCAACAGTTTCAGCGGGCCCAGGGTTTCCCGACCATAGGCCGAGTCGTGGTAGACCGTGGCGATTTTCTTGCCCTTGAGTTTGTCGAAACCACCTTCGCGCTCGGCGATGTAATTCACCAAGGTCGAGGCTTCGCTGTAGAAGGTCAGCATCACCGGGAAGTTGTAAGGGAACACCGTACCGTCGGTGGCTTCGGTGCGACCGTAGCCGAGGGTGATCAACGGGATCTTGTCGACCTCTGCCCGCTCGCTCAGGGCGTAGGCAGCCGGAGCGCCATTGGGTGAATAGATCGCTACCGGGGCGCCATCCAGGCCTTTCTTGAAACGCTCATAGCACTCGATGCCCTTCTCCGCAGTCCACTCGGTTTCGCACTCCTGCCAGACCAGTTTGACCCCGTTGATCCCGCCTTCCACATCGTTGATGTAGTTCAGGTAATCGAGCATCCCGGCCCAGACCTGTACGCCGCTGGAGGCGTAGGCGCCGACCCGGTATGTGGCCAGAGGAAAAAACTGCTGGTCCGGCGAGGCCTGAACCATGGGCACTGCACTGCCAAAAACCGCCAGCGCCAACGCCGCGCCGGCCAACGAACGTTTCAAGGATGCACGCATATCGACTCTCTAATAGTGGGGGGATTCAGAAGCGCAGCGGCCAGTGACTCAGCCGCTCACGAAGGTTGCTCAACAAGCGGATCAGCCCCTCGGGTTCCTTGATCAGGAACAGGATGATCAGCACGCCGAAGATGATTTTTTGCAGGTTCTGCAATTGCCCGGCGTCCACCGAACCACCGAACAACGCTTGCCCGGCATGACTGAGCAGAATCGGCAACAGGCTGATAAACGCCGCGCCGACGAAGTTGCCGGCGATGCTGCCCATGCCCCCGATAATGATGATGAACAGGATCTGGAATGAGCGATTGATATCGAAGCTGCTGGCACTGGCCGTACCCAGATAGGCAAAGGCCCATAGTGCCCCGGCGATGCCCAGATAGAACGAGCTGACGGCAAAGGCCAGCCGCTTGTAGCGCACCACCGGGATGCCGACCACGGCGGCCGCGGTGTCCATGTCGCGGATGGCCATCCAGTTGCGGCCAATCTGGCTTTTCACCAGGTTCACGGCGACCCAGGTCAACAGCAACACCGTCAGCAGATAACGCCCCACCGGAGTGTTCAGGTCATGGCCGAACAGCGCCAGTCTCGGCGCCGAAATGGTGCCGGACGATCCGTAGTTGTAGAACCAGGGAAATTTGACGAATAGCCACTCCAGAAAGAACTGAGCCGCCAGGGTCGTGACCATCAGGTAGAAACCTTTGATCCGCGAGCTGGGCAGACCGAAAAGCAGCCCGACCACAGCGCTGATCAGCCCGCCACCGAGCAGCGCCACCGGCAAGCCCAACTCGGGCAGGCGCAACAGAAATCCGTAGGTAGCGAACGCGCCCACCGCCATGAAGCCGGCGGCGCCGACCGAGGTCTGGCCGGTATAGCCGGTCAGCAGATTGAGCCCGAGCCCGGCCAGTGACAGCACCAGAAACGGGATCAAAATCGCATTCAGCCAATAGTCGTTGCCCACCAGCGGCACAATGACAAAGGCCAGCAATAACAGGCCAGACAGGCCCCAGGGCAAGCGCCGCTGGATCAGTAATAACGGCGCAGTCTCGCGGGAAATAGACAAGGACATAAGCTCAGACTCGCTCGATGGCGCGCTCGCCGAACAGGCCGGCGGGGCGGATGTACAGAAAGGCCAAAGCCAGGACGTAGGCGAACCACGGGGTGATGCCACCGCCCATCAACGGGCCGACATAGACCTCGGCAAGGTTCTCGGCGGCACCGACGATCAAACCACCAGCAATCGCCCCGCCAATCGAGGTAAAACCTCCAATGATCAACACCGGCAACGCTTTGAGCACTACCAGTGACAGGGAGAACTGCACCCCTTGGCGCGCGCCCCAGAGCAGGCCAGCAACCAGTCCAACCATCCCGGCCACCGCCCAGACGATCTGCCAGATGCGGTTGAGGTTGATGCCGATGGACAACGCCGCCGTGGTGTCATCCGCGACCGCCCGCAGCGAGATGCCGATACGAGTCTTGTTGAACAGCAGCGCCAGCACCGTCACTAGCACGATGGCCGTGGCAGCGGCGATCAGGTCGAACTGGCTGAGCATGAGCGGGCCGATGAACAGCGGCACATCGTCGATGCCCAGGTCCAGCGCGCGGACTTGTGAGCCCATCAGCCCCTGGGCCAGACCTTCGATAATGAATGACAGCCCAAGGGTCGCCATGAACAGGGTGATCTGCGAGCGGTTGACCAGCGGCCGCAGCACCGCCCGCTCGATGATCAGCGCACCCATGATCATCACCAGCACCGTCAGCAGCAGCGCCAAAGCAAACGGCACGCCTTGATCGTGCAGGCTGACGAAGGTCATCGCGGCGAACAGCAGCATCGAGCCCTGAGCAAAATTGAACACTCCGCTGGCCTTGTAGATCAGCACGAAGCCAATGGCGACCAGCGAGTACATGGTGCCGGCCAGCAAGCCACCGAGCAGGGTTTCGAAGAAGAAAGTCATCAATGCACCACTCCCAGATACGCCGCAATCACCTCAGGATCGGCCTGCACTTGCGCCGGTGTGCCGTCGCCGACCTTGCGCCCGTAATCGAGCACCACCACGTGATCGGACAAGCCCATCACCACGCTCATGTCGTGCTCGATCAACACCACAGTGGTGCCAAGGTCGCGGTTGACGTCGGCGATAAAGCGCGCCATTTCCTGCTTCTCCTCGGCATTCATCCCGGCCATCGGCTCGTCCAGCAGCAACAGGCTCGGCCCGGCGATCAGTGCCCGGCCCAGCTCGACACGTTTTTGCAGGCCATAGGAAAGGTTGCCCACCAGCACATCGCGCTGCGCCTCAAGCTCGAGGAACTCGAGAATCCCCTGAGCCTGCTGGCGAAAGGCATCGGCCTCGCGTCGCGCCCGTGGCAGGCTGAGCGCCTGCTCGATGAACGTGGTGCGCATATGCCGCGACAGACCGGTGAGGATGTTGTCGATCACGCTCATCTTCTTGAACAGTGCATTGTTCTGGAACGTACGACCGATGCCCCGGCGCGCGGCGGCCAACGGATCGATGCGGCGAAAATGCTGCTGGTCGAAGACGATCTCCCCGGCATCGAAGCGATACACGCCATTGAGCACGTTGAGCAGCGAGCTCTTGCCGGCACCGTTGGGGCCGATCAGCGCACAGATCTCGCCACGGCGAACGTCGAAAGACAGCGCGTTGATCGCCTTGACGCCCTTGAAGGCCAGGGAAATACCGCTGACTTGCAGAATGGAATCGGTCGGAGTCATGCAATGTTCCGTTTGAATTCAGCGAGCCAAGCCGGTGCTGAGGGTTTTGCCGTGACGCCGGGGGCCTGCCAGATGGCGTGCAGGCGCTGGAAACCCAGCAGTCGGCGGACGCGGTTCTTGATCAGCCGTTGCAGGCCTTTTCCCGGGTTGGCGATGGCCCAATCACAAAGAGTGCGACGCCAGCTGCCTTGGGCCGCCAGCCGACTTTCGATCTCATCGGCCAGACGTTGCAGGCGTTCCGCCGAGAGCAACAAACCGCTGGGCGCGACCTCGCGGCGATCACGGCTGGCGCTGCCTGGGCTTTCCGCAAAGGCCAGGCACTGTCCGCTGGCCAGCCATTGCTCGAATAGCACGCCCAGGCCGTTTTGCCACTGCGTGCCCTCTTCGCTCCACAACTGACCGGCAGGTAACGCATGTCGCCAGCGGCTCAGGCGTCGCGGCGTTTCCACCGGGCCCAGCAGCTCGGTAAAACTCAGCACCGGCTGGTGGGACTGTCGGGGTACAAGCTGATTGGCGATAAGCAACAACCGTTGTGGGGCGCCGGTTTGCGTGGCGGCCATCCAATGCTGGAGCTGCTGACGACCGTGAACAAAGGCATGGCTGGGACGACTGCGCCATAGAGCCGTGTGCAGCGACTCCCGGTCCAGATCATCAGCCAGGGTCAACACCTGACCACCGATACTGTGTGCCGCCAGCGCAAGCAACAACAGATTCGGCTCGAAAGGCCCACTCAGGGCCAACCGCGAATCTGCGGTAAAACCCTGCTGGCGCAAGCCATCGGCCAGCCGCTCGACATCGCGCAAGGCATCGATCCAGCGCCAGACATACCATTGGCCCTGGCGCTTGTGGCGCAGCGCAGTCTGCAACGGGCTGACCTGGGCCCAGTGCTGCAGTTGTTCCAGGGCGTTGAGCAACATCACCAGCCATTCGGCTGGTACCAAATCCGCCGCGGAAGGACGTTTGAGTTCGTGCACGCTCATAGGCTTACCTCTGTTCCATGGGCTAAAGCATGCGGTGGTCCGCTGGGCTGGTGTGTTGGCTAAGAAGCGATGACTTCGATCCATAAAGCTTCGCCGATCCAGTGTGGGAGCGGGCTTGCTCGCGATAGCGGTCTGACAGTCACATCAATCTTGAATGTGCTGCCCTCATCGCGAGCAAGCCCGCTCCCACATTGGATTTTTGTTGTGTTCAAGGCCCCTCTCTACGGGTCTAGGCGGACACGGCGTTCTTATCCTGATGACGCAAAGCCGCCAAATCCCGATACCCGCTCCCCGGATGTATTTCCGGCAACCTTGGCCCCTCACCGAACAACTTCTCGCGCAAAGTCCCTGGCCGGTACTCGGTCTTGTACACCCCGCGCTTTTGCAACTCCGGCACCAACAACTCGACCGCATCGACAAAGGTTTCGTGGGTCAGCGCGTAGGCCAGGTTGAAGCCGTCGACATCAGTGTCCTCAACCCACTCCTCAAGCAGATCGGCCACGGTCTCCGGGCTGCCGACAAACAGCGGACCAAAGCCGCCAATACCCACCCAATCGGCCAACTCATGGGGCGTCCAGACCTTGTTCGGGTCGGCCGTGGAGAACGCCTCCACCGCCGACTGAATGGCGTTGGTGTGGACATGTTTGAGCGGTTCATCCGGCTTGAACTGGCTGAAGTCGATCCCGGTCCAGCCGGAGATCAGCGCCATCGCCCCCTCATAGCTGACCCAGGACTTGTATTCTTCGAACTTGGCTTTGGCCTTGGCGTCGGTCTCGCCGAGGATCACCGTCTGCAAATTGAAGATCAGGATCTTCGACGGATCGCGCCCCGCTTCGGCAGCGCGACGGCGGATATCGGCCACGGTCTTTTTCAGCAGCACTTTGGAGGGTGCTGCGACAAACACACATTCGGCATGCTCGGCGGCGAACTGCTTGCCACGGCTGGAAGCGCCGGCCTGATACAGCACTGGTGTGCGCTGCGGTGACGGCTCGCAGAGGTGAATACCCGGCACCTGAAAGTGTTTGCCGACATGCTGGATCTCGTGAATCTTGCTCGGGTCGCTGAAAATCCGCCGTTCACGATCACGAAGAATCGCGCCCTCTTCCCAGCTGCCTTCCCAAAGCTTGTAGCAAACCTGCAGATACTCTTCGGCGAAGTCGTAACGGGCGTCGTGTTCGGCCTGCGCGGTCTGCCCAAGGTTCTTCGCGCCGCTCTCCAGGTACGAGGTGACGATGTTCCAGCCGGCGCGGCCCTTGGTCAGATGATCGAGGGTCGACAGCCGTCGGGCGAACGGATACGGATGTTCAAACGACAGCGAGGCGGTAAGGCCAAAGCCGAGGTGTTCGGTCACCAGCGCCATCGGCGGGATCAGCTGCAACGGGTCGTTGACCGGCACTTGCGCCGCCTGACGAATCGCCGCATCGCCATTACCGTTGTAGACATCATAGATGCCCAGCACATCGGCAATAAACAGCCCGTCGAACTTGCCGCGTTCGAGAATCTTCGCCAGATCGGTCCAGTACTCCAGGTCCTTGTACTGCCAGGAGCGATCCCGCGGATGGGCCCACAGGCCGGGTGACTGGTGGCCGACGCAGTTCATGTCGAAAGCATTGAGACGAATTTCACGGGACATCAAACGGCACTCCTGTAGCTGGGCGGCAACACGCCGTTAAGGCGGTAGTTGCCGATCACCTGGTATTTCCAGCGCAACGGGTCGTGGAACGAACCGGGCAACGGCGTGCGCTGGCCGGTGAGTTCAAGCTCGGCATTGCTCACTGCCAACAAGGCGTCAGCGCTGGCAATGTCCGCCTCGGCCAGTGCCACACTGATTTCGGCGCCATCGTCGGATACCGCCAAAAAATGCTCGGCGCGTTCCAGCAATGCGGCGGCGACTTCGATGCGGATCTGCAAATCGCCGAATTTGCTGATGACATAAGGATCATCGGTCGCCTTGTTCAGGCCGCTGGCGGGCCATGGCTGCGCCTGTTCGCGAATAAAGCGCAGGGTCAGTTCCAGCACATGACGGGCGCTGTGCAGATCGGACTGGCGTTGGCTCAGTGGCTGCTCGACTGCCACCGGTTGGGTCAATGCATTCATCACGAACTCCTTAGTTCCAGGCATGCCGGGCTGGCTTGACACCGTTGAGCAGGAAATTACCGATCAGGTGGTATTTCCAGCGCGCCGGGTCGTGCAGGGTGTGGGTGCGCGCATTGCGCCAATGGCGATCAAGGTTGTATTTGCCAAGCACCGAGCGGGTGCCGGCCAGTTCGAACAGTTTGCTGCTGGCGAGCAAAGCGATTTCGGCGGACAACACCTTGGCTTGGGCAACTACCACCGAGGCATGGGCCACGGTGTCTTCGTTGGGATTGGCCAAGGCCTGGTCGACTGCGCGCCCGGCCTTTTGCAGAATCGCTTCGGTGCCATGGACCCGCCATTCAAGATCGCCAATGGCGGCAATGGTGAACGGGTCCTGCCATCCGTGATCCTGCTGGCTGTCGATCCATGGCCGCGCTTGACGGGCGTAGCGTTTGGTTTCTTCCAGAGCGCCGAGGGCGATCCCGGTATCGACTGCGGCTTGAATGATTTGCGAAATTGGCCCGTCAGCGGTGGGCTCATCGAAGGCCTTGTGAGCGGGAATCACACTGCTTAGCGGCACGCGCACCGCGTTCAACGTCACGCCGCCACTGGCGGTGGTGCGCTGACCGAAGCCATCCCAGCTGTCGATGACCGTCAACCCGGGATTGTCGCGTTCGATAAAAGCGATGAAGGCCTTGTTCTCTTCATCAACCGCCACCGCCGGGACAATGTGGGCAAACAAGGCGCCGGTGCAGTAGAACTTCTCGCCGTCGATCTGCGCGGTCTCGCCGTCGAAACGAATACGGGTTTCAAAAGCGCCGGCGTTTTTGCTTTTGGCTTCGGAGAAAGCGTTGCCAAAGCGATAGCCCTGCAGGACCTTGTCGAAGTAGTAGCGCTTCTGCTCTTCGGTGGCGGTTTGCAGCAGGATATCCAGCACACCCAGGTGGTTCTGCGGAATCTGCCCGAGAGACGAGTCCGCAGCGGAAATGATCTTGATCACTTCAGCGACCGTGACGTAGGACACGCCAGCGCCGCCGTAGGCCTTGGGAATGGTGATACCCCACAAGCCGCTGGCAGAGAATTCATCCAGTTCGGCAACCGGCAAGCGCCGCTCGCGATCACGCACGCCGGCTTCCTCAGCGAAGCGCTGGGCCAATCTTTTGGCAACGATGATCGCTTCGGCATCCGAACCGATGATATGGGCGTTACGCGGGGGTGAGGCAGAGGCTGTCATAGGCCGACTCCGTGGTTCCGGGTAGATGCGAAGAATCCGCCCAGAGCTCATTGCAGAAGTCGTGCCGATAAATAATAGGTATCAAATTCAGATAGTTACAAAATCAATGCAGAAACTACAACAACAAGAACCCAGCAAACTGTTTATCCAGTGTTGTTCCATAAACAGTGGCTGTCGGTTGCCCGAATCAAATCACCACATTACGCACAAACCGTGCTGCCACCGGCCCATCGTTGCGATAGGCATGGGGCTGATTGCTGGCAAACATGAAGAACTCCCCGGTTTCAAGCTTTCGCTCCTCGTCGCCGAGCATCAGCGTCAGGCAGCCTTCGAACACATAAAGCTGTTCGCTCCAGCCATCGGCATCCGGTTCGGATAAATACTGCTCGCCTGGCTCCAGCCGCCACTCCCACAACTCGACCTCACGACAGGCCGTCGCCTTGGCCAGCAACACCGCTTTACTGCCGGGGATCGCCCCAGCCCAGGCGAGTTCGTTGATGCGGCTCGGGTCACGAGCGTCGGGGGCCTGGATCAGGTCGCTGAAAGCAACGTCCAGGGCTTCGGCGACCCGATCCAGAGTCGTCAGGCTGACGTTCTTCTCGCCGGCTTCGATGGCCACCAGCATTCGCCGACTGACGCCGGATTTTTCCGCCAGAGCCGTCTGGCTCAACTGCGCGGCATGTCGCAGGCGACGTACGTTCTGGCTGACGTGCTGAAGGACGGAGGCGCGCTGTGTAGGATCTTTGTGCACTATATTGCTCACTTGACTGATTTGCGCAGTATACTGCCCAACTTCCGACGCATTGTGCGTCCCACTCAGGTAGCGCGCAAGGCCATGACGTCGGTGAAATCTCCCCAGTCTTCTCCTCTGTTCTCACGGTTCAGCAAAGCCGAGTGCGTGTTGGTGCTGATCACCATAATCTGGGGCGGGACATTTCTGCTGGTGAAGCAGGCGATGACCGTCAGTGGGCCGATGTTTTTTGTCGGTCTGCGGTTCGCCGCAGCGGCATGCATCGTGGCGCTGTTCTCTTACCGCAGCCTGCGCCATTTGACCCTGTTCGAGTTCAAGGCCGGTGCCTTCATCGGTATGTCGATCATGCTCGGTTATGGTCTGCAGACTATGGGTTTGCAGACCATTCCCAGCAGTCAGTCGGCGTTCATTACTGCGCTCTACGTCCCTTTTGTGCCCTTGCTGCAATGGCTGGTATTCGGGCGTCGGCCGGGATTGATGCCCAGTATTGGCATCATGCTGGCGTTCACCGGCCTCATGCTGCTCTCCGGCCCGAGTGGCGCATCGCTGAATTTCAGTCCGGGGGAAATTGCTACGTTGATCAGCACCATTGCGATTGCTGCCGAAATCATTTTGATCAGCACCTATGCCGGGCAGGTCGATGTACGGCGGGTCACCGTCGTGCAACTGGTCGTTACGTCAGTGCTGGCGTTTCTGATGGTGGTGCCGACGCAGGAAGTCATTCCTGAATTTTCCTGGCTGCTACTGGCCAGCGCTTTGGGCCTGGGCGCGACCAGTGCGGCGATTCAGGTGGCGATGAACTGGGCGCAGAAAAGTATTTCACCGACCCGCGCGACGCTGATCTATGCCGGTGAGCCGGTGTGGGCCGGGATCGTCGGGCGCATCGCTGGCGAACGGTTGCCCGCCATCGCCTTGCTGGGCGCAGGGTTAATCGTGGTAGCGGTGATCGTCAGCGAGTTGAAGACCAAGGGCAACGCCAGCGTTGAGACGTTGGACGATCTGGAGCGCGAAACCGACGTTTAAGCCCTCAAAGTCAAAAGATCGCAGCCTATCGGCAGCTCCTACAGGGGGATTGCATGCACCCGCAACATCGTGGGTGTACTCGGTCGGTGTAGGAGCTGCCGATAGGCTGCGATCTTTTAGGGCATACATGCGGACGTTTAAGCTCACCCATATCAGGAAATCCAGCCGTTTTCCGCCTACCTTGTAGGATCCTGCCACAGCTTGGCAGTTGGTGATCCGGGGCCCGGCACGTATGATCCATCACAAACTTCCGCAGATTAGAAGCCTATGTCCCTGATAGTTCTACTGCTTTTGCCTTTTATCGGCAGCGGTCTGGCGGCCTTGCTGCCGCACAACGCACGTAACACTGAATCCCTGCTGGCCGGTCTGGTTGCACTGATCGGCACCATACAAGTCGCCATGCTCTATCCGCAGATCGCCCACGGCGGCGTCATTCGCGAAGAGTTCCTCTGGCTGCCCAGCCTGGGCTTGAACTTCGTCCTGCGCATGGACGGTTTCGCCTGGCTGTTCTCGTTACTGGTGCTAGGCATCGGTACGCTGGTGTCGCTCTACGCGCGCTATTACATGTCACCGGAAGATCCGGTGCCGCGCTTCTTTGCGTTTTTCCTGGCCTTTATGGGTGCCATGCTCGGGCTGGTAATCTCCGGCAATCTGATCCAAATCGTATTTTTCTGGGAACTGACCAGTCTGTTCTCGTTCCTGTTGATCGGCTATTGGCACCACCGCGCCGACGCCCGCCGTGGCGCCTATATGGCGTTGATGGTGACTGGCGCCGGTGGTTTGTGCCTGCTGGCGGGGGTCATGCTGCTCGGCCATGTCGTCGGCAGCTACGACCTGGACAAGGTGCTCGCTGCCGGTGACCTGATCCGCGCCCATGCCCTTTACCCGATTCTACTGCCACTGATCCTGATCGGCGCCTTGAGCAAAAGCGCGCAATTCCCCTTCCACTTCTGGCTTCCCCACGCCATGGCCGCACCGACACCGGTCTCGGCCTACCTGCACTCGGCAACCATGGTCAAAGCCGGGGTGTTTCTTCTGGCGCGGCTCTGGCCGTCACTTTCCGGCAGCGAAGAATGGTTCTATATCGTCGGCGGTGCCGGTGCCTGCACCCTGTTGCTGGGCGCCTATTGCGCGATGTTCCAGAACGACCTCAAAGGTCTGCTCGCCTATTCGACCATCAGCCACCTGGGCCTGATCACCTTGCTGCTGGGCCTCAACAGCCCGCTGGCCGCCGTCGCCGCGGTGTTCCACATTCTCAACCACGCCACCTTCAAGGCCTCGCTGTTCATGGCCGCCGGCATCATCGACCACGAAAGCGGCACCCGCGACATCCGCAAACTCAGTGGTTTGATCCGGCTGATTCCGTTCACCGCCACACTGGCCATGGTCGCCAGCGCCTCGATGGCCGGCGTGCCGCTGCTCAACGGCTTCCTGTCCAAAGAAATGTTCTTCGCCGAAACCGTGTTCATTTCCGCCACCGCCTGGGTCGAAATGGCCCTGCCGGTGATCGCCACCATCGCAGGCACTTTCAGCGTCGCCTATTCCCTACGATTCACCGTCGACGTGTTTTTCGGCCCAACGGCCACTGACCTTCCCCACACACCGCACGAACCGCCACGCTGGATGCGCGCGCCGGTCGAATTGCTGGTATTCACGTGCCTGGTGGTGGGTATTTTCCCGGCCCAGGTGATCGGTCCGTTGCTGGCGGCGGCCGCTTTGCCAGTGGTCGGCGGCACCCTGCCCGAGTACAGCCTGGCCATCTGGCACGGCTGGAACGCGCCGATGATCATGAGCCTGATCGCCATGTCTGGCGGCATCGTGCTCTATCTGCTGTTGCGCAATCAGCTCAAGCGCGGACGTTTCAAATACCCGCCGATCATTAGTTACTTCAATGGCAAACGGATGTTCGAGCGCAGCCTGGTGATCATGATGCGTGTGGCCCGGCGCATCGAGCGACGAGTCAGCACTAAGCGCCTGCAGACCCAATTGTTCCTGTTGGTGCTGATGGCGGTGCTCGCCGGGTTGATCCCGATGCTCCACAGCAGCCTGAGTTGGGGTGATCGGCCGAAAATTCCAGGGTCGATCGTGTTCGTTACCCTCTGGCTGTTGGCGATTGCCTGTGCCCTCGGCGCCGCCTGGCAAGCCAAGTATCACCGGCTTGCGGCCCTGACCATGGTCAGCGTCTGCGGCTTGATGACTTGCGTGACCTTCGTCTGGTTCTCGGCGCCGGACCTGGCCTTGACCCAACTGGTGGTCGAAGTGGTGACTACGGTGTTGATCCTGCTGGGTCTGCGCTGGTTGCCACGGAGGATCGAAGACGTTTCGCCATTGCCAAGCAGCCTGCCCAAGGCGCGAATTCGCCGTCTGCGCGACTTACTGCTGTCGACGGTGGTCGGTGGTGGCATGGCGTTGTTGTCCTACGCGATGCTGACCCGTCAGACGCCCAACGACATCTCCTCCTTCTACCTCAGCCGCGCGCTGCCGGAAGGGGGTGGCAGCAACGTGGTCAACGTGATGCTGGTAGATTTTCGCGGCTTCGACACCCTCGGCGAAATCACCGTCCTCGCTGCTGTGGCGCTGACCGTTTTCGCCCTGCTGCGACGCTTCCGACCGCCCAAGGAAAGCATGCAGCTGCCGGCTCAACAGCGTCTGCTGGCGCCCGACGTGGTGACCGATCTGGTCAACCCACGACACGCCAGCGATACCGCGCTGGGCTTCATGATGGTTCCGGCGGTGCTGGTGCGGTTATTGCTGCCGATTGCCCTGGTGGTGTCGTTCTACCTGTTCATGCGTGGGCATAACCAACCGGGCGGCGGTTTCGTTGCCGGGCTGGTGATGTCGGTGGCGTTCATCCTGCAATACATGGTCGCCGGCACCCAGTGGGTCGAGGCGCAGATGAGCCTGCGGCCGGTGCGCTGGATGGGTACCGGGCTGCTGTTCGCCACCGTTACCGGGTTGGGTGCGATGGCCGTGGATTATCCGTTCCTGACCACCCACACCTGGCACTTCGAGCTGCCGATAGTGGGCGACATCCATATCGCCAGCGCACTGTTCTTCGACATCGGCGTGTACGCCGTGGTGGTTGGTTCGACGCTGCTGATCCTCACCGCGCTGGCTCACCAATCGGTGCGCGGCCATAAACCGAGCAGCCAGCCCAAACCTATTGCCAGGCCAGGAGCAATCTGATGGAAGAAGTCATCGCAATTGCCATTGGGGTTCTGGCGGCCTCCGGGGTCTGGCTGGTGCTGCGCCCACGGACTTTTCAGGTAGTCATGGGCCTGTGCCTGTTGTCCTACGGGGTCAACCTGTTCATTTTCAGCATGGGCAGCCTGTTTATCGGCAAGGAGCCGATCATCAAGGACGGCGTACCCCAGGACTTGCTGCACTACACCGACCCGCTGCCGCAGGCTCTGGTGCTGACCGCCATCGTCATCAGTTTCGCCATGACCGCGTTGTTTCTGGTGGTGCTGCTGGCATCCCGGGGCCTGACCGGTACCGACCATGTGGATGGCCGGGAGCCTAAAGAATGAACTGGATGCCCCATCTGATCGCTGCGCCGATTCTGCTGCCGTTGCTGACGGCCGCCCTGATGCTGATGCTCGGTGAAAAACACCGACCGCTCAAAGCCCGGATCAACCTGTTCTCGAGCGTGCTGGGTCTTGGGATTTCGGTGCTGCTGTTGCAGTGGACCCAGCAAACAGGTGTGCCCGGCTCCATCGGCGTGTACCTGCCGGGCAACTGGCAAGTGCCGTTCGGTATCGTGCTGGTGGTCGATCGCCTTTCTGCATTGATGCTGGTGCTGACCGGAATCATTGGCGTCTGCGCCCTGCTGTTCGCCATGGCCCGCTGGGATCGTGCCGGTGCGAGTTTTCACGCGCTGTTCCAGATCCAGTTGATGGGTCTTTACGGTGCCTTCCTGACCGCAGACCTGTTCAACCTGTTCGTGTTCTTCGAAGTGCTGCTGGCCGCCTCCTACGGGCTGATCCTGCACGGTTCGGGTCGGGCGCGGGTGTCTTCGGGCCTGCATTACATTTCGATCAACCTGCTGGCCTCCTCGCTATTCCTGATTGGCGCGGCGCTGATCTACGGCGTCACCGGCACCCTGAACATGGCTGACCTGGCGCTGAAAATCCCGCTGGTGCCGCAAGCCGATCGCGGCCTGCTGCACGCCGGCGCGGCGATTCTCGCCGTGGCGTTTCTGGCCAAGGCTGGCATGTGGCCGCTGAATTTCTGGCTGGTGCCGGCCTACTCCTCGGCCAGCGCGCCGGTGGCGGCGATGTTCGCGATCATGACCAAGGTCGGCGTGTATACCTTGCTGCGCTTGTGGACCTTGCTGTTCTCCGGGCAAGCCGGCGCTTCGGCGTACTTTGGCGGCGACTGGCTGGTCTACGGTGGCATGGCGACGATCGTCTGCGCGGCGCTGGCCATTCTCGCCGCGCAACGGCTGGAACGCATGGCGAGCCTGAGCATTCTGGTGTCGGCAGGGATTCTGCTGTCGGCCGTCGGTTTTGCCCAACCGAGCCTCACCGCTGGCGCGCTGTTCTATCTGGTCAGTTCGACCCTGGCGTTGAGCGCACTGTTCCTGCTGGCGGAACTGATCGAGCGCTCGCGCTCGGCCACTGAAATGCTGCTGGACTATGAAGGCGAGATCATCCCGCGACCACGGGAATCCTTGCAGCCCCCCAAAGGCATCAACCTCGATGACGAACAGAAAGCCGTGGTCGGCCAGGTGATTCCCTGGACCATGGCCTTTCTCGGTTTGAGCTTCATTGCCTGCGCCCTGCTGATCATCGGCATGCCGCCGCTGTCCGGGTTCATTGGCAAGCTCAGCTTGCTCAGCGCCCTGCTCAACCCGCTAGGCCTGGGCAACGGTGCTGATGAGCCAATTTCGAATGCCGCCTGGGGCTTGCTGGCGTTGTTGATCCTTTCCGGACTGGCTTCGCTGATTGCCTTCTCGCGCCTGGGCATCCAGCGGTTCTGGAAACCCGAGGAGCGCCCTTCACCGCTGCTGCGGCACTTCGAATGCGTGCCGATCATTGTCCTGCTGGGGCTAAGCATCCTGTTGACGTTCAAGGCCGAACCGCTGCTGCGCTATACCCAGGCCGCTGCCGACACCCTGAATGACCCGCAGCAATACGTCATGGCGGTGCTGGGCACGCGCGCAGTACCGAGCCCGGAAGCCAAAGCCGCGCGGCTGGAGGTCCAACCATGAAACGTCTGTTCCCTGCGCCCTGGTTGTCGTTGGCGCTCTGGCTGTTGTGGCTGGTGCTGAACCTGTCTGTCAGCCCCGGCAACCTGCTGCTCGGTGCGGTGCTCGGAGTTGCCGCGCCGCTGATGATGAAGCCGTTGCGACCGCTGCCGATCCGCATTCGCCGGCCCGGGGTGATTGTGCGGTTGTTCTTCCAGGTGGGTCGCGATGTGCTGGTGTCCAACATCGCCGTCGCCTGGGGCGTATTGAACGCCGGGCGACGAGCGCCGCGCTCCCGGTTCATCAAGGTGCCGCTGGACCTGCGTGATGCCAATGGCCTGGCCGCGCTGTCGATGATCACCACCGTGATTCCCGGCACTGTCTGGTCAGAGCTGGCACTGGACCGCAGCGTTTTGCTGCTGCATGTGTTCGATCTGGATGACGACGCGCAATTCATCCAGCACTTCAAGGCGACCTATGAGCGCCCGTTGATGGAGATCTTCGAATGAGCGCCCTGCTCTCGAATGCGATTTTGCTGAGCCTGTTCCTTTTCTCGGTGGCCATGGTCCTGACCCTGATCCGCCTGTTCAAAGGCCCGTCGGCCCAGGACCGGGTTTTGGCGCTGGACTATCTGTATATCCTCGCCATGCTGATGATGCTGGCGCTAGGCATCCGCTATGCCAGTGACACCTACTTCGAAGCTGCACTGCTGATTGCCTTGTTTGGCTTTGTCGGCTCCTTTGCGCTGGCGAAATTCCTGCTGCGTGGCGAGGTAATCGAATGAACCCTCTCAGCGAGTTGTCACTCTGGATAGAGATTCCAGTGGCCATCCTCTTGGTGCTCAGCAGCCTGTTTGCACTGATTGGCGCTTTCGGCCTGGTGCGGATGAAGGACTACTTCCAGCGCATGCACCCACCGGCACTGGCGTCGACATTGGGCGCCTGGTGCGTGGCGTTGGCTTCGATCATCTATTTTTCGGCACTCAAGTCCAGTCCGGTACTGCATGCATGGCTGGTCCCGATTCTGCTGTCGATCACCATGCCAGTGACCACCTTGCTGCTGGCTCGGGCGGCGTTGTTCCGCAAGCGTATGGCGGGGGATGATGTGCCGGCTGAAGTGAGTAGTCGGAGAACTGAGGGTGGGAGCTGAGGTGGTCCGGAGAGTTTGTATCGTCTGAATAGCCGTCATCGCGAGCAAGCTCGGCTCCTACAAATCTGCGTCAGCCCGCGATGGTTTGATCAGCAGAGAGCTAGTGTGGGAGCGGGCTTGCTCGCGAATGCAATAGTAGCGGCGACTCAAAACCAGGCAATGATCAACAATCCCAGCCCCAACACCACACACAGCGGCGAAAAGGCCCAGCTATCCAAACGAGCAAACTTCGACCCGCCGATCCGCTTGAAAAACCCCACGGCCTTGAAGTCACCGATAGCCCGCAAGAACATCACCAGCGCAATCGCGGTGAGCGACCATTGCAGCGTCTCGGACGTAACAACCGGCAGGAACACACCGGCTCGCAGACACACCAGAACCGCAATCACCAGTAACGCGACGGCCACCAGCAACGTACCGAGCGCTGAAGGTTTGAACGCTGGTTTCAACTCCCCGCCAGACTTGCCCGGCACCTGCGGCACCGCCGCGTCACTGCCCGTCTTGCCGCCCAGTGCCCAGTACAGATGGATCAGACTGATCAGCGCAAAAATACCGGCAATCCCTTGGGCAACCAAAAGCATCATGGCCAGACTTCCTTGATGGGGTGTGCCAAAGAATGAACGTCCGTGGCACGTGTGGAGCTGGCACAGCTTGCGATCTTTTCTTTGAAGATCAAAAGATCAAAAGATCAAAAGATCAAAAGATCAAAAGATCGCAGACTGCGGCAGCTCCTACGGCAGAGGTCAATTACTTCAAAGCAGCTGACACCTTGTCAGCCACATCCTTGGGCACCCACGCCTGCCACACATCCGGATGCGCCTTCAAGAACGCTTCGGCGGCCTGATGCGGCGCCGTGTGTTTCTCGCTCATGTCGGCCAATGCCTTGTTCAAAGGACCGATCGGTAAGTCGACCTTTGTGAAGAACTCAACAAGTTGCGGGTATTGCTTCTGGAACGGCGTGGACACGCCAATGGACAGCTTTGAAGCCAGGGAGCGCGTTGGTTTAGGATCAGGGTTGTCGGCGTCGGTCAGGGTTTTCCACGCCTCGGCATCGAAAGGCGGTTCTTGCAGTTGAATCAGCTTGAAACGACCCAGTAACGGCGTGGGCGACCAGTAATAAAACAGGATCGGTTTGCCACGGCGAATTGACGAACTGATTTCTGCGTCCAGCGCCGCGCCGGAGCCACTGCGAAAATTCACATAACTGTCATTCAGACCATAGGCCTTGAGCTTCTGCTTGTTGACCACTTCCGAGGTCCAGCCGATCGGGCTGTTGAGGAAGCGCCCTTTGCCCGGACTTTCAGGATCACTGAAAACATCCTTGTATCGCGGCAGATCGGACACGCTACGCAAGTCCGGCGCCATGGGTTTGATTCCTTTGGCCGGATCACCCTTGATCACATACTCCGGAACCCACCAGCCTTCGGTCGCACCTTTGACCGTATCGCCAAGGCTCGCCACTTTGCCCTCGGCCTCAGCCTTGACCCATACAGGGCTGCGTCCGGCCCATTCTTCGCCGATGACCTGAATGTCATTGTTGGCCAACGCGGTTTCCAGCGTGATGGTAGTGCCCGGAAGCATATCGGTGGGCAGTCCATAACCCTTCTCGACAATAATCCGCAGGATATCGGTGATCAGGCTGCCGCTTTCCCAGTTGAGGTCGGCAAAATGAATGGGCGCCAAGGCAGCAGATGCCGGGATGGGAGCGGTCAACAAGCTGAGTGTGGTCAATGTGCTGGCCAGCAGCACTCGAAATCCTTTCATGCTTTTGCACCTCGTGCTTTTCACAGCAATAGCAGGATGATCTTCCAGAGGAAGACCGCAACCTTCGTAGTCAGTCAACTGACTGTAGTAGAGGTTCCTGCATTCGAGGTATGACGGTTACTTTTCGCCGGGTTCCTGCAAACGCTTCAGTTCGCGTCGAACCATGCTGGCGTACTCCGCAGGGCGCAAGCTGTAGATCTCTGAGGCTACCCACCCCAACCAGGCGCTTTGCAGAACGGCCTTCTGTGTGAAAAGGCGAAGGGCTTGCGCGCGGGCACTCTCCAGGTTCTGCTCATGGAAATCGGCGCGGGTCAGCGTCATTACTCACTGGCCTTGAACGTGAGCTCGCCTTTGCGCCATTTCGCCGCTTTGCCAGTCACCGCTTTCAAGGTCTTGGTCAATCCGCCCTCCAACTGCTGGTTGGCGGCAAACACCGTCAAGACGGTCTGCCCTTCCTTGAACAAAATAGCGTGTCCATCGGCCGTGGTAACAAACGCATATTCGCCCAGACCATAGACCGTGAGTTTGATCTCGCGAAACTTGATTTCAAACTTGCCGCCTTCACGGCTGGGCAAGACCGCAGCCCTGAAGTGGTCACCTACTTTGAGTTCCAGGCGCGGTTTGTCATCGACGACCAATGCCGTTTCGGTATCGATCTCGGCGATGTAGATGCCTTCAGCAGTCTGTTCGGTGATGTAGATGAAACGTGATTGAAACTGTTTGACCAGCTTTGCGCGCAAATCACCAAGCACGAACAAAGCATGCATATCGAGATTACTTACTGCCAAGGAAACGTCCCCGAATCTAAAAATGACTCTGCCTGCACGAAAAGCAGACAGCACAAAAAACGACTATGTCGGTATTGTCACGACAATGACTAACGCTCAAATCCCTGAACAAAGTTAAACGCTCCTTCAACACACGGCGGGCGAAGACTGGTGGAGCGATGCTCACGCTGTCTCCCCATGCCGTCGTCAACCCTTGAAGAAAATCGCCCTGCTAACCACCAGAGAATACTGGAGTATCAACTTTAGGGAAAAAACTCTTTAAAAAAAGCACTTTCTCGGCATATAGCCAGAAAAAATGCTTTAGATACGCCTGAACCTTCGAGCGTCGGAGGTAATTCTAGAGCAGCCATGCTCGTTGAGACTACCTATAAGCGACGGACACACGTCGGCAAACCATAGAAAGGGATTTCATATGCGTACACGTCCACCCCTGCTCAGGATACGGGTTGCTACCTGAACCGCCCGGCGCTGCTGCGCAAGGAGCCATTCTACCCACTGAAGTCAGAGCCCGAATATATACCGTTGGTCCGCTACTCAGTGGCACTGGGGGTAAGATTTTTTTCACATCAAAGAAATTCCTACCGAACGTATAAGAGAATTGCGCGGCAATCACAACCAGGCCTGTGCTCTGGCAAAGGCCCTGGAAACGAACATTTTACACGCCGACCCGCATTTGCCGATGCAGTCGTTTCGTCACACCGATGACTTAACCCAGCCACCGGCAGGCAACAACTGCCATACTGGCCCGACCATTGAAAAGCAGCCTGCGCGGCTGTACTTAAAAAGCACAATAATCTCCAAGGGAAGGCGTTACGTGACGGAATTTGATATAGGCGAGTTTTTCATCCATGGCGAGGCCAGGGAAGTAGAAGGCGAGTTTCAAGCAGTGATCGTGATGCGCGCCAAGCCGCCGCTAACCACCGTCACCTTCCATCAGGTCGAAAAAGACCGCTGGTTCAAGACTTCAGACGTTGCCGAAATGGCCGCCAAAGAAGCAGCCAGGTCTCTCAAAGCTGCCGTCGATGAGGGGGCGCTGAACGCCTGAAGATCCCTTGCGGCCATAAAGGATCAGGCTGCCTGACCAATACAGAGGCGAGAATCCATTTAAGAGCATCATGATGATTAACTTAAATCCGCCCACTCGCCTGGAACCGCCCTGTACCAGGCATAAATCAGCATTATCGGCATGGTCGATACCTCAGCCTGACGTGCCCAATACTGCCAATCGAACGCCTGCCACCATCTCCCTCAGCTACAGTGTCGCAATGACCTCAACCCTTGGATGCTTGGGTTGCCAATCTGCATGGAGATAACAATGGATTCGCCAACGCATGACCTGAAAGGTTTATTCGATCAGCTTGGGCTGGACTCCACCCAGACGGCTATCGACGATTTCATTGCCAGCCACTCGCCGCTGGCCAACAATCAAAAACTGATAGAAGCCGAATTCTGGACACCGCAGCAGGCGGTTTTTTTGAAAGAACAGCTGCGTGAAGACGCCGATTGGGCAGGAGTGGTCGACGATCTGAACCTGCGCATGCATAAAACGCACTAGCGCGAACGACTCAATGCAGGCTGTCGGTTTTTTCAACATTCAATTGAGCCAACCAGGCAGCCTTGCACTCCTCGGCTTCGTCACGACTGGAAAACGCCGTGCCCCGCTGCTCGCCATTGAGCAGCACGACCCAGCAGACACTTTGACCCAAAGCCCGCAGAGTGGCTGGCACCCCGCTGCCAATCATCACCGCGACATCGACTTTGCTTTGCATGAGGGCTCTCCGGATATTTCATTAGCTGCCTAACAATATTGGCATATTAATGACTTAACACGGAGGGAAAAAGCTATCGCCCTGCACAGGTTCTTTGCATGAGAGGTAACAATCGTGCCGTCAGACCTGTGGTGCGTTCTCGGGTTTGTAACCCAAGCGCAGCCCACCCCAATGCCGGCCCTTGAGCATGATCGGTACCGACAAGTCATGCATCAACTCACCCGTGTCGCGGGTATAGGTCTGTAACAAAACTGCCTGCTGATGACTACCGCAGCGGATTCCCGTTCTGTCGGCGAATTTTCGTTTGGTGCGGTTTTGCAACGTATCGACTTGCGCATCGCCGGTCAGTGGCTGGCTGAATATTTTATTGTGGGTCGGCACATATCCCTGTTGGGTGCAGGCAATAGCGAACACCAGGCCTTCATGACGAGGCAGCAGTGGTTCCTGAATCCCTGGTAATACCTGGTCGGCGTAGCGATCAAAACGGGTCCGGAATTTGCCCGGCGTGGTATTGGGGATAGCCTGATAGTTGCGGTCGAACAGGTCGTCCAGACTGACGCGGCCCTGATCGATATCCGACTCGAATCGCGCCGCGATCTGGCTCGCGCCTTCCCGGGCAAGGTCATAGATCCGCTGGTGATAATCGTCCAGCCCCACTTCAGCAAGGCGTTCGCTGATGGTCTCGGCCTGGCCTTCCATCTGCACCGCTGCTTCAGCCAGACGCTGGGTCTGCTGATCGCTTGCAGCCAGGTCACTGCGCATCTGTTCGACGGCGTGAAACAAACTGTCGAGTTGTTCGCGATTGGTTTCTGTACCTTTGGCGATGTCACCCACCTGGCTCTCGACTCCCGCCGCCAGCCTGGCGATGTTCTCCAACGACTGGCCGGTGTGTTCCACCTGCTCGACCCCGGTATTCAGGTCGCTGGACAGTTGGCGAATCTGCTCCACCACCTGCGCCGTGCGTTGCTGAATATCAGCGACCATCACCCCGACCTCGTCGGTGGCCGTCGCGGTGCGCCCGGCCAGACCGCGAACTTCGTCGGCAACCACAGCAAAGCCTCGCCCATGCTCACCCGCGCGCGCCGCTTCAATGGCCGCATTCAGTGCCAACAGGTTGGTTTGGCTGGCGATTGACTGAATCACCAGAGTCACGCGCTGGATTTCTTCACTGCGCACACTCAGGGCTTCTATCAGTTGGCGACTGTCATTGGCGCGCTGACTGAGCTGATGCATGCGGGTAATGGATTCGGCGAGCACCCTGCGCCCTTCGGCACTGCTCTGATGGGCTTCACTGGCCGCACTGAGAGCTTGTCGGCTGAGTTGTGAAGTGGCTTTCTCGGTGTCGATCATCACCTCGGCGCTGCTGACGATCCGCGCAGCAGCATCCAGTTGCGACTGCAGCTTTCCGGCCAGTTGCTTGACCGAGAAGGCCACGCCGGCGGCGGATAGCGCATTGTGACTGGTGGTATAGGAAAGGTCGCGGGTCAACTCAGCGATGGCACTGCTGGTGTCCACAGGGATTAAGTCGATGTTGGGCCGCGAACGCAGCCGGGGAAGCCAGATAGTCAGCACCGCCAGCGGCAGGCAAAGGTAAAGCGACCAGCCGCCGAATGCCATGCCACTGAGCACCAACATCAGGGCGATGCTTTGCACAGTAGGTGCCAGCCAGCGCACCGTGGCTTTGGGTGCTGCCACAGGTTGCAGCACTGCGCCAGCCAGAGATCCGTCCCTCGTCATGTTCGTCACCCCACTGCTGCTTCTATTTATTGTGTCTGCATTTAACGCCACTACTAGGCCATTATCTATGGTCCCTTAGTCGTGGGGGTGCAGCAGATCAATAGAAGTGCGGGGGGGATTGGAAGGAGCGCTGAATCCTGTGGCGAGGGAGCTTGCTCCCTAGCCACAAACGCCTATCAGGCCTGACGCTGGTGCTTGTCGATTTGCTCGTGACGCTCTTGAGCTTCGATGCAGTACTTGGTGGTCGGGCTGATCAGCAGGCGTTTCAGGCCGATGGCCTCGCCGCTGTCATCGCACCAGCCGAAGGTGTCTTCAGCGATACGGCCCAGAGCCATTTCCAGCTGAGGGAGCATACGCTGATCGCGATCGATGACGTTGACCAGCCAGTGGCGCTCTTCTTCGACGGACGCTGCATCGGCAGGATCGGCAGGGGTGTCCAGGCTTTCAATGGCTACACGGCTCTGCTCAATACGGTCGTGGGTTTCGACCTTCATGGCTTGCAGCAGCTCAGTGAAGAACGCCAGTTGCTCGGCATTCATGTAGTCATCCGCCGGCATGGCCAGCAACTTTTCCTTTGTCATTGATTTCTCTATAAAAAATACGTGCATTAAGGCGAATAAGGGAGCGATCCGGTCGACCCTTGTAGGTCATCGGAAAGGCGCCATACATTCCAAGCGCCACCCGGCACTCAATTTACGAGGGGCGGCAGTCTAAGGCCGACTTGAGGGCTCAGCAACTGAAATGACAGCGAATTTGTCCGGTAAAGCCCCGAAAGTGCTCTATGGCAGGCTTGCGGGTGGTAATCGGAGTGCGTTTATAGCAAGAAATTCAATCGAGGGGCTCTATATAGAAGACAAACGGCTGCGCCACACCTGTTTGGCGTGGCGCATTTTGAACTTTTGAGACCTTAGAACACCGTTTCGACCTTCACCCCGCCAATGATTGCCGAATCAACTTCTTGAACCCCACCGGGGTCACGCACGTACTGCAGGTTCGGCCGCACGGTCAGCCAGTTGGTGACATGGAAGCCGTAGTACACCTCGGCGCTGTACTCGCTGTGCTGCAACGGGATGCTCGCCGGGTCGTTGTAATCGGTCGCACCCGTGACCTGGTTCTGCAGCTCGGCCCGCTCACGGAAATCGCTGTTGGTGTGGCCGCGTGCCACGCCGAAGCCGATTGCATCTTTGGGCCGGGAATCGAACGGCCCGGTGTAGACCAACCCCGCCTGGATGAAGTTGTCGACCTGATTGGTGTCCTTGTCGTGCACCGTCAGGTTGGCAAACAGCGACAGACCGCGGCTGGTATCACCGCCGTGACTGGTGATCTGCTGCTGCGCCACCAGCCAGTAGCCGGACTTGCCGCTGTGGGAACGGAACTCCCCACCGCTCAAAGGTTGCGGCTGGCCGTTGACGTCCTTGAGCACATCGTCGGCGCTCGCAGTGCTGTAGTAATAGCCGGCGCGGTACTCGCCCGGCAGGCCTTGGACTTTAGGCGACCAGACCAGCTCCACCGGAAAGATCGTGCCCTTGGTGCCGCTGCCGTCGAGTTTGAAGCCGTTGCCAACCTCCAGGTTCGACGGGTTCTGGTTGTAGGCGCCGACCTGCACGAAGACTTCGGGATTGAGGTTGTACTTGACCCGCCCGGCCAATTGGCTGACCGGCCAGTTGTACCAGATGCTGCCGGCCCAGTTCCCGACCTGGGAGCCGCAGAAGGTCAGGCTCTGGAAATCGCAGGGGAAGCTGTTGAAGTCCTCGCCCGGACCAAAGCGGCCGACTTTCACGTCCAGCGCGCCATCTTCCAGGAAGCCTTTGCTCAACCACAACTGCGTCAGGCGCCAGGTCTGGCCGCGACCATAGACTTCCTGGGACGAGTTGTAGCCGCCGACTCGCGGATCGGTGATCCGGTCGTTGGTCAGGCTGCGGCCGTCACGCTCAGTGATCGCGACTTTGAATTTAGCGTTTTCCCAGCCCATGGTTTTTTGCAGATCGACTTTCAAGCCAAACACGAACTGCTCGGTCCAGCGTGCGGTTTTGTCGTCGTTGTAGCCGCCCTTGAGGTTGCTGGCGAACTCTCCACCATGCTCCAGCTGGAAGTCATAGCCCTTGTCCAGCAAGTCGGTACGCAGACCGCCCCAGTCGCCGGTTAGCCATTTCGAGTCAGCGGAGAATGCATCCGCCGCCAGACTCTGGCCGGCACACCCCATGGCGGCCAGTAGCAGGCAGGGTGGAAGGTATTTTGTGTTTCGAACGCCCATGGCAAAGCTCCCCTTTATTGTTATCAGGATGTTTTTATCGAGGTTGAGAGATGTCTTACTGCGCGACAACTGTAGGAGCAGCCGGTCGACGCTCGATTGCTCGCGATGATGGACCGGGGTCGCGCTCGACCGCCGCGGTTCATCTGTTGCACCGCGTTATCGTTCATCGCGAGCAAGCTCGCTCCTACAGATGCCAGATAGAGGAGTCTTCAGCGTTTGAGTTTGCGCTTGTTGCGGTACTGGTCGATGACCACTGCGACCACGATGATCAGGCCTTTGATGATGTCCTGAATGTAAGCATCGACCCCCACGAAGGTGAAGCCGCTGGCCATGACCCCAAGGATCAGTGCGCCGATCACCGTGCCGGTGATGCGCCCTACTCCGCCAGCCAGGCTGGTGCCGCCGATCACTGCTGCAGCAATCGCATCCAGCTCATAGGACATGCCCATCCCGGCCTGTCCGGTCGCGGCGCGAGCCGAAGCCACCACGCCAGCCAATCCGGCCAGCAGCCCGGCGATGCTGTAGACGATCACCAGGTGGCGCTTGACGTTGATCCCCGAGGTGCGCGCCGCCTGCATGTTGCCGCCGATGGCGTAGGTGTATTTGCCGTACTTGGTGTAGCGCAGGGCGATGTGGAAGATCACCGCCACCACCAGGAAGATGATCACCGGCATCGCGCCGTGGCCGATGGCCGTGTACGAGTCGGAGAGCATGCTCACCGGCTGGCCTTCGGTGTAGAAACGCGCCAGCCCCCGGGCCGAGACCATCATGCCGAGGGTCGCAATAAACGGTGGGATTCCAGTGATGGCAATGATGCTGCCGTTAATCGCCCCCGCCAGCAATCCGACCCCGAGGCCGACGATCACCGGAATCCACACCGGCAAGTCTGTCAGCGATGGAAAGACTGCCCGGGTAAAGTCGGAGGTCTGCGCCAGGCTCGCGGCGATCATCGCCGACAACGCCAGCACCGATCCAGAGGACAGATCAATACCCGTGGTGATAATCACCTGAGTCACGCCAATCGCCAGCAAGCCGATGATCGACACTTGCAGAATCATCAGCACCAGACGTTGCGAGTTCATCAAAAAGCTTTGGTCGCGAACGATCCAGCCAAACACTTCGAAGACCAGCCCGATGCCGATCAGCACCAGGAAGATGCTCAACTCGGTCGGGAGACGCCGGCGCGTTTTGACCGGCGCTGTAGCGGGTTTGTTTTCCAGTATCGCGTTCATAGCTACTCACCCTTCTATTGCGTTGCCGGCGACGAGCACCCTCGTCACCCACAGAAAACCGTTTAAATGCATTGAACCGTCAATGAACCGCGGACATTCCCGAAGCCAGTTGCATGACCCGCTCCTGGGTCGCTTCGCTGCGGTCGAGAGTGCCCATCAGGTCGCCCTCGTGCATGACCATGACCCGGTCGCTCATGCCGAGCACTTCCGGCAGTTCCGAAGAAATCATGATCACCGCCATGCCTTCGCTGGCGAGGTAGGAAATCAGTCGGTAGATCTCGGCTTTGGCGCCGACGTCGATGCCGCGGGTCGGTTCGTCGAGAATCAGGATTCGCGGATTGGTCATCAGCCAACGAGCCAGCAAGGCTTTCTGTTGATTGCCGCCGGACAAGGTGTCGATGCACTGCTCCAGGGACGGGGTTTTCACCCGCAGTTTCTTGCACATGTCTTCGCACAAGGCGCGCAGGGCTTTCTGCTGGATAAAGCCATTGCCGACGTAATGCGGCAGCACGGCCATTTCCATGTTTTCCAGCACTGACAGGCACGGGAACAAGCCGCTGAGCTTGCGATCCTCAGTCAATAGCGCAAAACCTTTTTCGATGGCCATGTGCGGATCGCTGATGCGCACGGTCTTGCCGTCGAGCTTGATTTCGCCACCGTCGCTTGGGGTAATGCCGAAAATAGCTTCGGCGACGTTGGTGCGGCCCGAACCCATCAGCCCAGCGATGCCGAGAATCTCGCCAGCATGCAGGTCGAAGGACACGCCCTTGAAAATCCCGTCCAGACGCAAGTCGCGCACCGACATCAATAGATCGCCGATGGGTTTCTCGCGCACCGGGAACAACTGGCTCAGCTCACGACCGACCATCATTGAAATCAGGCTGTCGCCGTCCATGCTGTCGGCCCGTTGCAGGCCGATGTAGGCGCCGTCACGGAACACCGCCACTTCATCCGCGATGCTGAACACTTCATTCATTTTATGGGTGATGTAGATGATGCCCTTACCCTGAGCCTTGAGGTCGGCAATGATCGAGAACAGGTGGGCGACTTCCTTATCGGTAATCGCCGAGGTCGGTTCGTCCATGATCAAGATGTCGGAGTCGTAGGACACCGCTTTGGCGATCTCGACCATCTGCCGCTCGGCGATGCTCAGGTTGCCGACATGCTCCTGGGGATCGAGGTTGATCCGCAGCCGATCCAGCAGTTTCGCTGTGCAGCGATGCATTTCCCGGTGATCGATCATGTGGAAACCGTTGAGTTGCTCACGGCCGATCCAGATGTTCTCGGCAATGCTCATGTGCGGCATCAGGTTGAGTTCCTGGTGGATCATCGCGATCCCGGCCTGCAGCGCCGCCAGCGGTGTGTCGAAGCTCACTGGCTTGCCGCGAAGACGCAGCTCACCGGCGTCCGGCTGGTAGATGCCGGCGATGATTTTCATCAGGGTCGATTTGCCGGCGCCGTTCTCGCCCATCAAGGCCAGAACAGAGCCCGGGCGCACTCGCAGTTGCACATTGGACAAGGCCACCACACCGGGAAAACCCTTGCTGACATTGATGATCTCCAGCAGGTACGGCTCATCGACGGGTGTGGCAGTTGGCTGGATACCCACCAACGGGGTGCTCGAAGCAGTCGCTGAAGCGAACATGATCAGGTACTCCATCAGCAAGGCCGCCGTAGCCACCTTGCGTGCTTATTGTTGTTATTGAACGGACCGGCTATTTGAACTGATCGACGTTTTCCGGGGTGATCAAGCGGTAAGGCACCCACACGGCCTGGTCAACCGGTTCGTTCTTGGCCATTTTCACCGCTGCATCGATGGAGCCCACGGCCTGGCCTTTGGCATCCTGGAACACCGACACCGCCAGATCGCCTTTCTTCACCGCACGCAAGCCGTCGGGCGTGCCGTCAACGCCTGCGATCAACACACTACCCTTTTCAACCCCGGCCTGTTTCAGGGCCATGGCGGCACCGATGGCCATCTCGTCGTTGTTGGACACGATGGCATCGAATTTACGGCCCTGGGTCAACCAGTCATTCACCAAGGTCATGCCTTTGTCACGCAGCCAGGTGCCAGTCTGCTCCTGATCGATCTTGATGTTTGGGTACTTGGCCAGCACCTCTTTGACGCCTTTGGTGCGATTGGTGGTGGAGTTGTTCGCCAGGTCGCCGAGCAAGATGACGATGTCGCCCTTGCCGTTCATTTTTTCGGCCAGGTATTGCATCTGCATCTGGCCGGCTTCCTGGTCGTTGGACGCCACGGTGATCACGCCCTTGGGCAGTTTCAGGTCGTCCGGGCGACGGTTGACGTACACCAGCGGGATACCGGCCTTGACCGCCGCTTCAGTGATTTTTTTGGTCGCCGCGGTATCCACCGGGTTGACCACGATGGCGTCGACTTTCTGGCTGATAAAGCTTTCAACCTGACTCAGCTGCTTGACCACGTCGCTGCGCGCGTCTTCGAATTGCAGCTTTACGCCGTCGGGCATGGACTTGGCTTGCTGGTCCATGGATTCACGCAGGTAGGTCAGCCAGGTGTCATCGAACTGCGACATGCTGACGCCGATCTTCATATCAGCAAACGCCGCGCCGCTGGCGAGCATCAGGGACAAGGCAAGTGAGGTGAAACGGATCTTGGTCTTCATGAAACTCTGTCTCCACATTCTTGTTGGTTTTATGGATAAAGCGTTGGACCGGGATCAACTGGCCTGTGCAGGCAAACGAACGATCGGCGCGCCGGGAATGCAGCACACCACAGCGCCCTTGCGTTCGACGCACAGGAGTCTGGAAAGAGGAAGAGACAGGCGCGGACCGCGAGGCAGGTCGCGGTGCAGGTGGAGCGCGGTACGTAAAACTCGCAGAGCAGTGCTGAAGGTTTTCATCGACGGTACCTGTTTGTTTTTGTTGGTTCGTCCTCTACTGCTTCAAGTGACTTGAGGCAGATCGGGACGTTGATGTCGGCAACCTGGAAATGACTTTATTGGAAAATAATTTCTATATCAACTCATTTTAGAATTTTATTCTGTTTTTGTTCCATCGATTGAAACCGCACTCAGTTCGACCACCTGATGCCGTTGCGAGCTGAGGCGCGCAGCGTCCAGGACGCGGGTGGTCGCCAGTGCATCACGGGGGTCGACCGGCAGTGGGCCACCGCTCTGCAACGCGGCTTTCAGCTGTAAATAGAACTGGTTCCAGCAGCCTCGCTCAGAGGGAATCCGTTCGCGTTCTTCGCCTTGTTCGAACCAACCCCAGCGCCGATGCTCCTCAACACCCCAGCGCTCACCCTCGGACTTGGGTGACAGACCGGCCAGTGCCGAAGCCTCCTGCCCGTCCAGCCCCTCGACGGTGTAGCAACCCGCAGTGCCATTTACGCGAAAACGCGGTGCCGGGTTGTTTTGCAGGCAACTGCCCGACACATGCGAAATCACGCCATTGGCATGGGTCAGCGAAACGAAGAAACCGTTATCGAACGCTTGCCCTGAATGGGCGTAATGCAGCTCGGCGTAGACCCGTGCCACTGGTCCGAACAGTTGCATGGCCTGATCCACCAGATGGCTGCCCAGATCGCGCAGGAAACCGCCGCCGCTGCCATCACCCACCGATTTGGGTGCATAGCGCTCGACCCGGGATTCGAAGCGGGTGACCTGCCCCAGCGCTCCGGCCTCCAGCAGTTTGCGCACGGTCAAAAAGTCCGAATCCCAGCGACGGTTCTGATAGACGCTCAATGGCACTTTTTGCCGTTCGGCAGCCGCGATCAGGGCTGCCGCTTGCTGCGCATCAACCGCAAAAGGCTTGTCGCTGACCACCGCCACACCGTGCTTGATGGCTTGCAGAATCAGTGCCGCACGTCCTTCAAGGGGGGTTGAGACCACCAGCACATCGACCCCGGCCTCTACCAGTTGGCCGATAGTGTCGAAAGCCGGCACGCCTGGATGGTCCGTCGCCAACCATTGGCGTCGCTCGGCCGAACACGTCACCACACCGACAAATGTCGCGGCGGGCAAACTGCTGATCAGCGGAGCATGAAAAAAACGGCCGCCATGGCCGTAACCGACAAGTCCGATTCGCATGAGTCAACTCCTCCTTATTGTTATGTGAACCGCTGACTGCCCTTGTGGGAGCGAGCCTGCTCGCGATGGCGGCAGCACATTCAACATCTATGTGACTGTCAGACCGCTATCGCGAGCAGGCTCGCTCCCACAGGTTTTGCGTACACAGGTCAGCGGCGCAGTTCGCGGGTCACCCGCTCCAGCATCATCCGGTTGGACTCATCCGGCCGGTCTTCCCAGGCGAACACCGAGACCGTGGCAATACCGTCGAACTTGATCTCGCGCAGGGTGCTGAAAAACGCTTCCCAGTCCACTTCGCCCTGACCAATGTCCAGATGCTGGTGCACGGTGGCGGTCACACCGGGTGGGTTGACGATATAGCGCAGGCCCGACGAGGCCTTGTGGTTATAGGTGTCGGCGATGATCAGGTGGGTCAGCTTGTCGCCGGCGTACTTGAGCATTGAGGCGATGTCGCCTTTGCCGTCGTCGTAGAAGAACGTGTGGGGCGCTGCGTAGAGGTAGTTGATCCAGTCGCGATCCAGCCCGCGAATGATGTCCACTGACTCGTTGTTGCGTTCGCAGAAGTCATAGGGATGCGCCTGGATATCCAGCTTGATGCCTTCACGCTCGAACACTGGCATCAGCTCGTCCATGGAGCGCATGAACTGGTTCTCACAAACCAGCGGGTTGTCCGACTGGCCGGTGAACTCGGTGTTGACCAGCTCGCAGTCCATCTCCACGGCGATCTGGATCGCGCGCTTCCAGTTGCGCAATGCAGCCTGGCGCAAGCCTTCGTCGGCAGCGGCCCAGTGGTACATCGGCAACAGCGACGAGAGTTTCACGCCGGTGTCGCTGAGGGCTTTGCGAAACTCCTTGATCCGTGCCTTGTCGACCCGCGGCGCCTTGTAAAACGGCAGGAAGTCCTCCCGCGGAGACAGTTCGATGTGTTCGTAACCGAGCTCGGCGACCTTATCGACCATCTTGCCCAGAGACAGGTTGCGGTACATGTAGGGGTCTAGTGCGATGCGCATTGTTGTTCTCCTTGGTCAAGTCTCAAGCATGGCGCTGAAACCTGTGGGAGCGAGCCTGCTCGCGATGATGTCGGCACACTCAACATCAATGTGACTGTCAGATCGCTATCGCGAGCAGGCTCGCTCCCACATTGGTGGGTGGTTAGCCGTAGAAATGTGGCCGGTCAGGCAACCCTACTTTCACGATCGCCCCGCTCTGCTGGGCCTCAATGCAAGCATCCGCCGCCACCGCCGCCGCAAAACCATCCCACGCCGACGGCCCGCCAACTTGCCCGGCCCGCACGCCATCGATAAACGCCTGCAACTCGACGTCATAGGCGGCGATAAAGCGATCCTTCCAATCCATCAAAATCGCATTGGAGAGTTTGGCGCCGCTGCGCAGTTGCACCTGGGACGGTTCTGGCAGTTTGGCGATACCGGTCTCACCGACCACTTCGCACTGGATGTCATAGCCGTACTGGCAATTGACGAAAATCTCGACGTCGATGCGGGTGCCCTTGGCGGTTTCCAGCAGGACGATCTGCGGGTCCTTCAAGTGCGCATGGGCCTTGCTGGTTTTACGCGGGAACACCACTTGCACCGACACATAGTCATCGGCCAACAGCCAGCGCAACACGTCCAGTTCATGGATCAGCGTGTCGGTGATCGCCATGTCGGTCTTGTAGTTCTCGCCCACAGTCGGATTGCGGTGAGCGCAATGCAGCATCAACGGCTCGCCGATCTGGCCGCTGTCGATCACCGCTTTGAGTGCCTGATAGCCCTGATCGTACGGGCGCATGAAACCAACCTGCACCAGCCGCTTGCCATGGGCCACTTCGGCCTCGACGATCTTGCGGCAGCCTTCTGCGGTCACCGCCAGCGGCTTCTCACAGAACACCGGTTTGCCGGCGGCAATCGCCGCGAGCACGAACTCCTCATGGCTCGGGCCCCAGGACGTCACCAAAATCGCTTCGACTTCCCCCGCCTTGATCAGCGCATGGCCATCCGGGTAGACCTCGGCGGTCAATTTCAAGTCGGCGACAACCTTGGCTGCCTGCTCAAGATTGATATCGGTAACGGCCACTACCTGGCTGTTAAGCAAGGTCTGGCTGCAACGACGGATATGGTCCTGACCGATGGCACCGGTGCCGATGACGCCGATCCGCAACGAATTAAAAAGCAAAGACATGTCTGTTCTCCCGTTGGAATGTTTGTTGTTGTATCCAGAGCAATCAGTACTGACGGGCCTTGGCCAGTCGTTCATTCAGGGTTTTCGCCACCGCGTCAGTGCGGGCGCTGGTGGAGACTTGCGCCACGCCGACGCGCCACCAGGACAGGTATTTGTGAATCATGGTTTTGGGCAGAACCTTGATATCGATCAGCGTCGACACTGTCTGCAAACGCGCATCGGCCAGCGCTGCGTGCAGCTCATCGACCGTGTTCACTTTGTAGGTTTTGCAGCCGTAGGCCGCCGCACTCATGGCGAAGTCCACCGGCACAAAGCCGCCATCGAGCTTGCCGGTTTCCGGGTTGCGGAAGCGGAACTCGGTGCCGAAGCTGTCCATGCCGTGTTCCATCTGCAGGTTGTTGATACAACCGAAGGTCATGTTGTCGAGTAGAACCACGTTGATCTTGCGTCGTTCCTGAATCGAGGTAACCAGCTCCGAGTGCAGCATCAGGTAAGAACCATCCCCCACCAGCGCATAGACCTCACGTTCAGGCTCGGCGAGCTTCACACCGAGGGCGGCATTCACCTCGTAGCCCATGCAGGAATAGCCGTACTCGACGTGATAGGTGTTCACACCTTTGCTGCGCCAACTGCGCTGCAAATCACCCGGCAGACTGCCAGCAGCGGCAACAATTATGGCGTCGCTCGGCAAGGTTTCGTTGAGCACACCGAGCACCCGGCTCTGGGTCAGGCAAGAGCCGGTCAGCTCGATGAACTCGCGCAATACCGCCGGGTCCATTTGGTCATTGATTTCCGGGACGAAATTCTCAGTCTGGTATTCGACCTGATAAACACGGTCAACCTCAGCATCCAGTTGCGCTTTGGCTTGGCGCGGTTGATCGCCCCACGCGGAGCGATAAACGGTTCGCGCCAACGCATCGGACAAGGCTTTCAGGCCGGATTTAGCGTCAGCCAGCAGCTGCACGCCATCGAGTTTCAGCGCGTCGAAGGGGCTGATGTTCAGGTTGAGAAATTCCACCTCAGGATGCTGGAACAGCGATTTCGACGAGGTGGTGAAATCGGTGTAACGGGTGCCGATACCGATGATCAGATCGGCTTCCCTGGCCAGCAGATTCGCCGCCAGGCAACCGGTTTCGCCGATGCCGCCAACGTTCAGCGGATGGGCCGAGATCACCGCACTTTTGCCGGCCTGGGTTTCCGCGAACGGAATATCGAAACGTTCGGCAAACGCCTGCAGCGCAGCGTTCGCCCCAGAGTACTTGACCCCGCCGCCGCAGATGATCAGTGGCTTGCGCTTGCCTTTGAGCAAGGCCAGAGCATCGCCGAGCATCGCTTCGGTGGCCAGTCGGCGGTCGATGCGGTGTACACGTTTTTGCAGGAAATAATCCGGGTAATCGTAAGCCTCACCCTGCACGTCTTGTGGCAAGGTCAAGGTCACCGCGCCGGTTTCAGCCGGATCGGTAAGCACACGCATGGCGTGGATTGCCGCGCTCATCAACTGCTCAGGGCGGTTGATGCGGTCCCAGTATTTACTCACGGCTTTGAACGCATCGTTGGTGCTGATGCTCAGGTCGTGGAATTGTTCGATCTGTTGCAGCACCGGGTCCGGTTGGCGGCTGGCGTAGACATCGCCGGGTAACAGCAGCAACGGTATCCGGTTGGCGGTCGCAGTGGCTGCAGCGGTCAGCATATTCGCAGCGCCCGGGCCGACCGAAGAGGTGCAGGCGTAAATCTTGCGCCGCAGGTGTTGCTTGGCGAAACCGATGGCCGCGTGGGCCATGCCCTGCTCGTTGCGGCCCTGATGCACCACCAGATCACCGCTGTCTTGCTCCAGTGCCTGGCCGAGGCCCAATACGTTGCCGTGACCAAAAATAGTAAAGATCCCGGCGACGAATTTGCTTTCGACCCCATCCACCTCGACGTACTGGTTATCGAGGAATTTCACCAGGGCCTGAGCCATGGTCAATCGTGTAGTAGTCATGTCCGATCCTTCAATATACGAAGAAACCCTGTGGGAGCAGCCGGTCGTCGCTCGACTGCTCGCGATTGCGGTGCATCAGGCAACATCGATGTTGAATGTGCCGCCATCATCGTCGGAACGCCGCCCGGAACAGACTCGCTCCCACATTTGATCTGCTTTGGTCTCAGCAATAGATCAGGCCAGGGATTTTTGTAAGTGATCCATGCTCGCGCCAATCGCCTGCTCGATATCCACCAACTCATGCACGCTTTCGGCAAACGGTTCGAACGACAGGTAGCCCGTATAGCCGGTGCTGAGCAAGGTATCGATCTGCGCGGCATTGCCGAGAATGTCCGCCTCGCCCACCAGCACCCGATGACCATCACGAATGGTCGCCAGCGGCGCTTGCGCGTCTTCGACACCGGATATGTGCACCAACCCGGTCAGCTCGGGGAAGAACTCATGTTCGCTGGCCAGGTGATGGTGAAAGGTGTCATGCACCAAGCGGAACACATCCAGCCCACCAATCGCCTTGATCGCATCCACCGCCGTGCGTTTGCGCCGCAGCGAGCACTCCTCAAAACCCAACGGCTCAATAAAACCGAGAATCCCGTATTCGCGCAGGATCGGCGCCAGTTCGCTGAGCGCCGTGCGTAACCCGGCGTTGCGTTCGGCTTCTGTGCGAGGGTCGGCGCGATCATTCAGCGGGCACATCACCAGCCCCTCTGCACCGCAATCGCGGGCATAGGCGGCCAGCTTGAGGGTGTGCGCCCGGCGCTCGTCGTTCCACACGTCGAAGGGATACAGCGCGTTGATCGACAACACCTTGATCCCTTGGGCCTCGCATAACTCACGGACCCGTGTCGGTGGCGTACCGTCTTCAATTTCGACACCTTTGAGGTCGTTGCGGATCTCGATGGCATCGGCTTTCAAGGTCACTGCCAGGTCAATGAAATCCGGCAGTGATAAACGTGGGGCGACCATACGGTTCAGGGCGAAACGCAGGGGCTGGCTCATTATTCTTGTTCTCCGCTCTCAAGGTTGATCAGAAAGTTGGCTTACTTGGCAGTCGGCATGCTGAATTCAGCGCCTTTGGCGATGCTGTCAGGCCAGCGCTGCATCACGCTTTTGTAGCGGCTGTAGAAGCGGATACCTTCTTCGCCGTAAGCGTGGTGATCACCGAACAACGAACGCTTCCAGCCACCGAAGGAATGCCAGGCCATCGGTACCGGGATCGGTACGTTGATGCCGACCATGCCAACCTTGATGGTGCGTGCGAAAGCCCGGGCGATGCCGCCGTCGCTGGTGAAGCAGGACACACCGTTGCCGAACTCGTGAGCGTTGATCAGTGCCACCGCGCTGGCAAAATCCGCGACCCGAACAATGCCCAGCACCGGACCGAAAATTTCCTGCTGGTAGATGCTCATTTCAGTCGTGACCTTGTCGAACAGCGTCGCGCCGACAAAGAAGCCGTTCTCCGCGCCCGGCACCTTGAAGTTGCGGCCGTCGACAATCAGCTGCGCGCCCTGGGCCACGCCTTCATCGATGAACCCTTCGACCTTGGCTTTGTGCTCGGCGGTGACCAGCGGCCCCATGTCGCTATCGCCCTGCATACCGTTGCCGACCTTCAACTGGTCGATGCGCGGCAGCAGTTTTGCGATCAGCTTGTCAGCGACGTCGCCCACCGCGACGGCAATCGAGATCGCCATGCAGCGTTCGCCGGCCGAGCCGTAAGCGGCGCCGATCAGTGCATCGGCGGCCTGATCCAGGTCCGCGTCGGGCATGACGATCATGTGGTTCTTCGCCCCACCCAGTGCCTGCACGCGTTTGCCGCGCTGGGTCGCTTGCTGGTGGATGTACTCGGCGATCGGCGTCGAGCCGACAAAGGAAATCGCCTCGATGTCCGGGTGTTGCAGCAGACCGTCAACCGCACCCTTGTCGCCCTGAACGACGTTGAATACACCGTCCGGCAACCCGGCTTCGGTGAGCAACCGCGCCATCAGCAAACTGGCCGAAGGGTCGCGCTCGGAAGGTTTGAGGATGAAGCAGTTACCGGTGACCAACGCTATCGGAATCATCCACAACGGCACCATCACCGGGAAGTTGAACGGCGTGACGCCAGCGCAAACGCCCAGCGGTTGACGCAGGTTCCAGTTGTCGATGCCGCCACCAATGTTGTCGCTGAATTCGGTCTTGAGCAGGTTCGGCGCGCCACAGGCGTACTCGACAATCTCGATGCCGCGGGTCACTTCGCCCTTGGCGTCGGAAAAGACTTTGCCGTGTTCGCGGCTGATGATTTCTGCCAGTTCGTCGTGGTGTTTATCCAGTAATTCCTTGAACTTGAACATCACGCGCGAGCGACGCAGGGACGATTGCTCGGACCAGGCCGGGAACGCTTTCAAGGCCGATGCGACGGCTTCATCGACGGTCTTCTGGCTGGCCAGCCCGACTCGCGCTTGAACGCTGCCGGTGGCTGGATTGAAGACGTTGCTGAAACGTTCGCTGCCACTGTCCTGCACCTGGCCGTTGATGTAATGGCCTACAACCTTGGCGTCACTCATTGTTCTTGTTCTCCACGTTGAAAATTAAAAACGCTGCGGGGCCTACAGATCCAACAGCCAGCTGTGCTGCGGGTCGTTATGGAATTGCCAGACGCGTTTGGGCCCGGCCATCACGTTCAGGTAATACGACTCGTAGCCGTAGGGCACGCTGACCGGGTGATACCCCTTGGGCACCACCACCAAATCGCTGTTTTCCACGGCCATGGCCTGGTCGATACTGCGGTCGTCGGTGTAGACCCGCTGAAAGACGAAGCCCTGAGGCGGATTAATCTGGTGGTAATAGGTCTCTTCGAGAAAGCTCTGGTGCGGCAAGTCATCGGTGTCGTGCTTGTGCGGCGGGTAGCTCGACGAATGCCCGGACGGCGTGCGCACTTCCACCACCAGCAGCGAGTGGGCTGGCTCGGTGTCTGGCAGGATGTCGCAGACATAACGGGTGTTGGCGCCTTTGCCGCGCACGCTGCGTTTCATGTTTTGCGGTTTGATCAGCCGTGGGCCGAGGCCGTTGGTGGTCGAGCCGGGCGCGGCGCAGACGGCGATCTGCACATCGCTCAAGGCCACAACCAGGGCCTGACTGCCAGGTGGCAAATAGGCGGCGAACGGAGACTTGTCTTCGAACACCGATTGCCGGTCGCCGATGTTGTCCCAGTTGAAGGCGCCCTGCCCTGGGGCTTCGCCCTGAATCGTGACCCGGCCACTGAGTAACACCAGGCACAGCTCTTTATCACCGGCACTGACTGGCAGTGTTTCGCCGAGACTCAGACGATAGGCGGCGAAACCGACGTATTCCAGCTCACCGGCACCCAGTTCGACCATGGTCTGGCCGTGCGCTTTGCTTTTGACCAAAAGGCTCATTGTCTGGTGCTCCGATTAGCCAAGGCGGCATTGAGCAGACCACGCAGCGTGTCGAAGCCCTTTTTCGCGTAGACATAACTTGGCGCAACGGCCGGGTCCTGTTCGGCCTCGACCACCAGCCAACCGTGATAATCGGCGGCCAGCAACACATCCAGCAGCGCGGCAAAGTCGATATCACCGTCGCCGGGCACGGTGAAGGTGCCGTTGATGATGCAGTCCGGGAAGCTCCAGAGGTTGTTGCGCGCGAGTTGCACCACCGGTTTGCGCACGTCCTTGAAATGCACATGGCAAACGCGGTCGATATGTTTGCGCAGCACCTCAAGAGGTTCGCCGCCGCCCATGTAGCAGTGACCCGAATCGAACAGCAGGCCGACTTCGCTGCCGGTCAGGCTCATCAGTGTGTCGATGTCCGCCGGGGATTCGACGTAGGCGCCCATATGGTGGTGATAGGCCAGACGCACGCCTTGGGACAAGGTGAAGCGCGAAAGCTCCGTGAGCTTGTCGGCGTATTCCTGCCAGGCCTGCTCGGTGTGGAAACGTGGGCGCTCAACCAGTGGAATGCGCTGCCCCTGAATCGAATCGGCGACTTCGCCGTAGACCAGGACCTTGGCGCCGTTCTTGGCCAGCAGCTCCACATGGCTGCCGATGGCGTCGATTTCCTCGGCCACTGAACGCCGTGCCAGACGGCTGGAGTACCAACCGGAAACCAGTGCCAAGTCGTAAGGCCGCAGTACATCGCCGACGCCTTTGGCGTCCTTGGGAAACTTGCCGTTAAGCTCGAAACCTTCGTAGCCGATCTCTTTGCCCTCGCTCAACGCGGTGCTCAGCGGCGTTTCACCGCCCAGAGATGGCAGGTCGTCGTTGCTCCAGGAAATCGGGTTGATGCCAATTCGGATAGCGGGCATGGCTGCACCTTTTATTGTTTTACACAAATCAGTAAGAACAACACGGACCCCTTGTGGGAGCGAGCCTGCTCGCGATGCTTTTGGCGCCTCTGAAGGCCCCATCGCGAGCAGGCTCGCTCCCACAGGTTCAGTGTTCACACATTGAAAATATCAACTCCGGGCTGCACGCCAGGCATTGATCAGTTCGACGAACGTGCCCTGGACTTGGCGGATCAACGCTTCGTCATCAATTTCACCGGCCATCCAGGCCCGGCTGGGTTCCTGAAAAATCGTCCGGCCGACAGCAAAGCCACGGCAGGTTTTGCTCTGACTGGCCTGCTGGAAACCTTGCGCAAGGGTCGCGGCCGGCGCGTTCAGGCCCAGCAGCACTACGCCCCGGCAATACGGGTCGCGTTCTTGAATCAGTTGGTCGAGTTGCTCCCATTCGGCGGCGTTTTGCGCTTCGATCTTCCACCACGCCGGGAAGATGCCGAGGTTGTACAGGCGCTTGATGGCGCGATAGAGCACGTCCGGATGGGTTGACGGGTGATCCTTGGGCGGGATGATTTCCAGCAGCAATTCATGACCGCTGACTTGCGCCGCCTGATACAGGCCCTTGATCTGCGCTTCCTGCTCCAGGCGCAGCAGTGGCTCGTCATCCGGGTGGAATTGCACCAGGCATTTGATGATCTGTTCCTGGGGCCAGGCGATCAGGTTGCTACCGATCGAGCGACCATGCTCGAAGGCCAGCGGCCGAGACCCCTGGACTTCTACCGGACGCGCGACCCACCAGCCGCGACCGGTGGCGGCGTTCAATGAATCCTGGCCAAAGCGCTGATCGGCCAACAGACCGACATCCGCTTCGATGCCCTGTTTGCGCAAATCGGTCTCGACCCGCTCCACGGCTTTGATGAACAACTGCTTGAGTTCACCAATGCTGTTGAGGTCACGGCCGCCCTTTTGCGCCAGTTCGACCAGTTGCCCGCGATGGTCGAAGGCAAAGATAAACAGTTGCTTCCAGGCTTTGCGCGGCACGCTGACCTGATGCAGACGTTGCAGCACCATGTCCTGATCGGGTCGGGTAATCGGCACCGGGCTGTTGAACAGATAGTCCAGTTCGGCACGGGTCGGCATCGCCGGGGCACAGGCGTGGCGCGACACCACCAGACCGCCGCAGGCATTGGCCAGCTGGCTGCAACGCTCGTCGCTCGCGTCCTCCAGCCAACCACTGAGGAAGCCCGACATAAAGGCATCACCGGCCCCCAGCACGTTGAGCACTTCGACCCGCACACCGGGATAGATCGCGCCGTCTTCGAGACGAACCGGAATCACCCCATGAATCACCGTGCAACCTTGCGGGCCAAGCTTGACCACCAGGGTCGCAGCAGTCAGTGAACGCACTTTACGCAACGCGGTGAGCAAGTCTTCGCTGCCGCCGGCAATCAGAAACTCTTCTTCAGTGCCGACAATCAGGTCAAAGCGCGGCAGGATTTTCTGCACATGCTGGCTGACCTTCTGATCGGCGACGAAACGGGTTTCGCCGTCAGCCTTGCCGGCAAGGCCCCAGAGCACCGGGCGGTAATCGATGTCGAGCACACGTTTGACGTTGTGCTTCTCGGCGTAGTCCAGCGCCTGGGTGCTCGCCTTGTACACACCGTCGGTGGAGAAGTGCGTGCCGGTGATCAGCAAGGCTTTGCTGGAAGCGATAAAGGATTCTTTGATGTCTTCAGCGCGCAACGCCATGTCGGCGCAGTTTTCGCGATAGAAGACCAATGGAAAGGTTTCGCGGTCTTTGAGACCCAGCAAAACCATGGCGGTCAGACGTTCCGGATCGACCTTGATACCGCTGACGTCGCAGCCTTCGCGGGCCAGAGATTCGAGCAGGAAGCGGCCCATGTGGTCGTCCCCTACCCGGCTCAACATCGCGGACTTAAGGCCCAGGCGTGCAGTGCCAAAGGCAATGTTCGCCGATGAACCGCCCAGGTATTTGGCGAAACTGCTGACATCCTCCAACCGCGCACCGACTTGCTGTGCATAGAGGTCGACGCCAAGGCGTCCGAGGCAGATCAGATCCAATTGACGCCCACTGGCAAAACGAGTCTGGCCCATGCTGGCTCCTGTTATTTTTATCAGCCTGCGTTCGCCGCGGTGCAAGCGCGAACACTTTTGGTGTGAGGCCAGACTAGAACGTCTCGCGGCGCCAATCAATATTTATTCTATAAATTTTTTACGTGGAATATTTTTTCCAATAAACTGCTCCGAGACTGATCCAGACACAGTGGATCGATTCAGCAATGATTCACCTGACTTCACGCTCAAGATTTTATTTGTGCCTACCCTGTAGACTGCGCACAGCCAACCTATTCATCACCGACGCCCATAAGAACAAGCCAGAAGGATTTGTTATGTCCCGCACCGATCAGCCGGCTACGCCCGAGAGCTCGCCCGAGAGCGACGTCGTCAGCCCTCCGATCAATGCCGAGCGTCTGCTGCAGCTGATCACCGACGAATACGAAAGCCTGCCGCGCCAGCTCAAACGCATCGCCAGCTACATGAGCCAGCAAAGCGACCGGATCATGGTCGACCGCATCAGCGATATCGCCCGTGAATGCGAAGTGCATCCGTCGGCCATCGTGCGGTTCTCCCAGCGCTTCGGCTTCAGCGGTTTCAGTGAGATGCAGGCCTTGTTCCGCGAGGCCTACACCCACAAAACCACGCCAGTACAGAACTACCAGCAGCGCATTCGCAGCATGATTGCCAACAAATCGCAGAAGGCCAGCGGCGGCGACCTGGCACGCGAATGCATCAACGCTACGCTGTCAGGCATCGAGCGTCTGGGCCTGGAACTGGACGATCAGGCGTTCGACAAAGCCGTGGATCTGGTGGTGAATGCCGACAACATCTACGTGGTCGGCGTGCGCCGCTCATTCGCGGTGGCCGATTACCTGGTCTACAACCTGCAGCACACCAACAAGCGCATTCACCTGGTCTCGGGCCTGGGCGGCAGTTATCGCGAACAGATGCGCAGCGTGCGCGCCAACGATCTGGTGATCGCCATCAGCTTCACGCCGTACGGCAAGGAAACCCAACACTGCCTGCGTATCGCCCAACTGCATCAAGCGAAAACCCTGATCATCACCGACAGCAACCTTTCGCCCCTGGCCAAGCGGGCCAATACGGTGCTGCTGGTCAACGAGGGCAGCTCGTTCGCCTTCCGTTCGTTGAGTGCGACCTTGTGCTTGTGCCAGGCGCTGTTTATCGCCGTGGCGTATCGACTGGAATTGAAGGTGGATGAGATTCACGAGCAGGTGGGGTTTGAGGATTAGGCCTGAACCCAAGATGTCTTACGTTGCGTGGTGGGTGTGAGCCTGCAATGAACCCGGAACCCCGGTGCGCACCAGCCCGCCCTTCTCGATCCAGGACAGGGTTTGCTGATAGGCCCGTTGCAGCAGCTGATCAGTCTGGCTGAAGTCGAACACCGAAATCCCCAAAGGACACAGCGGCGCGACCACATGGATGTCGGCCCGCGACGAATACAGTTCAATGTCCCGCACCAGTTGCCCCATGCTCATCAGATTCAGGGTGTGTAACGCCAAACCGGCCGGCGGGCATGGGCAGGCGCAACCGAACCCGGTCGGCACCACCACAACACGGGTCGACCCAAGAGCTACCGCACTGGCAATCGGTGTGTTGCTAGCCACGCCGCCATCAACCAGCCATTTGTCGCCGATTTGCACGCAAGGAAACACCAACGGGATAGCCGCGCTGGCCAGCAAGGCCTGTTCGGCACTGCCGCTCGATAACAACTCTTCGGCGCCGGTGAGCAAGTTGGTGGTGACGATGTACAGCGGCAGTTCGGTGTCTTCGATCAACTTGACCGGCAGCGCGCGGCGCACCAAATGCTCCAGCGCCGAAGACTGCAGCAAAAAACCTCGACGTCGCAGGATCGCGGCCACGGTGTCGATCAGCGAAAACGGGAACACGTCCGCCTTGCGCAAGCCTCGCCAGAAGTCTGCCAGCTCGGCGACGCCCTGGGCATTGGGTTTGGCCGCGAAATACGCGCCATTGATGGCCCCCACCGACGCGCCGATCACCAGATCGAACGCCACACCGGCCTCGACCAGCGCCCGCAACATACCGACCTGAACAGCGCCGAGACTGCCACCACCGGCCAGCACCAGTGCAGTTTTAACGACGGGCATTTCAGGCCTCCGGCTTCAACTCGACCCTTGGACTAACAAGCATAGCTGGCGGATGGGTGCCCAAGCCGGGCATGAGTATCGCGCTCAAGAGGATGGTCAACCCCAAACCTTTACCGCTAAATTAGCAGCGCACTGCCAGTCCCCATCAACGCCCCGTTGCTTATCACAAGGAGTTGTACATGAAGCTGATCGGAATGCTGGATTCACCTTACGTTCGACGTGTTGCCATTTCCCTGAAATGCCTGGATATCCCTTTCGAACATGCGTCGATTTCGGTGTTCCGGGGGTTCGAAGAATTCCAGCAGATCAACCCGGTGGTGAAGGCTCCGACGTTGGTCCTGGACGACGGCGAAGTGCTGATGGACTCGAACTTGATCATCGAGTATCTGGAGGCGTTGGCCGGCCCTGAAAAAAGCCTGATGCCCGTCGAGCTGAATCAGCGCGTGCGCTCCCTGCGGCTGATCGGGCTGGCAATGGCGGCCAACGAAAAGTCGGTTCAGATCTATTACGAAAGGAACCTGCGACCTGCCGAGAAACAACATGCACCGTGGCTGGAGCGTGTTCACGGGCAGTTGCTGGCGGCGTATTCGGAGCTGGAACGAGAGTTGGCCAGACAGCCGCTGACAATGGACGGCTCGATCGCCCAGGACGGCATCACCCTCGCCGTCGCCTGGAGCTTTACCCAACTGGTGATCGCCGATCAGGTCGATGCTGCGCAGTACCCACTGATCAGAGCCTTTACTGCCTACGCCGAACAGCTAGAGGCGTTCGCTTCGACACCAGCAACATAAGTCAGATGTAGGAGCCGAGCTTGCTCGCGATGCAGGCGACGCGGCGCATCAGGCCCACCGCGCCATCGTTCATCGCGAGCAATCGAGCGTCGACCGGCTGCTCCTACAGGCTTTGCGCGGTCCTTGTGGGAGCCCGGTTTACCCACGATTTCCCACACCCACCTTTGCCCAACATGAAATTTTTTAGAAACCCCATGCACTTTTGTGAGCAAAATGCGGTCCTGTGACATGAACTCTTTTTCAGGTAAGCCCCTATGCCCCGCATTTTGACCATCGAAGACGATGCCGTAACGGCCCGGGAAATCGTCGCCGAGCTGAGCAGTCGCGGGCTGGTAGTGGACTGGGTCGACAATGGCCGCGAAGGCCTGGAGCGAGCGGTGAGTGGCAACTACGACCTGATCACCCTCGACCGCATGCTCCCCGAGCTGGATGGCCTGGCGATTGTCACCACGCTACGGACCATTGGCGTGTCCACACCGATTCTGATGATCAGCGCCCTTTCCGATGTCGACGAGCGAGTCCGCGGCCTGCGCGCCGGCGGCGACGATTACCTGACCAAACCTTTCGCCTCTGATGAAATGTCCGCCCGGGTCGAAGTGCTGCTGCGGCGCAAAAATACGCTCAAGGCATTCGAAACCTCCCTGCGGGTGGCCGATCTGGAGCTCAACCTGATCAGCCGCGAAGCGACTCGCGCCGAGCAGTTGCTGAACCTGCTGCCCACCGAGTACAAGCTGCTGGAATTCTTGATGCGCAATACCGGGCAGATTCTTTCGCGGATGATGATTTTCGAGGAAGTCTGGGGTTACCACTTCGACCCAGGCACCAACCTGATCGACGTGCACATCGGCCGCCTGCGCAAGAAGGTCGACCCGCCGGGCCTGGCGCCGCTGATTCGGACCGTGCGAGGCTCGGGCTATGTCATTGCTGAACCCCTCTAAGGGCTGGCGCTCCTCCAGCAGCCGCTTTCTGGCGCTGTACAGCGCGCTGTTCGTGATCTGGAGCTGCATCCTCCTGGGAGGCCTCTATTACGAAGTTTCCAGTTATCTGGACAACCTGGCCAAGCACTCGCTGATGCAGCGTCAGCACCTGTTCTCGCGCTTTGAGGGCGATCAACTGGTGGAAGCACTGACCACCAGCATGACTTACGACATCCGCGGCATTGACGCTTACGGGCTGTTCGACGAGCAACACCGGCACCTCAGCGGCCCCCTCCGCGAGATCCCGGCAGACCTGCCACTGGACGGACAAATCCATGAGTTGGGCGACTGCATCGATCCCGACGACCCCGCGTTACCAAGCAACAGCTGTGACGCCGTGGCGACCCACACCCAGAATGGTCGCTGGCTGGTTTTGGTGCGCGACAACGGCTCGTTGTTCGCCGTCACCCGGATCATTCTGCATGCGCTGTTCTGGGGCGTTTCCTTGACCATCATTCCCGGTGTCGTCGGTTGGTACCTGTTGCGCAGGCGACCCTTGCGGCGACTGCGCAGTATTCAGGCCAGCGCCGAAGCCATCGTCGCCGGTGACCTGACCCATCGTCTGCCGCTGTCGAATCGCCGAGACGAGCTGGACATGTTGGCCGCCATTGTCAACGCCATGCTCGACCGCATCGAGCGGCTGATGAACGAGGTCAAAGGTGTTTGCGACAACATTGCCCATGATCTGCGCACACCGTTGACCCGGTTGCGAGCGCAGCTGTACCGGATTCAACAGCAAGCCAGCGAGGGTTCGCCCGAAGCCTCGCAAATGGATCAAGTGATTGCCGAGGCCGACACCTTGATGGCACGTTTTCGCGGACTGCTGCGGATTTCCGAGCTGGAAGATCATCAACGCCGCTCCGGGTTCGTGTTACTTGATCCGCTGCCACTGCTGCATGAGCTGCACGACTTCTACCTGCCGCTGGCCGAAGAAGGCCAGCTTAGCTTGAGCCTGCAAGTACCCAACTCGCTGCCACGCCTGACCGGCGACCGGGCATTGTTGTTCGAAGCGCTGGCGAACCTGTTGAGCAATTCGATCAAATTCACCCCGCCTGGTGGCGAAGTCACCCTGCGGGCGGTCAACGACGCCGGCAGCACGCGAATCGAAGTGCTCGACTCCGGCCCCGGTATCCCACCGGACAAACGCGCGGCAGTGTTCCAGCGCTTTTATCGCCTGGATGACAGCAGTCAGCACAACGGTTTTGGGCTGGGTTTATCGATCGTCGCGGCGATCGTCAATCTGCACGGATTCAAACTGGAGGTGGGCACCAGCGAACGCGGCGGCGCCCGGCTGGTGCTTGATTGCAGGCCAAGCATAATGCCAGTCAGCTAAGCGAATGTGGTCCACTGTAGGAGCGAGCTTGCTCGCGATGGTCGTTAACGATAACGCGTGTTTACTGGCTAAACGCGGCGCTCTTGAGTCCATCGCGAGCAAGCTCGCTCCTACAATTTCCTTTACTGACTGGCATCAGGGCTTGCCCGCGATCAATGCTGTCTGTTTGTGAATAAATATTTTCTGCTATTGTTCACCGCATACTTCAATCGTCGACGATCGCCATGCCAAGGCTCCCTTTCATAATGCTGCTCATCCTGAGCCTGATGCTCCCGGCGTTCGGCAGCATGGCCTCTGGCGTGGCGCCGTCTGAACCGTGCCCGATGCTCTCGATGTCGCAACATGACCGGCAAATGATGCAAGCACCGTGCTGCAAGGATATGGACCATAAATCCGACCTAGGCTCTAAATCCCCCTGCAAGTCCGGACAGGAATGCAAGACCGGGGGCGCACTGCAAACCCTGGTGGTCAAAACCCAAGTGCCTTCGCACCCTCTTGCCCAAGCCCTGACCCCACCTTCGGTCCTCAAGCGCGAACCTGCCAATCTCTGGCGCCCTCCTCGTTACATCTGATGCTGTGATCTGAACACTCACGCGCCTTTTCAGGATGCGTGGCAATCGTTGCTGTCCGGATTTTCGGACGGCGACGCTGATCATCTGCATTGGAGACGAAAGCATGTTCGCTTTCCTTCCCACACCCCGCGTGTTTTGCGGTGTGTTCGTCGTCGTGCTGGGCGCAAGCCCGGTGCTTGCGGTACAGGCTGAGCCGCTGAGTTTCGAACGCGCTCAAGCACTCGCTGAAAAAACCGCGCCTGAAAACCTGGCGCTGATGGCGCAAGTTGAATCGGCGCAGGCCTCCATAGGGCCGGCTGATGCCCTGCCTGATCCAAAGTTGATACTCGGCATTGAAAACCTGCCTATCGAGGGTCGGGACCGCTATTCGCTGAACCGCGACTCGATGACCATGCGCCGGGTCGGAATCATGCAAGAAGTGCCCAATAGCGATAAACGTCTGGCGCGTAAAACACTGGCCCAGGCGACCGCCAGCCGTGCAGAAGCAGAGCAGCGGGCGGCCCTGCTGGAGACCCGGCGCCAGACCGCTCTGGGTTGGCTTGAGGTGTATTACGCCGAACGCAGGGTGGCGCTCTTCGATCAGTTGGACCGGCAGATCGCATTGCTTCGCCGCTCGGCGGCGTCCCGCATCGCCGGTGGCGGTGCACAGGCTAATGATGTGCTAATGGCTGACCAGGAGGCTTTGACGCTGGAGGATCGGCGCGATGAGCTGACCCGCGATGTCGCCATGGCGAGGGCGAAACTGCGGCGCTGGATTGGCAATGATGCCAACGAATCACTCTCAGGCGGGCCACCTGCACTGAGTCTGGCGTTACCTCATTCGCAACATGGACTGGGTCAGCATCCGGACCTGCAAGCGGCTTCAGCCAGAGTCAGTGAGGCCAACGCGGAACTTGCCGAAGCGGTGGCCGAGAAGACACCCGATTGGGGCGTCGAACTGGCTTACAACAATCGCGACAGCCAATTTGGCGACATGGTGACGGTGCAGTTCACCTTCGACCTGCCGATGTTCGTCGGCTCACGACAAGGACCACGGATTAACGCCAGACAGCACAGCGTCGAACAGATGGAAGCCGAGAAAGAAGTCATGACGCGTGAGCATCAGGCAGAGCTCGAAAGCGGATTGGCACAACGTGATCAACTCAAGAAGTCTCTGGATCGCACCGAGCGCTCGCTGATTCCGCTGACCACTCAGCGCAGTGAGCTGGAACTGGCTTCCTACAAGGCCGGAAAGAGCCAATTGAGCTCAGTCATTACGGCGCGGCGCGACGTGATCGAGGCGCAACTGCGTCAGATCGAACAGCAAAACAAACTCAGTCAGGTCGAAGCCAGCCTCTACTACGCCTATGTGGAGGGCCTCAAATGAAAACCTCGATCATGGGATACACGGCGCTGACTGTGGTGTTGGCTGGCGCGGGCACCGTCGGTGGTTACTGGTTCGGGCATCAATCATCCGCGATGCCCACACCGCAAGGTGCCATGAAGGATGATCGCGCGGTTCTTTACTGGTTCGACCCGATGTACCCGACCCAGCATTTCGATAGCCCCGGCAAGTCACCGTTCATGGACATGGCGCTAGTGGCCAAATATGCGGAACCCACTCAGGACGTGTCGTCTATCCAGGTTTCAGCCCAAGCAACTCAAAACCTGGGAATGCGCACCAGCAACGTGGTTCGCGATCGCCTACCCGATCGGCTCGAAGCTGTGGGTTCTCTGGCTTACAACCAGCGAGAGGTGGCAAACCTTCAAGCGCGCGCAGCGGGCTTCGTAGAGCGCGTTTATGCGCGTGCACCGGGCGATGTGCTCCCGGCAGGCACAGCGTTGGTTGATATGCTGATCCCCGAATGGTCTGCCGCGCAGCTGGAATTTATCGCCATATTAAACAGCGGCGACGCGCGATTGATCGACGCAACACGTGAGCGCTTGCGCCTTCTGGGCATGCCCGAAGGGACGATCGATCAGGTGGCAAAAACCCGCAAAGCCCAACCGGTGCAAACACTTGTCACCCCTATTGCCGGTGAACTTCAATCGCTTGAGGTACGCGCTGGCATGGCCGTTGTCGCGGGGCAGAACCTCGCTCGTATCAATGGGCTGTCCAGCGTTTGGCTGGACACCTCCATACCCGAAACCCAGGCCGCATCAGTAGCGGTCGGCGCAGACATCACGGCGACACTTTCTGCCTATCCAGGACAGCCCCTGCGCGGGCGAGTCATTGCCCTGCTACCCAGTGCCGATACACAAACCCGCACGCTGACGCTGCGCAGTGAACTGCCCAACCCACAAGGCAGGCTTCGCCCTGGCATGTTCGCCTCCGTGCGGCTGAACGGTTCCGATCAACCGCCGGTGCTGCTGATCCCCAGCGAGGCGGTCATCAGAACAGGGAAACGGACATTGGTGATGCTGGCTGAAAGCGAAGGTCGTTATCAGCCCAGGGAAATCCAGGTGGGACGCGAGTCCGATGGACGCGCAGAAGTGCTTGCCGGTCTCACCGAAGGGCAACAGGTGGTGACTTCAGGGCAGTTTCTACTCGACTCCGAGGCAAGCTTGCAAGGAATAACCGGCCGTACTGAGGAGATGCCGCCGATGACCACGACGCCCTCATCGCAGGGAGAGGCGAAATGATCAAGCGTCTGATCCACTGGTCCATCGGCAACCGCTTTCTGGTGCTGCTGGCAACACTGTTCATTACCGCCTGGGGGATCTGGTCGCTGCGCAGCACGCCAATTGACGCACTGCCGGACCTGTCCGACACCCAGGTGATCATTCGCACCAGCTTCCCGGGGCAAGCCCCGCAGATCATCGAAAACCAGGTGACTTACCCGTTGGCCAGCACCATGCTTTCGGTGCCGGGGGCCAAGACCGTTCGCGGCTATTCGTTCTTCGGTGATTCGTTTGTCTATGTGCTGTTTGAGGACGGTACAGACCTGTACTGGGCCCGCTCACGGGTACTGGAGTATCTGAATCAGGCTCAGGAGCGTTTGCCCAAGGGCGTCACCAGCACATTGGGCCCGGATGCCACCGGGGTCGGCTGGATCTATCAGTACGCATTAGTGGATCGCAGCGGCCAACATGACCTTTCGCAACTGCGGACGATCCAGGACTGGTTCCTCAAGTACGAATTGAAAAGCGTGCCCAACGTCGCGGAAGTGGCAACTATTGGCGGCATGGTCAAGCAGTATCAAGTGCTACTCGACCCACAGAAGCTGGTGGCTTACGGGGTCACCGCGCAACAGGTAATCGAGGCGCTGAAGAGCGCCAATCAGGAAACCGGCGGAGCGGTTCTGGAGTTGGCCGAACGTGAGTACATGGTCCGCACTTCAGGTTATCTGAAGACCCTGGACGACTTCCGCGCAATCCCCTTGAAGGCTTCCGGACAAGGCGTTCCGGTTCTGCTCGGGCAGGTTGCGACAGTCCAGATCGGGCCTGAAATGCGCCGCGGGATCGCTGAACTGGACGGTGACGGTGAAGTGGTCGGCGGCGTGGTGATTCTGCGCTCCGGAAAAAACGCCCGCGAGACGATTCAGGCGGTGAAGGATCGCCTCGAGGTCTTACGCAAAGGCTTGCCTGCCGGGGTTGAACTGGTCACCACCTATGATCGATCGCAGCTGATCGATCGGGCTATCCACAACCTGAGCTTCAAGCTGCTGGAAGAGTTCGGCGTGGTGGCCTTGGTGTGCCTGATCTTTCTCTGGCATTTGCGCTCATCGCTGGTCGCGATCATCACACTGCCGCTGGGCGTGCTGGTGGCGTTCATTGTCATGCGCATCGAGGGGGTCAACGCCAACATCATGTCGCTGGGCGGCATTGCCATTGCGATCGGTGCGATGGTCGATGCGGCCGTGGTCATGATTGAAAATGCCCATAAACATATTGAAGCCTGGCAGCACGAACATCCCCAGCAGCCGCTGCAAGGAGAAGCGCACTGGCGGGTGATCGGTGACGCCGCCGCCGAGGTAGGCCCGGCGCTGTTCTTCAGTCTGCTGATCATTACGCTGTCCTTTCTGCCGGTGTTCACCCTTGAAGCTCAGGAGGGGCGCCTGTTCGGCCCACTGGCGTTTACCAAGTCCTATGCGATGGCTGCGGCTGCCGGTTTGTCCGTGACGCTGGTGCCGGTACTCATGGGCTACTGGATTCGCGGGCATATCCCCAATGAGCAGCAGAACCCACTGAATCGCTGGTTGATTGCCGCTTACCGGCCAGTACTTGAGCGCGTATTGAGCTGGCCAAAATTGACGCTGGCACTGGCCGCGTTGATTTTTCTGTCCAGCGCCTGGCCATTGAGTCAGCTGGGCGGCGAGTTCATGCCCGCCATGGACGAAGGCGATGTGTTGTACATGCCCTCGGCGCTTCCCGGATTACCTGCCAGTAAAGCCGGCCAGCTGTTGCAACAAACCAACCGGATGATCCGCAGTGTGCCGGAGGTCGAGCATGTCTTCGGCAAGGCTGGCCGTGCTGAAAGTGCCACCGACCCGGCGCCACTGGAAATGTTCGAGACCACGGTCCGGTTCAAGCCGCGCGATCAATGGCGAGCGGGCATGACGCCGCAAAAGCTGATCGAGGAGCTGGATCGAGCCGTCAAGGTTCCGGGGCTTTCCAATCTTTGGGTACCCCCCATTCGTAACCGCATCGACATGCTAGCCACCGGAATCAAGAGCCCGATTGGGGTGAAGGTCACGGGAGCATCGCTGTCAGACATCGACGGCATTTCTCGTGAAATTGAAGCCATGGCCAAACAAGTGCCTGGTGTCAGTTCAGCCTTGGCTGAACGCCTGACGGGCGGGAGTTACGTGGATATCCAGATCAACCGTCTGGCGGCTGCTCGTTATGGCTTGAGCATTGCCGATGTACAGGCAGTGGTGTCCAGCGCGATTGGCGGCAGCAATGTTGGGGAGACGGTCGAGGGCGTCGCACGCTTCCCGATCAACGTTCGTTATCCCCGGGAATGGCGGGACAATCCTGAAGCCCTGAGGCAACTGCCGATATTGACCGCCAGTGGTCAGCAACTGACGCTGGGAACGGTGGCCGATATCGGTTTGAGCGAGGGGCCACCTATGCTGCGCAGTGAAAACGGTCGCCTTTCCGGCTGGGTGTACATCGACGTGCGAGGACGAGATCTGGCGTCTACCGCCCGGGACTTACAGCAGCAAGTGGCCCGCAAGATAACCCTCAAACCCGGCATGACGGTTTCCTACTCCGGCCAGTATGAGTTTCTGGAACGGGCCAACGCCCGCCTGGCGTGGGTTGTACCGGCGACTGTGCTGATTATTTTCGTGTTGCTCTATTTAACCTTCAGTCGATTCAGTGAGGCGCTGTTGATCATGGTCACGTTGCCGTTTGCCCTGTCAGGCGGTGTGTGGCTGCTCTACGCACTTGGCTTCAATCTATCGGTTGCCACCGGGGTGGGCTTTATTGCGTTGGCCGGGGTTTCTGCCGAATTTGGCGTGATCATGCTGCTCTATTTGAAAAATGCCTGGATGTCGCGACTGGATGCGGGGCAAGACGATAACCAGAGCCTGCTGGAATCAATACGTGAGGGGGCGGTGCTGCGTGTCAGACCCAAAGTGATGACCGTGGCCGTGATCATCGCGGGTTTACTGCCAATTTTGTGGGGAAGCGGGGCCGGTTCAGAAGTCATGAAGCGCATCGCCGCGCCAATGGTCGGCGGGATGATCACCGCGCCGTTGCTATCGATGCTGGTGTTGCCTGCTGCTTACTGGCTAATGAAACATAAGAAATAAATCCGGGCCTATAGCCTAATGCCAGTCAGTTAAGCGAACGCTGTGCCCCTGTAGGCGCAGCCTTCGATCTTTTGGGGCCCTGCCCCACACAGTTCAGTCCGGAAAATTGGCCCGCAACGCCTCCAGGCCTTCACGGTAGATGCCGGTAAACAACTCCACCGCCGCCGCATCGCTCACACCGACCGGTGTGAAGCGCCCCGACCAGGTGACTCGCGAGGTCTGCCCGCTTTCCAGGTTTTCGACGCGCAATGTGGCCAGGTAATCAGTTACCGGAAACGGTGCCTGACTGATCGAATAGCTGTAGGAACGCGCCGCATTGTCGAAGGTCTCAAGACGCTCGACGATCACCAAACCGTCCAGCGTTTGCAGGCTGCGCACGCGGCCGCCATCGCTGAGTTCACTTTTCGGGATGAAGGGTAACCAGTCCGGCAGCGAATTGAAGCCGCCAATCAATCGCCAAACCTGTTCGGCCGAAGCCGGGATATCGATGAATTCCGATGCGTTAGCCATGAACCGCTCTCCAGAAAATCAAAAAGAATAAAGGTTTCAGATCGCCATGCTGTCGACCATACCATCGTCGACCCGCAAGGATGCACCCGGCGTGGTGCTGCGGGAAGTGCCGTGGATTTCGTTTACCACGCCATTATGGGCGGCCCGGCATCGGATCAATTGCGGCCGCTGGTGGAAACCTTCAGGAAGCTGCTGCCCTATGAGGGTGATCAGTACCGTCACTGAGTGACACACACTGTCGAGGAGGTGCTGGTGGTCTGCCCCTCCTGTGTTGCAACGCCTTTGACTTCCGGGCTCTTGGTGGTCTGGCACCCTTTCGAGACCGGGGCCGGGATTGCAACCGCGGGCTCGGCGTCAGACGGCGCCTTTTGCTCCTTTTGCGCCTTTTGCTCGATTTGTCTGTTGGCGGATTGATCCTGGGAGCTGGCGCAGCCTCCCAGAGTGGCGGCTGCGCAAAGACCGAGCAGAAACGGCGCGAGAGCGAATCCGAGACGGGTTTGCATGGTGATACCTGCGTATGGGTGTCGAGCTGGATTAAGCGGCGTTTGGAAGGCACCGCCTGCCTGCGGGCCCGTCGCATCAAAAACTTTCCCTGGTATTTCTTATAGTTCAGCCACTGAGCAATGCCAGTTGCCCAAATGACATGGCCAGGCAACAACACACCCGCCACCGGCGAGGCTAGACACCGCTCAGTCCTGCGGCCCCTCAGGCTTACGCAACAAATAGGTATCCATAATCCAGCCATTGGCCTGACGCGCCGCTTTACGCACCCGCTCGATCTCGTCGGCAACATCCTTCAGCTTGCCGGCAATCAGGATTTCATCCGGCGTACCCAGGTAAGCGCCCCAATAGATATCCAGGTCCTGATCAGTCACCTGCTGATAGGAATCTTCGGCATCGAGCATCACCACGACGCTATCGGCATCGCTGACCAACCCGGCAGCAAGCCTGCGCCCGGTGGTGATTTCGACCGATCGGCCGATGCTGTTCAACGGCACCTTGTGCTGCGCCGCCAGTGCCTGGACGCTGCTGATGCCGGGTATGACCTCGAAGTCGAAGGAGCAACGACCGCTCGCGAGGATCGCCTGCAAAATTCTGATGGTGCTGTCGTACAGAGCAGGATCGCCCCACACCAGAAACGCCGCACATTCGTCGTCCGCCATCTCAAAGGTGATCAACCGCTCGAAGGTCTGCTGCTTGTCGCGGTTCAGATCATGGACGCTTGCGCTGTAATCCACGTCGCCACGGGCTCGTTCTGGGCTGTGGGCCTCGACGAAGCGGTAGTCGTGATCGTTGATGTAGCGCTCACAGATATCATGGCGCAGGTCGGTGAGTTTCTCTTTGCTCTGGCCCTTGTCCATGATGAAAAACACGTCGACCCGATTCAGCGCGTTGACCGCCTGAATGGTGATGTATTCAGGGTTACCGGCGCCGATGCCGATGATCAGGATCTTTTTCATGGGGTGATCGTCTCCGCATCTGACCCGTTTTCCTGCAAGCGCAGCCGCCACCGACCATTAAACCGCAACTCAGTCGCCGACAACGGCTCGACATCGATCACATTAAAGGCCGCAGGTGGGCACTGCATGACATGCACAATCGCTGCGCGAATGACGAAGGGATGAGTGATCGCTACAACGTGCCCTGGGGTACCGCATAACGTCTCGAGCCAATCGGCGACCCGCTCGCACAGTTGCGCCACTGACTCGCCGCCGTGGGGTGCGCAGGTGTTATCGGTCAGCCAGGCCTGAAGTGTTTCGGGCTCATTCTTTTGCAGGTCATCAATGCGCAGGCCTTGCCAACGGCCGACATCGTAATCACGCAGCGCAGACACGATCTGTATCTGTGCCCCAAACAGCTCGGCGGTTTGCCTGGTCCGGGTCTCCGGTGCGCTGAGCAATTGCGGTATGCGTTTGAAAGCACCGGCCCGCGCGCCCCTCGCCGCTTGCCAATCCATTTCGAGTGATTCGTCCAACGGAAAACGCGCCAGCTTCTGTGCGACGGTTCGGGCATGGCAGATCAGGGTCAAGCGGGTGGCTTGCAAGGGATATCACTCGGGTTATGACAATCGATACGCTATCGAAGTGTTTGTATCACTTGTCGCAGACACTTTCCTATTTTGTCGAACTGAGCAACGCCTATCGCGGGCTGTGCGTAGGGCTTTAGGGAACTGACCTACAACAGAAAGCGAAACGTCCGCAGGCCCGTTCGGATATGGTTTGCGCCCAATTTCCGGGCCTGCTCGACGCATAAAAAAAATTCACTAGACATGTAACGTGAGCCACACAAATACTGTTTTAAAGGATTATGAAAGAAAAACAACACACCCTTCCAGCAGGAGCCCGGATGCCCTCTCTCAGAGAGTTGATCACCTATCCCGCCCTTGATCTGACGCCCTCGGAGCGCAAGGTCATTCGCGCATTGCTGGACCAATACCCGCGTAATGGGTTGGGTCCGATGTCACGCCTGGCGGAGCATGCCGGCGTCAGTGACCCGACCATTGTGCGCCTGGTCAAAAAGTTGGGTTTCAACAGTTATGCCGAGTTCCAGGACGCCTTGCTCAGCGACATGGATGATCGCCTGCGCTCCCCCAGTGCCCTGTTGCAACCCCGCTCACACATCAAACAGGGCGATGCCTGGACCCATTATCTGCTGGACAGCCACCGCGCCTTGCTCGAAACCCAGGCACTGACCCAACCTGAGGACGTGCGTATCCTGGTCGAATGGCTGCTCGATTCGCGTCATCACGTGCATTGCTTTGGCGGACGCTTCAGCAGTTTCCTGGCCAACTACCTGCTCAACCACCTGCACCTGCTGCGTTCCGGTTGCTTCGCCCTGGAAGACAACGCTCAGCTCCCCGACCGACTGTTCGATGTGCAACGTCAGGACATCGTGCTGGTCTTCGACTACCGTCGCTATCAGTCCCAGGCGCTACGCGTCGCCAGCGCGGCCAAGAGCCGGCATGCCCGGGTGGTGCTGTTCACCGACATTTACGCCTCACCGTTACGCGAAATGGTCGACCTGGTGATCACCTCTCCCGTGGAGTCGGTTTCTGCATTCGATACGCTGGTACCAGCGCTGGCCCAGGTTGAGGCACTGATCGCTTGCCTGACATTGCGCAGCCCCCAACTCGGCGATCGTCTGGAGGGCATTGATGCGCTACGGGCCGAATTCACCACTCATTGGCTGGAGGGAAAATAGCGCCGGCAGGAGCGCAAAAACACCTCGCGCAGTCGCAGGAAGTGTTCCAGCGGCTGTCCGTGTAACGCGTGGAAACCGACAGTGATAGTCAAGTTCATCGAAATCCGTCGCCCTCGGGTGGGACTTCGATGAACCCTTTGATACAGGAGTGCATCCATGCTGGTCTTACGTCCAGTCGAGTTAACCGACCTGCCTCGCTTGCAACTGCTCGCACGTGACAGCCTGGTGGGTGTGACGTCGCTGCCGGACGACACGCAGCGCCTGCACGAGAAAATTCTCGCGTCCTGCACCTCGTTCGCCAGCGATGTTCAGACCCACGGTGACGAGAGCTACTTCTTCGTTCTGGAGGACACGGCCAACGAGCGCCTGATGGGTTGCTCGGAAATCGTCGCAACCACCGGTTTGCCGGAGCCGTTTTACAGCTTGCGCAACCGGATGTTCACCAGTACCTCACATGAACTGAATATCCAGCACGCAGTTCCCACCCTGTCGATGTGTCATGACTTGAGCGGGCATACCTTGCTGCGTGGTTTTCATGTTGATCCGACGTTGGCGCAAACGCCTTTCGCCGAGTTGAGCTCACGCGGACGCCTTTTATTCATGGCGGCCCATTCCCGGCGCTTCGCCGAGGCGACCATTACCGAGATCGTCGGTTACAGCAATGATCACGGTGAATCACCGTTTTGGGACGCCATCGGCAAGCCTTTTTTCGAGCTGCCCTATGCGGAGGCTGAGCGCCTCTGCGGTCTACAGAGCCGAACCTTTCTTGCCCGGCTGATGCCGCAATACCCAATCTATGTCCCCATGCTTTCGCAGAGCGCCCAGGACTGCATTGGCAGGGCTCACCCGGCGAGCCAGGATGCGATGGATAGGCTCCTGCGCGAGGGTTTCGAGCCCAACAGCTACGTCGATATTTTCGACGGCGGTCCCACACTTTATGCCCGGACCTCAAGTATTCGCTCTATCGCCTGCAGCCAAACGGCAACCGCTCGCCCGGGCCCGCAAGCGGGTATTGGAGCTGAGTACCTGGTGAGCAATGACTCACTGGAAAACTATCGGGCGATTGTTGCCGAACTGGACTGGACCCTCGGTCTGCCGGTCAGCCTGAGCACAGAAATGCTCACCGCCTTGAAGCTTGGCGAAGGCGGCCAGGTCCGGCTGATTGCGCTTTGAGCCGCGCCCTACCCCGTGCAACACCACCGCGCCAGGATCGGCGCGACGAAGGAGCTGCATCATGATCGTACGCCCGGTTCGTGTCACCGATCTGCCCGCATTGCTGGACCTGGCGCAACGCGCAGGCCCAGGCTTCACCACCCTGCCGGCCAACAAGGAGCGCCTGGCCCACCGCGTGCGCTGGGCACAGCGAACCTTTGCCGAACAGGTCGAGCGCGCCGATGCGGATTACCTGTTCGTGCTCGAAGACGACGATCAGCAAGTGGTGGGCATCAGCGCGCTGACCGGCGCCGTCGGCCTGCGTGAGCCCTGGTACAACTACCGGGTCGGTCTGACCGTCAATTCGGCTCCAGAGCTTGGCATCCAACGGCAGATACCGACGCTGTTTCTCAACAATGAAATGACCGGCCAATCGGAAGTGTGCTCGCTGTTTCTGCGATCCGATCAGCGTAAGGGTTACAACGGTCGGCTGTTATCCATCTCACGCCTGCTGTTCGTCGCGGAGTTTGCGCACCTGTTCGGCGAAAAACTCATCGCCGAGTTGCGCGGCAGCGCCGACGAATACGGCTGCTCGCCGTTCTGGGACAGCCTGGGACGGCACTTCTTCAAGATGGGTTTCAGCCAGGCCGATCACCTTTCCGGGATGGGCCACAAGTCCTTCATCGCCGAGCTGATGCCGCGTCAACCGCTCTACACCTGCCTGCTCACCGAGCAAGCGCAGGCAGTGATCGGTAAGGTGCACAAGAACACCGAACGGGCGCTGCACATCCTGCGCACCGAAGGTTTTTCCCATCAAGGCTATATCGACATCTTCGACGGCGGGCCGGTCATCGAAGCGCAAGTCGCGAAGATCCGAACAGTGCGTGACAGCCAGCCGCTGACCCTGGCCATCGGCACACCGGACGACGGGGCGCCGATCTGGCTGATCCACAACCGCCGGCTGGAGAACTGCCGCATCACCGCCGCCAAGGCCCGGCTAGTGGGCAACAGCCTGGTGATGGATCGCCTCACCGCCAAGCGCCTGCAACTGCAGCCGGGTAACTCGGTCCGTGCCGTACGCTTGGCGGCGCATCAGCAGCAGGCTGTCGTTGCCTAAAAGGCTCACCGCCGCTCCTGTAGCAGCTGGCGAAGCCTGCGTTCGATCGCAAAGCTGTCGTGAAAGTCACACCGCGATTTTCCAGAATGACCGCGTTCGGACGATCTTTTGATCTATTGAGTGACTTCTTGCCAGCCAATTCTACAGCGGATACGGCAACCGAAAACCGCTTCACACCGGGTCGAACGTGACCTGAGACGGCACCCCATCCGCCCGGCAAATGACCCGATTACGGCCGGTGGTTTTCGCTTCGTACAACGCCTGGTCGGCGTCATTGAGCCAAAGGGTCGCATCGGTGTGCGCCGGGTTGAATGCGGCCAGACCAATACTCAGGCTGACCTTGAGCGTCGGGCTTTGCTCATAGCCCAACGAGGAGAATCGATCACGCAGGGCGTCCATGGCCTGAGCGGCGTTGGCCAGCGGCACCTCCGGCAGAATCACACAGAATTCGTCGCCGCCGTAACGCCCGGCCAGATCGCTGGCGCGCAGGTTTTGCCTGAGGATCTTGCTCAGCTGGCGCAGCACGATGTCCCCTGCGACATGGCCGTGGGTGTCGTTGATGGATTTGAAGTGATCGATGTCAATCAGTGCGATGGCCCCACCTTGCTGCCGGCGCTGACAACGCTGGAATTCGACTTCCAGTTGATCCTTCCAGGCGCCATGGTTCATCAGGCCGGTCAGGCTGTCGGTACGACTCAGCGCCAGTAACTCACGCTTGTGCCGCCCCAGAGTATGTGCTTGTCGAAAGCAGATCCAGCCCAGTGCCAAGGGGTACAACGTCAATAGCGGCAGGCAGGCGTACAATTGCAGAGGGCTGGTTTGGGGGATGAATGCCGGAGAAAAAATCAGCAGTGCGGTGGCGATACCCAATACCTGAGCGACACAACCGGCCAGCAGAAAGCGCAGGCCGCCGATAGCAACGTTGTTCATCGCCATCATCGACAACGTGGTCGCCGTGGGTAATGGATTGAAGTGCATGGCGGCGACCCAGAAACCGCCGAGAAACGAATCAATCAACAGATTGCGGTGCTCAGCGTGAAACGGGACTTTCGACAAACGGGCCCATTGGAAGGCCAGATGCGGCCAGAGAAAGCCGTTGAAAACCATGAATACCCAGACCCAGCGCGGCGGATCGAGCGGAGACATGGCAGCGTCCACGCAAAAGAATCCCAGCGCCAAGCCCAAAATTCGCGAGGTGTACAGCCTCCTGGCCAGTGAAAGTCCCTTTCCTCCAGTGTGTCGCATGGGGGCCAAAGCTCCTCTTTGCTGCTGAACAGACCCTGAGACGCCGGTTTTTACGTGCGGGTTTGCTGGGAGTTTATCAGGGCAACGGCAAATAGCCATCACCGGTCAGCGCCTCAAAAAGGCGCCTGCGAGCCCTCCCAAGTGAATGTTTGACTATAAATGACAGGGAGCCAATCGCGATGTCGGCGGTCGCGCGAGTCAAAAAATCAAGAGAGGGGGCGCATGCACACCTACCAGGTACTGATCATCGGCAGTGGCTTTGGTGGCCAATGCGCGGCGGTCAATTTGCTCAAGGAAGGCATCAGCGACTTCCGCCTGCTTGAACGGCGGGACTTTTTCGGCGGCACCTGGTGCCAGAACACCTACCCGGGCGCCGCGGTCGATGTGCCCTCGCCGCTGTACTCGCTGTCGTTTGCCTCGTACCCATGGACACAGATGTTCGCCGAGCAGGACGAACTGCACCGCTACACCCAGCAGGTGGTGGATGACTACGCGCTGCGCAACAAAGTCGAGCGGGAGGCGAATGTCGAGCGAGTGCAATGGGACGAAGCGGCCATATGCCGATGGCCGAGCGACCGGCTAAAACCGCGCAGCTGTACTGTGAGTTTCTGGAGGGTCAGCCCCGATGAATATCCTCTATGACGAACGGGTCGACGGTGCCCTACCCTCCGTCGACAAGGACGCTCTGCTCAAGGCATTGCAAGAGCGACTGCCCGAGCTTGAAATACTGCATCACCAGGAGGAGCTCAAGCCCTACGAGTGCGACGGACTGTCCGCTTACCGCACCACGCCGATGCTGGTGGTGTTGCCCAAGCACCTCAAGCAGGTCCAAGAGCTGCTCAAGGTCTGCCATGAGCGTCACGTGCCCGTGGTCGCTCGCGGTGCCGGCACCGGGCTTTCCGGTGGTGCCTTGCCCTTGGAAAAAGGCGTACTGCTGGTGATGGCGCGCTTCAACAAAATCCTCCAGATCGACCCCGCTGCACGCACGGCACGGGTCCAGCCCGGGGTGCGCAATCTGGCAATCTCCCAAGCGGCAGCGCCCTTTGGTTTGTATTACGCGCCAGACCCCTCTTCGCAAATCGCCTGCTCCATCGGTGGCAATGTCGCCGAGAATGCCGGTGGCGTGCACTGTCTGAAATACGGTCTGACCGTGCACAACCTGCTCAAGGTCGAGGTTCTCAGCATCGAAGGTGAACGCCTGACCCTCGGTTCAGACGCGCTCGACTCACCGGGTTTCGACCTGCTGGCGCTGTTCACCGGCTCCGAAGGTTTGCTGGGGATCATCACCGAAGTCACGGTCAAGCTGCTGCCAAAACCGCAGGTGGCCAAAGTCCTGCTGGCCAGTTTCGATTCCGTGGAAAAGGCCGGTCGTGCGGTCGGCGACATCATTGCCGCCGGCATCATCCCCAGCGGCCTGGAGATGATGGACAACCTGGCGATTCGCGCCGCCGAAGATTTCATCCACGCCGGTTACCCGGTGGACGCCGAGGCCATCCTGCTCTGCGAACTCGATGGCGTTGAAGCCGATGTGCACGCCGACTGTCAGCGGGTCCGCGCCGTGCTGCAACAGGCCGGTGCCAGTGAGGTACGTCAGGCCCGCGACGAAGCCGAACGGGTGAAGTTCTGGGCCGGACGCAAAAACGCCTTCCCGGCGATCGGGCGCCTGGCGCCGGATTACTACTGCATGGACGGCACCATCCCCCGTCGTGAGTTGCCAGGGGTGCTCAAAGGCATCGCCACACTGGCCGGCGAATACGGTTTGCGGGTGGCCAACGTGTTCCACGCCGGAGACGGCAACATGCACCCGCTGATCCTGTTTGACGCCAATCAACCTGAGGAACTGGATCGCGCCGAGGCCTTGGGCGGGAAGATTCTGGAGCTTTGCGTGAAAGTCGGCGGCAGCATCACCGGCGAACACGGCGTCGGCCGGGAGAAAATCAATCAGATGTGCGCGCAGTTCAACAGCGATGAATTGAAGGTGTTTCACGGGGTAAAAGCCGCGTTCGACCCGAACGGTTTGCTCAACCCTGGCAAGAACATTCCGACCCTGCAACGCTGCGCCGAATTTGGCGCGATGCATGTGCACCTCGGCCAGTTGCCGTTCCCTGACCTGGAGCGTTTCTGATGGTTGCCGAACACGACCTCGACGCCAGCGCGACGCTGCTGGAGCAGGTTAACAAGGCCCGCGAGAACGCCACTCCATTGCGGATCCAGGGCTCAAACAGCAAGGCCTTTCTTGGCCGCGAAGTGGCCGGTGAAGTGCTCGATACCCGCACCCACCGTGGCATCGTCAATTATGACCCAACTGAACTGGTGATCACCGTCCGCGCTGGCACACCGCTCAGCGAGCTATCAGCGGCGCTGGAGGCGGCCGGGCAGATGCTGCCCTGCGAACCACCCTCCTTCGGCGACGGCGCGACCGTGGGCGGGATGATCGCCGTCGGGTTGTCCGGGCCGCGTCGACCCTGGTCCGGCTCGGTGCGCGACTTTGTGCTCGGCACGCGGTTGATCACCGGCTCCGGCAACCCACTGCGTTTCGGCGGCGAGGTGATGAAGAACGTCGCCGGTTACGACCTTTCGCGGTTGCTGGTGGGCAGTTACGGCTGCCTCGGGGTGCTGACCGAGGTGTCTCTGAAGGTCCTGCCAAAACCGCGCCAGTGCCTGAGCATCGCTCTTGAAATGGACAGCGCCCGAGCCTTGCTCAAACTCGCCGAATGGGGCCAGCAACCCTTGCCCATCAGCGCTGCCAGCCATGACGGACGCCTGTTGCACCTGCGTCTTGAAGGCGGCGAAGGTTCGGTGACCGCCGCCCATCAACGGCTGGGCGGCGAGCGGCTTGATCCGGCCTATTGGCAAGACCTGAACGAGCAGCGTCTAGGGTTTTTTGATGAAGGTCTGCCGTTGTGGCGTCTGTCGCTACCCAACAACATCGGCCCGCTGAACCTCCCCGGCGAGCAGTTGATCGATTGGGGTGGCGCCCAGCGCTGGTTGAAATCCGATGCGGCTGGCATTCAATCCCTGGCCCACGAGCTGGGCGGCCACGCGACCTGTTACAGCCACGGCGTTACCGACAGCCCTTTTCAGCCGTTGTCTCCCGCACTTCTACGCTACCACCAGCAACTCAAGGCGCAACTCGACCCACAAGGGCTGTTCAACCCGGGCCGGATGTACGCGGAGCTTTGAAGCATGCAAACCACCCTCAGTGACGAAGCCAAACGCCTGCCCCGCGCCGAAGAAGCCGAAAGCATTCTGCGCACCTGCGTCCATTGCGGATTCTGCAACGCCACCTGCCCCACCTATCAATTGCTCGGCGATGAGCTGGACGGCCCGCGCGGGCGCATTTACCTGATCAAGCAAGTGCTTGAAGGCCACCCCGCCACCGCGCTGACCCAGCTGCATCTGGATCGCTGTCTGTCGTGCCGCAACTGCGAAACCACCTGCCCGTCCGGCGTCGACTATCACAACCTGCTGGACATCGGCCGGGCGGTGGTCGACCAGGCTGTGCCGCGCTCACCCAGCCAGCGCCTGTTGCGCCAAGGCCTGCGCGCTCTGGCGCCAAACCCCGAACTGTTCAAAACCCTGCTCCAGCTCGGCGCGACATTCCGTCCGTTACTGCCAACAACCCTCAAAACGAAACTGCCCCACGACCTGCCGCCAGCAGGGGCGCGACCGAGCCAGCAGCATTCGCGGCAGGTGGTAATGCTCGAAGGTTGCGTTCAGCCCGGGTTGTCGCCCAACACCAACGCCGCTGCGGCGCGAGTGCTGGATCGCCTGGAAATCAGCGTCACACCGGTCAGCCAGGCCGGCTGTTGCGGTGCGCTGGACTATCATCTCGGTGCTCAGGACATCGGCCTTGAACGTGCCCGCCGAAATATCGACGCCTGGTGGCCTTACCTTGAAAACGGCGCAGAAGCCATCGTCCAGACCGCCAGCGGGTGCGGTGCATTCATCAAGGATTACGGGCATATGCTCAAGGCTGATCCGGCTTATGCAGCCAAAGCCGAACGGGTCAGCGCGATGGCCAGGGATCTGGTGGAAGTACTGCGCGATGAGCCGCTGGAACGCGTCTGCGGCGCCACTGAGCGACGTCTGGCCTTCCATTGCCCGTGCTCCTTGCAACACGCACAGAAACTGGGCGGTGCAGTAGAAGCATTACTGATCCGGCTGGGTTTCAACCTTACGGCCGTTCCGGACAGCCATTTGTGTTGCGGCTCGGCCGGCACCTACTCCCTGACCCAGCCAGAACTTGCCCGGCAACTGCGCGACAACAAGCTCAACGCGCTGGAAAGCGGCCAGCCGGAGCTGATTGTCACCGCCAATATCGGTTGCCAGAGCCACCTCGACAGCGCGGGCCGCACACCCGTCAGGCACTGGATCGAGGTGGTGGATCAGGCATTGCGCTAAACCGATAGCGCGAGCAGTCATTTGCAGAATGAAGTTCAGAAGAAACTTCGTTTGTCAGCGTCCCCGGCCCCGAACAGAATCGGGCAACGAAAAACCTCCTTGAACCCACGATTTCACTGCGCCGGGAATTCTGTTTATGAGCATCCAGAGCTTTGTCAGCCCTGATCAGATCCGCCAACGTTTTTCACGGGCGATGTCGGACATGTACCGAGAAGAGGTGCCACTGTACGGCGCGCTGATGGAACTGGTAGCCCAGACCAACGCCCAGGTGCTGAGCACCGACAGCATCGTTGCGCAACAACTGCACACTGCCGGCGAAATCGAACGGCTGGGCCTGGAGCGCCATGGCGCCATTCGCGTTGGCACGGCGCAGGAGTTGGCGACCCTCAGCCGCTTGTTTGCGGTGATGGGCATGCAGCCGGTCGGCTATTACGACCTGAGTCCCGCCGGGGTTCCGGTGCACTCCACCGCGTTCCGCGCGGTACATGAGGCGTCGTTGCAGGTCAGCCCGTTTCGGGTATTCACCTCGTTGCTCAGACTGGAACTCATCGAAAATCCCGAGCTGCGCGAGTTTGCCCAGTCGGTCCTGGCCAAGCGCTCGATCTTCACTCCAGCCGCGCTGGCCTTGATCGAAAAATCCGAAACCCAGGGCGGGCTCGATGAACAGGATGCCAAGGACTTCGTCGAACAAGCCCTGGAAACCTTCCGCTGGCATCACAGCGCAACCGTCACGGCCGAGCAGTACCAGCGATTGAGCGCACAGCACCGACTGGTCGCCGATGTGGTCGCCTTCAAAGGGCCACACATCAATCACCTGACTCCGCGCACCCTGGACATCGATGTCGTCCAGGCGCAAATGCCCAGGCACGGCATCACCCCCAAGGCTGTGATCGAAGGCCCACCACGCCGTGAGTGCCCGATTCTGTTGCGCCAAACCAGCTTCAAGGCGTTGGAAGAATCCATCGCCTTCGTCGATCAGGGCCAGGGCAGCGGCAGCCACAGCGCTCGTTTCGGCGAAATCGAACAACGCGGCGCGGCGCTGACGCCAGCAGGTCGGGCGCTGTACGACCGCTTGCTGAATGCCGCGCGCGATGAGTTGAAGGATTTCCCCAACGAAGAAAATGCTCAACGCTACAACACGCTGCTGGAAGCACATTTCACCGGGTTCCCGGACACCTATGCCGGTATGCGCCAACAAGGGCTGGCCTACTTCCGCTACTTCGTCACCGAAAAGGGCCTGGCTGCTGGAGACGATCTGTCGAACTCAGAGACTTTGGAGGGGTTGATCAGCGGGCACTACATTCGCTTCGAGCCGCTGATGTATGAGGATTTTTTGCCGGTCAGTGCGGCAGGTATCTTCCAGTCCAACCTGGGTGACGACGCGCAAAGCCACTACGCCTCCCAATCGAACCAGCAGGAATTCGAGAAAGCTCTGGGCCGTTCGACCATCGATGAGCTGGCGCTGTATGCCGACACTCAACGTCGCTCGATTCTGGAGTGCTGCGCAGCGCTCAATCTGCCGCCATTGGCCTGACCGCGCAGTTATAAGACGTAAGGTTGATGTGAGTGAGTCTGTCTGTATGGATTAAGCGCGCCAGATCGGGTGTGCGCTTGAAAATCGCTTAGCGATCAGAAGGGAGTTCGCCCAGCGCGGTGGCCTGGCAATCCATGCACCGGTAAAGAGCCATTACACTGGGCGAACGGGTAGATTTTAATGGAATTCGGGCACTATGTCCGTGCACAAAATCTGAATAAATCTGGACACAATATTTCTAGCGTGAACTCACCAGATTGAAGTGACTTCATGGGGATACATTCCTTGTGTTTGAAAGCAAAGGTTGCGCACCACGAAGGTGAACGAACGCCCACCATCGTCTGTGCCAAAACGAGCCTATACGATGATGAGCATTTCACCCGTGACCGAGCTCAATATCCGGTCATTTCCAGATACCCGCTCCCGGTGTGGCTGCCACTCAACTGCACCGGGCCCTCCCAATACGGGATACGCAGGTTCATCCAGGCGTTGGCGTTCAGAGCCAGCGTGGTGATGTCCAGGTGCTTGCCAGGGATTTTGATCGACCAGCGGGTCGGCATCTTGCGCCCCGCTACATCGGAGGATGCCAGCGGTGTGAGGCTGATGTCTCCTTCGCGCAGCGACTGCGTACGACCATCGGCAAATACCCAGGTCCCGGTCAGATACGAGGCGCCATCCTTTTCGCGGACCCGAAACAGCATCACCTGCTCACCGTTATCCAGATGCAGGGAAAACCAGTCCCACCCGGTTTGGTTGACGGTCAATGGCTGGCTGCTCCACTCGCGGTCGAGCCAGGCCGGGCCGCTGACCTGATACGTTTTGCCGTCGATCTCAAGGCTTCCCGTCGCCTGAAAAAATGGCTGGCTGTAGTAATACGACGCCTGACCTTGTTCGGACTTCTGGCTGAAACCCTGCTCGCCTTGCAGCACCAGGGGTTTACTCGAGGTCAGGCGCAGTTGATAGCTGAAGCCTTGCCCGCGGGCGTGCAGCTGCAGGTCGGCCAAGGGGTTGTCGTTGCCTGACTGGCTGACAAAACTCCAGTCATCGATCCAGGCAGAGAACGGTGCGCCATTGACCCCTGCTTGGCCGACGCCGCCGCGGGCATAGCGTTCGGCAGCGTGATGCTGACTGGCGGACGTCACGGCGGCGTGGCCCAGCCATATCGTCTGGTTGCCCCAACCGGGTTGCTCGGGCACAGCTTTCAGCGCATTACGAAACAAGGTCCATTGCACGCCAAAGCTGCGTTCCCGATCGTCCTTGAGGTTAGCCGTGACGTACCACCACTCGATGCGAAAGCCATCGTGGGGCCCGTGATCGGCTGGAAAGCTGAACGTTCTACCGGGAACCACGGGCGTGAACGCAGCCACCTCATTGCCCAGTCCGGCAAAACTTCCAGTGTTTTTGGGCGCGTCATCGCAGCCGCCCAATTGCCACATCACCCACAACAGTACGCCAAGGCGCAGCAACCTAGTCTTCATGGGCAAAGGTCCTGAGCAGATCGGCCGGTCGAGTGCGGTAGAGCTTGAGCATCGGCCAGGCCGACGCCAGCAACGTCGCCAACAAAGCCAGGGCCATCAACTGCGCCAGCTGCAGCGGGAAGATCCGCAGCGGCAGGCGCCAGCCAAACGCCTGAACGTTGATCACCGCGTTCAGGCACCACGCCAACACAATCCCCAACGGCACCGCAAACAGCAAGGTCAGCACCGCCAACAACCAGGTCTGCCCCAGGTTGAGCAGCATCAGTTGTTGACGGGTCACACCCAACGCCCACAGCGGTGCCAATTGCCCGAGGCGGGTCTGGCTTTGGGTCAGCAGGCTGATAAACAGCGCCACACCGGCCACGCCCAGGGTCAAGCTGTTGAGCGCTGCGGTGGCGGCAAAGGTGCGTTCGAACACTTGCGTGGACCAACCCTTGAGTTGCACCTGATCGACGATACGGTTGTCGTCCAGGCTAAAGCGCGCTTGCAGATCGCGTACCAACGAGGGCACCGAGGCGGGGTCGATGCGTACGTTGAAACGACTGGGCGCCAGCTGCGGCCAAAAACGTTGCAGGTGCTCGACGTTGACCAGTACATGCCCTTTGGGATTGCCATAGTCGGCATAGATCCCAATGATCCGCGGCGACCATTGACCTTGCGGCGAGGGAATCGTCAGCCGATCACCCAATTGCACCTTCAGTCGACGGGCCAATTGTTCGCTGAGCATCAGCGTGTCGTCGGCGGCCAACTGGTCCCACGGTTTATCCCCCAATGCTTGCAGCAACGGCCAGTGTTGGCGATACGTCGGATGATCGATGACGCCATACAAATCCGCGGGCCAGCCCTGCAGCTGGATCGACACCTGCCAACTGGGTAATACCGCAGAGATCTGCGGCTGCTGGCCCAGCCATTGCTGAATCTCACGTGACTGAGTCGCACTGTTTGGATTGACGTACAGCTCGGCGGTCAGGCGCTGCTCAAGCCAGTCACTGAAGGTCTGGCGAAAGCCTGCGGTCATGCTGCCGGCACCAATGTTGGCAGCCAGTGCCAACAACAGCGCCATCAACGCCAGACTCAAGGCCGGTAATTGCTGACGGCAATCGGCAATAAACCACTGGCCCAGCACCGAGCGATTGCGCCCGAGCATGACGCTCAGCAGCGCATTGAGCAGCACTGGCAAGCTCAGTGCAGCGCCCAGCAATAGCGACGCCATCAGCACAAAGCCGCTGGTCAAACTGTCACCCAGCAACAAGGCCAATACCGCCACCCCACCGGTAACAGCCGCCACCCAGCCCTGTCGCCGCAGCCAGTGGGCATGGGCCTGATGCCAGGCTTGCGGATTGGCCAGCGCGAGCAACGGCAAGCGCGCAGCCCGCAGCAAACTGTTGGCGCCGGCCAGCAACGCACCGAGCAAACTCAAGCCCACACCACTCAACCACCAGAGCGGGCTCAGGCTCAATTGCCCGGCCACCTCGGCGCCGTACAGCCCGCGCAGGCTGGCAACGACATCCGGCAGCAGCACACCGGCCAGCAAATAACCGCTGACGACGCCGGCGATTCCGCCCAGCAACGCCAGGCAACCCAGTTCCACGCTCAGGCTGAAGATCAGCATGCGTGCACTGACACCGCAGGCCCGCAGGGTTCTCATCAATCCGCGGCGTTGCTCCAGCGCCAGGCCGATGGCGGCATGCACGATAAACAGGCCCACCACGAACGACAGAAAGCCCAAGGCATCAAGGTTCAGGTGAAAGCTTTCGGTGAGGCGCGACATGTTGTTTTCTTCGCCACTGCGCTTGAGCACTAACTGCCCGGCAAATTCGGCGGGTAACCGTGGCTGCGTGGCAGCGAAATTCTTGGGCAGCAACAGCCGCGAGAGTTGTTGTGGCATGCCCAGCAGCTGTTGTGCGAAGCCGATATCCACCAGCAATACACCGGGCGCCATGTCAGCCTGACTATGCAGCGGCGGTAAGCGTTGCCCATTCGCGGTGAGCGGTTGTTCGCCTTCGTGATAACCCAATACCTGCAAGGTTTGCGGGGCGACCCAGGTGCTGCCTGGCGGGCTGAAGAAATCGACAATTCGCGCCATCTCCAGCGCTTGCCCGGCCACCGCAGACCCGGCCGGTAACGACAGCGGTTCGATCCCCATCAATTGCAAACGTTGCTCTTCATGGCCCTTGAGCGTCAGTCGCGCCTGCAACACTGGCGAAACCGGCCAACCGGCACGCCGCAGGCTAATGAACAACGCTTGGGAAAAGGTCGCGCCATTGGGCGCAGTGAGACTGGCTTGGGGTTCGCCACCAATCAACTGGCTGGCCCGCGCGTAACTTTCTCGCGCCTGACTGTTCAGCGCTTGCACGCCGGTCAACAGACTGGTGGCCAGCCAGAGCCCGGTCAACACGCTGAAAAACTGCACCGGATGCTGTCGCCAATGGCTGAGCAGCGCCCTCAGGGTTCCATAAAAAACCTGCATCAGCCCTCCCCGACGCCAGCCAGACGCCCACCCTGCAACACGACTTTCTCTGCCAGTCGCGCCGCGACCCTAGGGCTGTGGGTGACCATCAACAAACTGGTGGGGCTGTCGTCGAGCAGTTCCAGGAGTAATTGCAGCACTTGATCACTGGTGGCTTCGTCGAGGCTGCCGGTGGGTTCATCGGCCAGCAGCAAAGCAGGACGCGAAGCCAGTGCACGTCCCAGCGCCACCCGTTGTTGCTGACCACCAGAGAGCTGTTCGGGATAGCGCTTGAGTAAGTCGCCCAGCCCCAACCGCTGGATCAACTGAGCTTGCCAATCCGGGTCGTAACGCCCGGCCAGGCGCGCCTGAAAAGCCAGGTTATCTTCCACCCGCAGGCTGCTGATCAGGTTGAACTGCTGGAACACCAGGCCAACCTCAGTGCGGCGCCAGTTCGCCAGTTGCGCTTCGTTCATCTGATCGAGCCGCTGCTCGCCGATCCGAATGCTGCCGCGATCGACTTTATCCAGCCCGGCAATCAGGTGCAGCAGCGTGCTTTTGCCACTGCCCGACTCGCCCATCAGCGCCAGGCTGCTGCCGTGCTGCAACTGCAAGTCGACACCCTGCAATACCGCCAGCGGGCCCTGCGGCGTTGCATAGCTCTTGAACACGCCTTGCACCTGAAGCATGGGGGCAACTCGTTTGACAGGAGGTGAGGTCAAGGATAGCGGTTACGCTGGTGGTCACCCCGAATGGTTTTGGGTGGTAGCGAGTGTTGGACAGCAAGCCGCGCATCCTGAGTTCGCCAGTTCAACCGCGTTATCGTTCATCGCGAACAAGCGAACGTCGCACGGCCCTTTCCACACTAAATCTGCGTCAGACCACAATGGTGTGATCGACCAAAAACTAATGTGGGAGTGAGCTTGCTCGCGATGAGGCCCTCCCCGTCAACACAGAAGTCATTGACCTCCCCTCATATCTGGCCCACAGCCAACCAGCGTCTGCCGCACGTCCTACGCCTACCTCGGCCGCCACATCAACGCCTTGCACCGCTCCAAGGATGAAGCTTATAGCCCTCCGGTCGCCCATATGGCGACCGGGTTTGGCGACTCGCTGATCGGTAAATCTCTTTAATCAAGTGGAGTTTTTTGCCCATGAATCGCCATATGCCCATCACCGGAGTCGACAACGACTTCCACGCCCTGTTGATCGACACCGAAGGCCCCCTCGACGTGCTGCACGAAACAGCTGACTACCGCATCCGCGCCGTGACCCAACTCCTGGAAAACCTCGCCATGCGCGAAGAGATCCACTCTGATGCCGTGGTCCTGCACGACTTCGCCCGAGTCCTCGCCATCCCTTTGCTCGACGGCTGCGACCTGATGGACGTGATCGGACGGCGATTGCGGGCGCAGATGGCGCCATATCGCCCGTTTTTTTGGGTGATTGCTGGGTGTCAGATCATGCGCCCAAAGGGTAGCTGCTTTGACTTCAGCGGATAACTCTTTGCCTGACAGAACGCCTTCGCGGGCAAGCCACGCTCCCACAAAGGAACGCTATCTAATGTAGGAGCGTGGCTTGCCCGCGATCGGCCGCGCAGCGGTCGTAAAACCTGCAACCCCACTCTTCCAGACACACCGCATGCACCGGGTTTACGACTGCTTGCAGCCGAACGGGAGCAAGCCCTAATGCCGTTCAGTTAAGCGAATGTGGTCCACTGTAGGAGCAAGCTTGCTCGCGATGGTCGTTAACGATAACTCGTGTTTACTGGCTAAACGCGGCGCTCTTGAGTCCATCGCGAGCAATCGAGCGTCGACCGGCTGCTCCTACAATTTCCTTAACTGAACGGCATTAGGGCAAGCTCCCTCGCCACAAATGCTCTCTGGCCTGACGATCCAAACAATATGCCCCTACGTTTCTCACCCTTTATTCTTAAGTGATTCCAACCAACGCTCATAAAACAAGATTTGTTCTTGCGGATCGCTGGCAATGTCATTTTCTTCGTAAGTGAAAATATTAACTATATCCTCGCGCGTCGCCGACCTTCCCATTGTGACTTCATATGCCACAATGCCGCCGCTCATTTGCGAGCACATCCTTGAAGGCATCACATTTAATTTTGCCCCTTTGCAGAGAAATTTGATATCCGGAAACTCTTCTCTGATTTTTGCCAAGCATAAATAAAGGTCGTCGTGCTCATAGTCTTTAGTGAAGCCGTTAGCCATTGAAAAATTTATAAAAATATGAGCAGCATCATATCGAAGAGTTGCAACCTCTTTCACACCGTTGACCATAAGGTATATTTCAGTGGTTTCCATTTGGTTTCCTATAGGAATTATTGTTCTATGGTGAGAGGTCAGCCCGACAGAACGCCATCGCGGGCAAGCCCGACTCCCACAAAGGAACGCTATTTAATGTAGGAGCGTGGCTTGCCCGCGATCGGCCGCGCAGCGGTCGTAAAACCTGCAACCCAATTCTTCCAAGCACACCGAATGCATCGGTTTTACGACTGCTTCGCAGCCGAGCGGGAGCAAGCTCCCTCGCCACAAATGCTCTCTCGCCTGACGATCTAATTATTCACCTAGCGAATTCATCCAGCGCTGATAAAAATCTTTTTGTTTCTGTATGTCATTGGTAATATCGTTTTCTTCGTAGTCAAAAATATTTACCACATCTTCACTTGATTTCCCCCATTTAAGTTCATATGCAACTATTCCGCTGGACATCTGCGAAGACATGCTAGAGGGATGGACGTTCAGTTTTGCTCCTTTACACAGAAATTTTATATCTTTGAAGTCTTTTCTGAGCAATCCAAAGCAAATGTAAATATCTTCGCCTGTATAGGTTCTTTTGAGTCCGCTTGCCATGGTGATGGTTAGAGCAGGTACCTTCCTGTCGCACTCGACTATAGCCAACTCTGTGATTCCATTAATACTCAGCGTTATTTCTCTTGTGGCCATACCCTACTCTCCGTCCCAACCAAGCATAAAGAACTCAACACAACCGCCACTCTCTATTTACTTTATTTTTACCTTCCCTTTTCTAGTCTTCATCACCCCCTACTATCGAGTCTCTCCAGCGCATATAAAATTCTTTTTGCACCTTAGGATCATTTGTCAAATCATTCTCTTCGTAATCGAAAATATCAACCAGATCATCTAGTGAAGGGGATTTCCCTAACGTCAGCTCGTATGCCCTTACACCCAGGGACATTTGAGACGACATACTGGAGGGACGAACATTTACTTTCGAACCTTTACAAAGAAATTTAATCTCAGGATTTTCCTCTCTGACATGTCCAAAACAATTATAGAAATCGCTTCCAGAATAGGTTCTACTAAAGCCATTTTCCATAATGAAATTCATGGTTAACTTTTCTATATCGCATATAAGTTTTGCTTTTTGCTTCTTCCCACTTATGCTTATAAATATCTTTACAGTTTTCAATTTTTTACTTCCTGTATGGATTTAAAATGGTATATCCAGAACTACGACCGTCCGCCCTTACAGGGGTTGCGCCGAGAATATTCTCTCTATCTATACGCTCAGATATTGCTATTTCGACTTCTTTTCCAAACTTATATTCCTTTCCCAGCTCTTTCTTTACATCACGACCTGGTATTTTCCGCAACGTGTACAGATACCCGCCTCTCATGTTAAAACTTGTAGCAAAATCAATCCCTACGTCTCTAGATGGAGACGTGCTAATAAAATTGCTCGGTGGATTATCGCTGTCGATGGAGTGAAGTAGTAAGTCATTGCTATCGCCTTTACTTTTAAACCCATGTTCGAAGATTTCGTCAGGATGATGTTTATCCCCGCGATATAGATATCCCTCTTCCCTTTTGGAATCTGGGAGCGTCGGTTCCCCCTCATCCACCCGCGCCTTAACCGCCGGGTCTTCCACCCCAATCGACGGCTTGCACCCATCCCCACCAGGGCAAGTACTCAACCCCAACGGATCCACCCACCCCGTTGGATTCGGGGTGTATTGGTAGGCGTTCAGCCCACCGGCCAGCTTGACCGGATCGGGCGTCAGGTAGCGGCCGATGTCCGGATTGTAGTAGCGATGGCGGTTGTAGTGCAGGCCGGTTTCCACGTCGCAGTACTGACCCTGGAAGCGCAGCGGTTGCTCGAGTGGTTCTTCGGTGGCCTGGCTGAGGTGGGTGAGTTTGCCGTAGGCGGTATATTGGGCGGACCAGACGATTTCGCCGCTGTAGTCGGTGAGTTCCTGCGGGGTGCCGAGGTGGTCGAGTTGGTAGTAGAACGGGCAGGCGTTGTGTGGGCCTTCGCCGTCGAGCAGGGCTAAAGGGCGGAAGCTGCCGGGTTCGTAAACGTAGCTGCGGTAGTGGCGGCTGCCGCGTTCGGCGATCAGCTGCTCGCCTTGCCAGAAGAATTCGGTGGTCTGCTCGTCGACGGTTTTGCCGATGCGTCGGCCGAAGGCGTCGTAGCGGTAATGGGCCTGGCTGCCATCCGGCAGGGTGACGCCGATGAGTCGGTGCAAGCAGTCGTAGCGGTAGTCGGTGATCAGGCACTGGGCTTTGCCGCGGCGTTCTCGGATCAGGTTGCCGAAGGCGTCGTAGTCGTAATGGCGGTCGCCTTGCATCAGCAGGCGGTTGCCTTTGACGCTGGCCGGGCCGGGGCGGTCCTGGATCAGCAGGTTGCCGGCCGGGTCGTGGCTGAAGTGTTCCGGGCGTGCGTCGTGCGGATGGCGGACGCTGGTCAGTCGGTCCAGCGGATCGTAGTGATAGTGGCGTTGGCCGTGGCGGCTGTCACTGATGAGGGCCAGGTTGCCGTTGGCGCTGTAGGCGTAGTCGCGGCGGTAAAGCCGGCGTTCCTGCTGGCTCACGGCGTGAGTCTGCAACCGGCCCTGTTCGTCGTACTGGTACTGGCTGAGCAGCCGGCCTTGCTCGCGCTGCTGTTCACGACCGGCGCTGAACTGGTGAGTGGTCAGCCGGGCGCCGTTGAGGTCGATGGCGCTGAGGCTGCCGCCGGGGCCGTGGTGGTAGTCGAGTTTATTGTTGTCCGGTAGCCGCAGGTGATTGAGCCGGCCGCAGGCGTCGTAGCGATAGCGCAGGGTGCCCCAGCCCTGATGCTCGGTGATCAGCCGGTCGTGCAGGTCGTATTCATATTCCAGCGGCCAGTGACCGTCGTCGACGCCGACCAGCCGACCGAGGCCGTCGTAGCGGTAATGAATCTGGCTGCCGTCGGCCAGGGTCTTGAGCAGCAAGCGGCCCGCCGAGTCGCGCTGGTAGGCGGTGAGCAGTTGACTGCCATCCTCGCCAAACTCGGTTTTCTCCAGCAACTGACCGTTGAGGTCGTAGGCGTACGCGGTGCGCCGCCCATCGAACCCGGTCTCTTGCCGGATCAGACCGTTGGGACCGTACTCGAGCTGATAACGCTCGCCCGACTCGTTTTCGATCTCGCTGAGCAACAGCCGCGCATTGTCGTAGCGATAGCGCAGCTGGGTGCCGTCGGGGTTGATCCGGCGGCTGACCAGGTGCAGGTCGTCGGCGTATTCGTAGCGGGTGATACGCCCCAGTTCATCGCGCTCGGCGGTGACCTTGCCGTAGGCGTTGTAGCTGAAGGCGCGGGTGGCGCCGCCGGGCAAGGTGGTGTGCAGCAGCCGCCCCACGGCGTCCCAGTGGTACTGAGTGACCGCGCCGTGTTCGTCCTGCCGGCTGATCTGCCGGCCCAGGACATCGTAGGCATAGCGGCGCTGACCACCGTCCGGCAGCTGTTCTTCGATCAGTTGGCCGAGGCGGTTCCAGCCCAACGAGTGGAGGCTGTGGTCCGGATGGCGGATCGACAGCAGCCGACCTTGGTCGTCGTAGTGGTAGTGGGTGACGTGGCCACTGGGATCGGTCTGTCGGGTGATGGCACCCTGCGCGTTGCGCTGGTAGGTCCACTGCGCCGGGCCGCGCTGGCGCCGGTGGACGTAACCGTTGCGGTATTCGAACGCCGTCGGCTGGTCCTCGGCGGGCAATACCGCGCTGAGGCGCCCGGCCTCGTCATACCGGTATTCGGTAACGGCGCCGAGCGGGTCCTGTTCGGCCGTCAGCCGGCCTTGGTCGTCGTAGGCCTTAAGGTGCTCGGCACCGTCCGGTTCGACCTTGCGCACCAGGCGCGCCTGCGGGTCGTGGGTGTAAATCTCCTCAGTGCCGTCGGCGTGTTTGACGGTGACGCGGCCCTGGTCGTCCCAGACGTAACGCGCGTCCATCTGCGAAAAGCTCGCCCAATGCCGTACGCAGCGCGCGGCTTTGCCCGCGCGTTCCCACTCCCAGAAAAAACTCGCGCCACCGGCCAGTTGCCGCTGCAGGATGACCTGCTGATCGTCGTAGTCGTAACGCTCGCATTCACCGGCGGCGTTGCTCGCCTCGACCAGCCGCTGACGTTCGTCATAGCGGTAGCTGACCAGCGTCTGCTCGGTGTGCCAGGCCGCTTCGAGGGTGTCCGCCGGGTGCAAGCTCTGGTAGTCGACGGCGATGATGTGCGCGCGCTTATAGCGCAGGCGCAGGGCGCGGCCGGCGCCGTTGTCGAGACGCAGGATGCGTTCCTGACGGTCGCGGGTGATCCGCAGCCGGTTGCCATAGGCATCGCTGATGGCACTCAGCCGACCGTCGCGAAAATGGTAGAACCGCGCCGCGTCGCCGGCCTGGGCGAGGATCAGTTCCTGCGGATCGTCGCCCAGATAAATCGCCGCCCGCGACAGGCTGTTGTGGATCGCCGGGCGCTCGACACTGGGCAGCGGAAAGGGGGTGCGGCGATTCTCGTGATCGGTCCAGATCACCGCATCGCCGCTGATCGCCAGCCGCTGCGCCAGCGCATGACTCCAGCCAAACCCGAGGCCGCAATCGATTTCCACCGCACTGCTGCGGTACAGCCGGGTCCAGCTAAACGGCAGCACCCCGTCCAGCTCACCGTCGCTGAGGGTCAGCAGTTCTTCGCCGGTGACCATGGATACCGGACAGCCGTGGGTGGCGGTGTTGCGAGCGGTGTCGGCGCTGTCGCCCGCGGGGTTTTTCGCCTGGCTGGGGGCGTCGTCGTGGTGTTCTTTTTTGCTCAGGCTGGTCATGCGCCCGGTCTTGTCGCGTGCCAGGGCGGCGGGGTTTTTCACCTCCAGCGTCGGCGTGTCGCCGGGGTTGAGCGGGTCAATGGGTGCGATCTTGAGTGGGACGCTTGGGGTGGGTGCGAGCGGTGCGCCCCGGGCATTGACCATCAGCGGCTTGAGGGTATCGGCGTGGCCGGTGAGGCGATGGTCGCGGGTGAGTTCGGCGAGCTTTTCGCCCAACGTTGCAAACCACTGCCGAGCACGCCCGGATTTGATCGTGCTCAGCACCTTGGTGCTCATGCGCAACTTGAAGCCAATACCCGCAGTGCAACTGATCAGCAAAAGATTGATCAGCACTTCGCCGCGAATTTCAGCCAACACTTCTATGAGATCAGTCGGTGGCAGCATTCGCAGCCAGCTGACGATGGCCGACAGATAGATAAACAACAGCGGCTCATCGCTGAGCACCAACAAGCCGTTGGCAATGGCCTCCTTTGAGGCGCTCAGGAGTGTGTCGAGTTCGGCTTGGGTGAGGTACTCGAGGAGTTTTTCGCTGTTCGGTTTCAGGTCAGCCAACAACTGATAGAGCTGCTGAACGTCATCCCACAGACCGAACAAAGCATTCTCGAAGCCCTGTAAGTCGGCTTTCTGCAAGGCGATGTAACGCTCAAGAAGACCGGCCTCGGAAAAACTCGCCCACAACGGCTGAAACTGGCTCGTCCACTCGGCGCGTAACCAACCCTCAAGCTCACCGATCACCCCCTGATAAGAGGTGTACAGCGCCTTGACATGGTTCTGGGAAACGTTGGGGAAGAAGGTGATGCGATAGCGCTGACCGCGCCAGCATTCGGGGATTTCAAGAATGCCGCTGGGGCCGATGGTTTCGTGAATCGGCTCACCGACCACCACGTCACCGTTGTGGCCATTGATAACCGGTTCGAGCATCACCGGCGTATTGCCGATGGGTACGAAGCGTGCGGTCTGGAACATGTGCACCAGGGTCAATGGCCCATTGGCGGGGCACATCGCGACCACCATGCTGACCGGCGTGCGGGAGTCTTTGGGCGCTACGAGGCTGATCTCGTCTCCGACTTTGAAAACTTGCTCGACATCCAGCGCCCAGCCAGTCCAGAAGCTTTCGGCCCAGGCCCGGTAATCGTTGAGGCAGTGTTTGAAGTCGTTGAGGACAGAGTCGATGTCGGTTTTTTTCGGGTCCATGGCGGCGAAGACCAACAAGCCGATGGAGGTATTCACAACGCCCGTTTCCGGGACAGGCAGGTGGCTGGGTCGTACATCCGCAATCCCTCGCGTGGGTGGTATAGGGCGCGAGACTTTGCAGGGGATGGATGGGGAATGAAGCCGGGGAAGTTCGAGAAGGCGGGTAGGATTTTTCTTTAAATCAAGCGGAGAAAATCAACACCCGCAGAGGCGTCGCGCGCAGAACTTTTGGCGTACGGGCTTGAAGGAAAAGATGCGCAAGCGTTACTGCCGACCATCCCCCACCACGCCACCAAAAAGTCAATTAATTGACGACAACGATTCATCTCTGTCATCGCCATCACTAATCTGCTTGAGACACTGGCATCGCACCATCAAGTGAAAACCGCTGTTTCATCCATGAGTGCGTCAAAAAACAGGTGACTCAAATCTGACACGCCCATAGTGCTAAGAGCTATGCAGATCAAGCGATACGACCGTTAGTCGCTTAAGTTTCGATGCTTTTTTTGATTCAAAAACGTATCAAAGCCGCTGCCACAAAGCTCCTGATGGCAAAGCGCCTGAAACAACACTATTTCCCAACCACAAAGAACCTGTCATTTCGTTGACACGCTTTGGCTACGCTGGTCTATACCCACTTCAACAGCCTCATCCCAGTTACATACACCGCTCTTTGCGAGGCACGCCAATATGGACGTGAGCGTATTCGGTACGGGCTATGTTGGCCTGATTCAAGCAGCCGCACTGGCAGACGTCGGCCATCGGGTTTTGTGCGTCGACGTCGACATCAACAAAATCAGACAGCTACAACAGGCCGTCCCACCCATCCGTGAACCGGGGCTTTGCGGCATGCTGGAGGACAATATCAAAGAAGGCCGGTTGCTGTTCAGCACCCAGCCCAGTGATGCCGTCGCCCACGCCGAACTGATCTTCATCACAGTCGGTACACCGGCAGATGAGGACGGTTCGGCCGACCTCAGCCATGTGCTGACAGTCACCCGCGAAATCGCACGGTGCATGGATGACAACCGCACGCTGATCATCAAATCCACGGTGCCGGTCGGAACCGCCGACAAAGGCGCCGCGCCAACCATCCCCACGCTGGAGGACCAAAATGCCTCACCAAGTCGTAGTCAACGCTGACGATTTCGGCCTCAGCCAGAACGAGAATGCCATTATCCTGCGGGCCTTCCAGACCGGACTGATCAGCTCCGCCACTGCGATGGCAAACATGCCGGCTTTTGCCGTCGCCTGCGCAATAGCACAGCACCCTCTGCTGCAAGGGCGAATCGGTCTGCACTTCAACCTCACTGATGGCCGGCCGCTCAGCAAAGCCATTCTCGGGCACCCCGAGTTCTGCAACGCCAGCGGCGAATTCGATCTGAACCTGTCTCGCCATCGTCTGTGGCTTGGCCGCCAGGCCCGGGACGCTGTGCTACAAGAGCTGGAGGCGCAATGGCAACACTGCCTGGAGCTGGGCTTGCAACCCAGTCATCTGGACTCGCACCAGCACGTACACAATATCTGGCCGATCGGTGAAGTCCTCGCACGCTTCGCCGCCAGACAGGGCGTGGCGCTGCGATTGGCGCGCAACCTTGGACAAAATATCGGGCCCGGCAAGCGACTGTTCAAAAACTTGCTCAACCGGCGTCTACGCAGCCTCGCTGGAGTCACCGCCGACCACGTCTGTACTCCGGCCGATCTGCGTAATGCGCCACCGCCAACCAACGGTTTGCTTGAGGTCATCACCCACCCCAACCTGCTGGGCGCCGACTTTGGCGACGCCTACCTGAACCCGGGGGAATCATTGACGCAGGTGCTGGAAAGCCGTCTGCCGGGCGTCCCACGAGTCCCTTATGGGGTGGACTGCATCGGCCACAGTGCTGGAATAGTTCGGCGCGATTAAATGACGTACATACGTTGAAATAAATCAGATGCAGGCCTTTTGATATGAAACAGCCGCATTGATCTATACCCCCAAAGAGCCTCAATCAAGTAGTTCCATCGTTCATTACTAGCCACGCAGACATGGACGTGAGCGTATTCTTCAGATCGTCGTACTGGCATAGGCTGGCCATGCGACCCGATTGCACTACCTCAAGGGCCGTGCTTGCGCAAACCCGAAATGAAAAAAGAGATCAAGCCACCACACGTGCTTGATCCCTTAAAATCCTGTCGAAACATATAGGATGAGCCCTACTCCTGCCCTAACGCATAGAGCAAGGACAGTCCCAAATGCACGATTGCATCGTCCGAATGGCTTGAAGAAGAAGCCCTCAGGTGAATCGGCTCTGCACCCTCTTCCCCTGGATGGGCCAAGCCTTGCAGAGTGATATGAAGTGCCCATACCTGCTGCCAAATCGGCTCATCCTTAGGGTCTTTGCTCTGCCTTTCAATGAGGTACTTTCCGTACATCCCGGCTTCATTGGTGAAAATCCTGAGAGTGGCCCTGGCGATACCGAACACAGACTTGATACGCCAGGAAGTACCGTCCTCAAGAACCTCAAAGGTTACCCCCAGATTGTTTTTTGAGTGTTCGTCATCGAAAAGCGCCTTGAGCCTCGTCGTTAACCTCCCAGCATATTTTTCAAGCTGTTGCGCGTCTTCTGCGGCGGATGTGACTGTGGCCCACTGCTCTTCCGTTATCGATTGATATCTCATAGCAATCTCCCGCCCTGGGTGGACGTCGTATAGACGAAAAAGCCCCGCACAATAGCGGTAATACCGTTCAGTTAAGGAAATTGTAGGAGCGAGCTTGCTCGCGATGGACTCAAGAGCGCCGCGTTTAGCCAGTAAACACGCGTTATCGTTAACATCCATCGCGAGCAAGCTCGCTCCTACAGGGTCGCAGCGTTCTCTTAACTGAACAGCATTGCGCACAATAGCGGGGCTGTTTTTCTGGCTATCAGGGCTTCAGTGGCCGCTCTTCATCCTGATCTGACAGACTTTTGCCATCGTCTGGATGCTTCCAGGTTTGCGGCGGCGGATTTTCTTGCTCTGTAGCTTCTTCATCATCATCTTCCCTGGACGGATCATTTGGCTGTCGGGGTTTCTGTTCAGTTGCCATACGTACCTCCTTTCCTTAAGGATTTCTCGTCACGATTGAGGATAGGACAATCTCATTTGGTTCGCTTTGGATAACATTGGGACACCGAATCATTAGCCATACCCACCTCACTATTGAGGTCCCGTGGGGCTGGGCCCTACCGATTGGAGATTCCCGGATCAGCGACGTGCCGTCCATTTGACGGACGGTCGCGATACACCGGCGTCGCACGGTAGTCCAGTGCATTGACCAGAACGATATCGGATTCATCTACACTTAAAAAATCCATGACGGTCAGGCGCCTCGACCGCCCAGCCACTCCAGTCGGTCGAGGCGGAGCACTCATGAATCAGCGTTACACGCGCACGGCGATTTCCCTGCACTGGCTGATGGCAGCGGGGCTGATCGGCACCTTTGTGCTCGGCTTCTACATGCCCGATCTTCCGATTTCGCCAACCAAGATAAAACTGTTCTCATGGCACAAGTGGGCCGGTGTGACCCTGTTTCTCCTGGTGTTGCTACGACTCGCCTGGAGCCTCACCCATCCCGCGCCGCCCCTCCCGGCGACGATACCGGCCATATCGCGTTTTGCGTCCCAAGCCACACATTGGCTGCTGTATGCATTGATGATCGCGATTCCGCTCAGCGGCTGGTTGATGAGTTCTGCGAAAGGCTTCCAGACCGTGTGGTTTGGGGTACTGCCGCTGCCGGACCTGGTGTCCAAAGATGCCGCCTTGGGTGACCGCCTGAAGGACCTGCATGAAGTGCTTAACTTCACCTTGCTTGGCTTGGTGATCGTCCATACCGGCGCCGCACTGAAACATCACTACATTGATCGCGACGACGTACTCGCGTGCATGCTGCCGCGCAAGAACAAAGGCTGATCCACGCCGCTTCAATGCACGAAGCTCGCGCCCCGACCGGAGAGTGTTATGAATGATCGATTCCTGCGCTCTGCCGCGTTGGCCGCCGCACTCACCCTGGGCGCCTTGACCAACGCCCACGCCGTTGAATACAAGCGAGTGAACACGGCTGCCAGCCAAATCACCTTCACCTACACCCAAATGGGCGCGAGGGTTTACGGCACTTTCGGCAAGTTCGATGCCAAGCTCAACTTTGACTCCGCAAACCCCGCAGCGGCCCGTGCAGAGCTCACCATCCAGCTCGACAGCATCGACGCCGGCACCCGCGACGCCAACAGCGAACTGCAAAAACCCGGCTGGTTCAACACGGCCGCATATCCCGTGGCGAAATTTGAATCGAGCAGTGTGAAGCCCCTCAACAACAACCGCTATGAGGTCAGCGGCAAGCTCACGCTCAAGGGCCACACGCGTGACGTCAGTGCACAGATCAGCTTGGATCCGCAGCATTCCATCGGTGTATTCAATGGCGAATTCATCCTCAACCGCGCCGACTTCAGCATCGGTGAAGGCGAATGGGCCGATGTCGGCATCATCTCCAACGATATCCACATCAAATTCCGCGTGGTTGCTCCCGAGCAATAGCTCTCCTGACTCAACCTCACATGGCGTGGCTCATACCATCGCCAGCGGATGCTTGCGCTTCGGGGCACAGAACACCCGATCAATCGCCTGCAAATCCTCTGTCTGAAGCTTCAATTGGGCGGCTGCGGCATTTAGCCGGACATGCTCGAGCGTGACGGCTTTGGGGATGGCGATGACCCCGTCCTGACGCAGAACCCAGGCCAGCGCCACTTGAGCGGGAGTTACACCGTGAAGATTGGCAATGTGCTGGAGGGTCGGGCTGGTCAGCAGTTCTCCCCCCTGAGCGATCGGACAGTAGGCCATCAGCGGCAGATGGTGCTGCTGCCACCAGGGCAACAGGTCGAACTCGATGCCGCGCTGTTCGATGTTGTAGAGCACCTGATTGGTTGCACAGGCTGGAGACGCCAGCTCTTGCAGATCCTCCACGTCGAAATTGGAGACACACCAACGCCTGATCTTGCCTTCTTCGCGTAAACGCTCGAAGGCCTCGACCGTCTCTTGAAGGGGGTATTGTCCACGCCAATGCAGCAAGTACAGATCAATATAGTCTGTGCCCAAGCGCTTCAGACTCTCCTCGCACGCGTGGGGGATGCCCTTGCGACTGGCATTGTGCGGGTAGACCTTACTGACCAGAAACACCCGATCACGCTGGCCGGCGATCACCTCGCCGACCACTTCCTCAGCGCCGCCTTCGGCGTACATTTCTGCGGTGTCGATCAGCGTCATACCCAGCTCAATGCCTGACTGCAACGCTGCCACTTCAGTGGCGCGCTGGTGCGGATCCTCGCCCATGCGCCAGGTCCCTTGGCCGATGACAGGGACAGATACGCCGGCCAGATCGAGCATTCGCATTGCAATCTCCTGATGAAATCCGATGATTATCAGTGTGGCAGCAGTTGAGCAAAGCGGCTCAATCGAGTCGACGTCCAGGGCAGAACATTCGACCCATTGACCCAGCCGAACAACCACGTCGCCAAAATCAGCCAATCATCGCGAAAACGAACGCAATCACAAACCCCAAGGCGAACACCGACAAGTCGCCCGCCTGGAAGAAGTGGCGGTACTTGAGGCCAGAGTACACAGCGGAACCAACCATCGTCGGCATTGTCACCATGGCCCCCAGCTGGATGATGATGTTGAAAGCCATGGCCCGTTCACCGCCGAAATCGAGTAAATCCGCGACAATGATCTGGTGACCCGTACTCATATTGGGCAAAAATTCCGTAAGCCCTTCAACAGCACCTAAAATCTATACCTGCGCGGTGGTCAAAAAATCCGTTACCCCCAGTTAGACCCTTCCCTCTGAAAGGCTTGTTGATTATCTCGAGCTTAAAAGCAGACAGCGACACATCTGAAAAATAACGCTCATCCAGACTAGAGAGCCCCTAACATTTTTATGGTTTTTTCACGACAAAATCTACCAGAACAACAGATAACTAAAGCGCATCAATCCGCCTATCCGGGGCTAATGTTATAAAAAGTCGATAGTAAAAATTACGTTAACAGTTACTTAAGGTCGGTATTTGGACAACACTGTATTGATAGGTGGCACGACGCCATTACTTCAACCAAACAAGCCGAGCCCAATCATAATAATTCACGAAGATCAAGTCGCGTGGAATGCACTGGCACACGCTGAGTATTTATTGGACAACAACACAGCAGCGACGTCAAAGAAGGCATAACGCCACTATCGAAAACCCTGGGCGACCCCATCAATAGCCCGGCACTGCGAAGGGCAAGACAGAACCACGACAGATCCACAACATTGTTAGAAAATTGTAAAAACAATCTAAAAAATACGTGAAAATGTTAGCATTCGTCAGTCACATACAGGAATTTGTACATTAACATTCGAATGCCAGTACCAATCCGAGTCAAAGCATGATGCTTAAAGGGAAAGGATCGACTACAACGCACTGCCAGATCAGGGAGGAGAGGAGTGTTCTCACCGTTGCGCGGACCCCCACTTCAGCCGAAGGTTTCAGGCAGTTGGTAGCGAGCCATGTATGCAATGATGTACCCATTGATACACTGTGCTACAGCCACTTATCCAGAAAAAACAAGCATTCCGGTTCGTACCAAGCGATCTTTATCGAGATTGACAGTCCCCAGGCTTTCCTTGAGAGCCTGACCGTAGTGGAAAATATTCGCGCCGACAATCTGACGCCAATAATTTCCGTTGTTATCTCCGGTAAAGGCACTTACAACAAGATGAAATACTATCTTGCCGGGGCTGATCACTGTATTAAACTGACCAGCACTCCTGACAGCAATCTTGATGGGTTTTCCGATTTTTTTAACTCTCCCGAATGGCGAAGAGAAGTAAATCTGATGCTGGACCCCTCTCGTATGTGCCTTCATGGCCCCGATCAAAAACTGGAAATATCGTTTGCGGAAATGCAAGTCCTGGAGGCGCTAACCCAGACAAAAAATAACATTTTGAGCCATGATGAAATCGCCAGAGTGATGGGTCTTAATGTAAATTTTTATGACCCAAGAGCCTTGGAAAAGGCTATTAGTCGCCTTCGTGGGAAAATAAAAAATATGTTTGGCACCAACGCCATTCAAAGTATTCGCGGACATGGATATCGTTTAAGCAGAGGCCTGATCTCTTCAGTCTGATCAATTTTAATATACAGGGAGTTATTGTTTCATGAACACGACTGGGTGCACCTCGCAAGTTGATGGTGCGGATCATTATCTGTCTCGACAATTGATCCTTACACGAGATGACTGCCCGTTCGGTAGCGAAATAAGAATACATTTCGACGGCGGACAGGCTCTTCCTTTTGATATATCCTGCACACCGCCGACGCACGACAAGGGTGGCATATACAGTGAAGTATTGATGCAAACCCGGTTGATTGCCGTCTCGCTAAAAGACCGCAACACCTCCACAGTGGAAGAATATTTCAGTCGAAGATTCGTTTACATCGCCCAGTCAGACCTCGTCGATACCGCACTCACTGAAGAGTTGATACAGTCCGCTGATACCCTGCGCAGTTTTGGCCAGACATTGGTCATCGCATTGAATGAATTACCGCTCTCGGCGGCCAGTTATCAAGACAAAAATAAAATTCTCCGCAATGTGTATTTGTTGAAGGATCACGGTATAGAGATCGCTTTCGACCATTACAACCTTGACAATGAAAGTGTCGAGATTTTTACAAACCTGAATTTATTCGACTATATAAAAATCTCCGTTTCAGCCTTAGACTTGAGCCTCAAATTCAATGATAACCCGGAGTTATTCAATCGACTCTATGAGCGCATGGTCACACTGAGCCATAACAATAAAGTTTCTTTTATAGCGGACAGAGTAGAGCATGCCGTCAGCCATACATTGGCGCGAGCCTTGCCCTTTGATTACTTTCAAGGGAGTTATTATTCCCCTGCCGACAACCTTTAAATTATTCACTTGCAGTGCCCGTCAGGAGAGCGCAATGGAAAGCCGTATGAACCTCCCTAGAAAGTATTTTGTCGTTGTTACCCATAGCCCGGCATCACAACTTGAGCTCGAGACAATATTGTCCAGTGGACGGTATAACTCGTTCAGTACATCACAGGCAAAGATGTTTGTCGAAGGCATGGAGCCACCCTCTTCTGTCCCTAAGCTTATGGATTTTTTCTTCCAGCAAGTCAGCAGAATTAACTCTCCCGCCAATAAACACGACACACAATTTATATTGTCAGCGCTGGAGTCTGAGTGGTTAGCTTCCCAGCCAGACACTTCGCTTGATAGCATCGCCCCGCGTGTAGGTGAAGCCAACAATGACACCGATAGCGCCATACCCCAAGCAACTAAAGTGCCCCTCCCATCCGCTGAAGCCTGGCGACTTAACAATGGCAGCAACGCCCTGGTCAAAGACGGTGTTGAGGTTGTCTTAACGGGTTTAGAAGCCACACTTACTAAAAAAATGCTGCACCATGACGACCGTGTGGTCAGCAAAGACGATCTTATCCGAAGCATCGGTAGAGAACCGGAGCAGTATCAGGGTCTCGAAATGTGCTTGAGCCGGCTACAGGACAAGTTTAAAAGTGCCAGCAATGGTGAACGTCTTTTTCGAGCTGTCAGGAACCGCGGCTACTGCCTCATACAAAAGATAACCCGTGAAAAAAGCTTCGCCTGAAGCTTTAAATGACTAGGCGGCCGCGACAACTGAGTGCAACACCTCACCCTCCGGTAAGGTGCCGCCATGTCCTATACAGAACTCAGCGTCGAAGAACGCGCCACGATCCAGGTCGGGCAATATCAAGATCTTAGTCAGCGCG